>JANSXF010000053.1 GCA_024743095.1 Flavobacteriaceae bacterium
CAATTCTTTGTGGAATTGCAAAAGTTAAAATTGAAATCCGTTTAACCGAAATACCTCTGTAACTAACTATATTTCAAATATTTCAAAGAACTTTTTTAAACTTTAATGGGACAGCAATGATTTTGACTCTTGGAAAGCTCAGTTTCAATTGCCAAATTGACCTTTACAATGAGAGCCCATGTGTTTTCCCTGGTTACCTTTGACAAGTTCTATCTTTAAAAAATTTATTTAATATGAGTATCTTTCACAATGAAACAAAAGCGTACCCGATTATGGTACACTAAAATAAAAAATCACCCATATGATCAAAATGAAATTCAACAAAACAGGAATATTCTGGTCCCTTTGTTTTGTTCTGGCCAGCGTCAATGTAACGGGACAGGATGCCCTGAGAGAGGACAACCAGTCAAAGTTCGGCCCATTCATGTACCGTCAAGGCTCGGTCTATCGCTCTGCTACGGGAAAACCGGGACCAAAATATTGGCAGAACACAGCGGATTACACTATTAATGTGGCCTTGGACGATGGCTCCCATGTCTTAAAAGGAAATATGATGATCACCTATACCAACAACAGCCCGGAAACCTTGGATTTTGTCTGGATGTCCCTCGAACAGAACCGATTTACCGAAACTTCCAGGGGCACATTGACCACCCCCATTGGTGGGGACAGGTATGCAGGAGATGTGGACGGGGGGTACACCATTTCGGAACTTCAGGCCAAAACAGGGAAAAAGAGCAACGTTTCGTCAAAGTACCTTATCACCGATACGCGGATGCAGGTCTTCTTCAACGAGCCCATCCCTGCCAATGGGGGAACGGCAGAAATTTCTATGGAGTTTTCCTTTAAGATCCCGGAAAGGGGCATGGACAGGATGGGACGACTGGCCACTGAGGAGGGCACCATCTATTCCTTGGCCCAGTGGTACCCTAAAATGTTGGTGTTCGATGATGTCAAAGGGTGGAACGTGGAACCCTATCTGGGTGCCGGTGAATTTTATCTTGAATACGGTGATTTTGATTACAGTATTACTGTTCCCTATGACCATATCGTGGTAGGTTCAGGGGAGCTTGTCAACAAAAGGGAAGTGTTGACCACACAGCAGTTGGAACGTCTGGACCGTGCCTCAAAGAGTGACGGGACCGTATTCATCATCACCCCGGAGGAAGTGAACGACCCCTCGGTGACAAGACCTGTGAAAAGCGGGAACGTCACTTGGCATTTTAGGATAGAGAATGCAAGGGACGTCGCATTTGCTTCCTCGAAGGCCTTTATTTGGGATGCGGCCAAAATAAATCTGCCCAGTGGCAGAAAAGCAATGGCACAATCCGCTTATCCAAGGGAGTCCAGTGGAAACGGCGCATGGGAGCGGTCAACGGAATATTCCAAAGCTTCCATAGAGCACTATTCCCGAAAATGGTTCGAATACCCCTACCCCAATGCCATCAATGTGGCATCCAATGTAGGGGGCATGGAGTATCCAGGGGTCAATTTTTGCAGCTATAAAAGTACCGGTCGTGGACTTTGGGGCGTCACGGACCATGAGTTCGGGCACAATTGGTTCCCCATGATCGTGGGTTCCAACGAGCGGTTGTACCCTTGGATGGACGAAGGGTTCAACACCTTTATAAACCACTATTCCACAGAGGCCTTTAACGATGGGGAGTATGAATCCAAGCTGACCAGTCCACGTACATCCCTTAATTATTATACCAGTCCCACAAGACAGGGAATCGAGACCTACCCTGATGTGGCAGATGGCCGCATCAATTTGGGCATGGTGGCCTATAGGAAACCGGCACTGGGCCTGGCCATGTTGCGTGAATATATTTTGGGCAACGAACGTTTTGACAATGCATTCAGGTCCTATATCAAAACCTGGGCCTACAAGCATCCTACCCCTGCGGATTTCTTTAACCATATGGAAAATGTCGCTGGCGAGAATTTGGATTGGTTCTGGAAAGGTTGGTTCTATGGAAATGCGAATATTGATCTGGCCATCAATACCGTGGTACCCTATGAGGGTGGGTATGTGGTCGTGTTGGACAACAGACAGGCCATCCCAATGCCGGTAAAGATGCTGGCCACTTATGGGGACGGGAGTACGGAAAACATTGACCTCCCCGTAGAAATCTGGATGAAGGGCAATAGCTGGAACCATTATCTGAAAACCGATAAAACACTAAGGTCCTTGGTAATAGATCCAGAACGCTTATTGCCGGACATCAACAGTTCCAATGATGTTTGGCCCGTGACCGTGGGTTCCATGGACAAATAGATCGACATCCTTAAAAAAATAAAAAACCGTGACAATGCTATGCTACAATGTCACGGTTTTTTTATATGGAAGGTAACATAAAGCTCGCTGTAGCATCGATAAGATGAAAGGCCTCTCAAATTGTTTGTTTAAAACAAACAATTTGAGAGGCTATTTATTTCCCAACTCCACAACCATAGAAGTCATCATTAGGCCAATGAGGATGGACGAACATCTTTGACCAATTCTTCAAGGTACTTTCTTCAACCGATTGTCCGGAATCAACTTTGTGTTGTACTTCGTATGTTAATATTGACCAAAGGCAATAACCTTGAAATCACTTATACCACCAAAGCAGACAATTGAACCGATTACTTGTACAGCTCAGACTGGGCAGAACTTAAAAGAACTTATATTCTATTGTTTAAACATCAGATAACCTATTCAGTGAGCATTGGTTTTTGAATAGCCAGGAACCCTTTTTTTTACAGACATTACCAGAGGTAGGTTTCAGTACCTCCCATTTTTTTCATCCGTCGCAAGTGGTATACATTGACCGCCCTATCCAACAAACCATAAAAACTAATTTTACAATGGTCCTGATAAATTCCAAAAACTTTAAACAAAGATTTGTCCAAACCTACACCCTATCCCATAGCTATCTCACAGATAAAGTGTTATCGTACACAATAATTTAATGTGTACGTACACATTTTTTCTTAAAATCCTTTGAAAATCCATATTCAACAATTACATTAGCAACCATAAGTATGTTAAAAATTTATCAAACAACATTTAAACAACATTTAAACAACAGTTAATCAACTACTTAATAACTCTTAAAACAAATATAAAATTGAATATCCACAGCCTTTCGATTTATATCCCTGACCGGGAAGTGAACGAAGAGCTCTTGAGGGGCTTGAAAGAGGACATTCAAGATACATATTCAAACCGTAAAAAACTTTAAAATAAAACGTGCCGCTGTCGATTCAGCTAACGTTGAACCAGATAAAACTTTTACTAACTAGCTAATTGAATTACAAAATGGAAAAACCGATAACTAAATTGTGCCATGTAGCCCACAGGGGCACAAGAATTTTACGCCTTGGGGTGTATCTGGCATTCATGCTGGGTGTTTTGGTCCATACCAATGCCAATGCCAAAATAGCGGACCAAATCCAACAGAACAGGTCGGTCACAGGTACAATAGTGGATGAGAACGATCAACCGCTGCCTGGTGCTACCGTTATGGTCTTGGGTACGAATCAAGGTACCACTGCTTCCTTTGATGGAGAATTTGAAATAACAGTCCCAAGTGGGTCCGATACCTTGGTCTTTTCCTATATAGGTTACATCACCCAGGAAATCGCACTGAATGGACAAACTACACTTTCCATCAAGTTGTTACCGGACACCACCAACCTTAACGAGGTCGTGGTCGTGGGTTATGGAACCCAAAAGAAGAAAGATGTGGTAGGGGCCATTTCTTCGGTCAAAAGTGAGGAACTTGTCCTTTCTTCCACACCTTCGGTGGGCCAAGCCCTTCAAGGTCGCGTTTCTGGATTACAGATTGTACAGAACAGTGCACAGCCCGGGGGGGGACAGGATTTTAGGATACGTGGTGCTGCATCCATAAATGCCAGCAACCAACCACTCATTGTCGTGGACGGTTTTCCCATCACCGATTTTCAACAACCTGACTCGGGGAACCGATATGATGGGGGTACACAAGGTATTCTCAACTCTTTCAACCCCAATGATATCGAGTCCATTGAAGTACTTAAAGATGCAAGTTCCACAGCCATTTATGGTGCGCGTGCATCGAACGGGGTAATCTTGATCACGACCAAAAAGGGCAAGATGGGCAAAATCAGTGTCGATTACTCAACGTCCTATTCCTTTCAGGACTACATCAACAACTATGAGATTCTCGGTCTTCAGGAATGGATGCAATTACGCAATGATGCCGCTTACGAAAACTGGGCTTTTCTCAATCGGGTCTACCCGTATAGTGACCGAACTTTGGAGGATGCCATTGCCAATCCGGTCAACGGGGTGGCATTTACCCGGTTTTATTCTGATGAACAGATTCGTAACGCTGGCCAGGGCACCGATTGGTTGGGGCTTGTCACCCGCGATGGGTCCATCCAACAGCACAACCTCTCGGTGAGGGGCGGAAGTGAATCGACCCGGTACTTCCTTTCCGGTAACTTCTACGAACAGAATGGAATTGTAAAAAATTCCGGTTTCGAACGTTCTTCCCTTCGGATCAATATTGACCAGACCTTGAACAAATATGTCAATTTTGGATTGAACCTGACCACCAGCCGTATCAACAATCAAAATTCTCAATTGGGAGGTGATCAATATGAGAACTCGGGAATCATACGTGGAGCCATACAACAAGGGCCACATATCCAGCCCATCGATGAATTCGGAAACTACCCGATCAACCCGGACAGTGCCTTGGAGCCCAACCCGCTATCCTTGCTCACCATTGCAGATGAGGGGGTCATTGACAGGACCTTGGGGAATTTCTATTTAGAAGTAAAACCCATTCCGGGATTGACCGCGCGTATGCAAGCAGGTTTCGACAAGGGAAACACGAGCAGGAACACCTATCTGCCCAGGACCACTTTATGGGGAGAACTGGAGAATGGAAGGGCATCGGTCGCCGAACAGGAAAAAAACGATCGATTATTGGACTTGACCCTGAATTATACCACGACCATCGAGGAAGACCACAGCTTGAACTTCCTAATCGGTTATTCCTCTCAAAAATACCGCTCTGAAAGCACCTCCGCTGGAAACACGGATTTCATATCGGATGCCTTTCTATGGAACAACCTGAATGCAGGTGCAGGGACAAAAATTGTAGGGTCCTCAAAAACCGAAAACAATTTCGTGTCCTATTTTGCGCGGGTCAACTACGTATACAAGGACAGATATATTCTTACCTCAACGGTACGTAAGGATGGGGCAAGTGTTTTTGCCGCCAACAACAAGTACGGTATATTCCCTTCTATTGCCGTGGGTTGGAACCTCAGTGAGGAGCCCTTTATGGAAAACCTTAAAGATGAAATATCCCAATTCAAACTCCGGATCGGATATGGGGAAACAGGTAATGCCGATATCGGCGGTAATGCTTTTGCCGCCTATTACGCACAACCTGCCTATCTGGGACCCGATGAATCGATCAATGTTGGGGTCTTTGCCTCAAGACTGGCCAATCCGGATCTTAAATGGGAAACCACCAAGGAAACCAACATCGGACTTGATTTTGGTTTTTTGAACCAACGTATCTATGGATCGGTCTAAGTGTTCAACAAAGAAATATCAGACCTACTGATGGAAAAACCTATCAATTCATATAACGAGATCAATTCCGTTTGGGCCAATGTGGGAAGGACGCAGAGTAAGGGATTTGAATTGACCTTGAGTTCAGACATCATCCGTTCAGAAGATGTCCTCTGGAGAAGCACCCTGACCTACTCCCAATACCGGGACAGATGGAAAGAACGTGCCGAGGATTTCAGACCGGCCGTTTATGAGAACGATACGGATCCCATCAGGGCTCGTTACACTTATATCTCAGATGGTATCATGCAAGCAGATGAAATCGTTGAGGCACAGCCGGACCTATTTCCCGGGCAGATCAAGATAAAGGATGTCAATGGTTTTTCAAGGGATGCCGATGGCAACCCGGAAGTCGATGAAAACGGTCGTTTTATCAGAACAGGAGCTCCAGACGGTAGGATCGATGAAGCGGACATTGTACTTATGGGGTCTACCGACCCGGATTTCATTGCCGGGTTTGCCAGTACCCTTCGCTATAAGAACTTTCAATTGAACTTTAACTTCAACGGCATGTTCGGAAGACAGATTATCGACCAGACGGATTTCACCTACGGGGTCACTGCGGTGGGTGTCGCGACCAATGGGCGAAATGCCCTAAGAAACGTGCTTAATCGATGGACCCCTGAAAATCCATCCACGACAAGGCCAGCCTCCCATTTTGGGTACACCCAATACGGTTCAGGTGATTTTTTCCTGCAAGATGCCTGGTTCATCCGATTGCAGAACGTATCCCTGTCCTACAACCTACCCAAAAAATGGTTTGGATCGGCAATCAACAGTGCAGCCATTAGACTGGATGGACAAAACTTGTTTGTAATCACTCCCTATGATGGTATTGACCCGGAAACAGATGCGTACACCGCGGCCTACCCCAATGTAAGGTCATACACGCTTGGACTTGATTTAAAATTTTAAAAAACATTGTCATGAATCGATTGAAAACATATATTTTCCTCACAGTCGCAATTGTATTGACCGGCTGTGACCCAGAATTGGAATCCATCAATTACGATGAGATCAACCCTAGTATATTTCCATCTTCCGAAGCAGATGTCGAGGCGTTGGTCATCGCGGCCTACCATCCCTTAAGGGGGGCTTGGTCCGATGGTATCCATACCACTTCGGAAAACGGACTGATGTTCGTATTGGACGCCACCACTGAAATCCTCCAAGGAAACTATGCCGTACAGCAAGAGGCCACTTTGCACCGATATAATCCCACGACCACTGGGGTCACCCGTTTCTATGATACGTTTTATAACAAAATCAGTGCGATGACCTTGAGTATCGATAGGATCGCCAACTCCGATGTCAATGAGAACATCAAGGAACAGGGCATTGCTGAAATTCGCTGTGCACGAGGTCTTTTGGCCTATGAGCTCTTCGATATGTATGGTCCTTTGGTCATCGCTCCCTTGGAAATCCTTCAAAACCCACTGGAAGAGGCTCCACTGGCCAGACTTTCCCATGAAGAAATGGTCTCTTTTATAGAAACGGACCTATTGGCTGCCATAGAAGGGCTACCAACACCGGAAGAGGCCACCTATGGGCGGTTCAGCCAAGGTTTGGCGCGTATGATCTTGATTCGCCTGTACCTTCATGAAAAGCGTTGGGGCGATGTACTGGCTCAGGCCAATGCAATTTTGGATATGGGATATTACGAATTGGAAGATGATTACGTAGGGCTTTGGGACGTTGAGGCCCCGGTGGACAGTAGGGAGGTCATTTGGGCCATCCCTGCCGATTATGCAGGTACCAGCGAAAACCAATGGCAATTAATGGTGCTGCCCAGTAACTTTCCAGAACGTGGAGGGTGGGGAACCATCCAAAGTTCTTGGAAATTTTATGACTCTTTTGAAGAAGGGGACATCCGAAAAACCAATCTCATAGCAGAGTATACAGGTACCGATGGAGTTACCTACAACCGTGAAAACCCGGCCAATTATATGCAATTGGGTCCATTGCCCCTTAAAATAGCGGCGGATGCCGATCGGAGCACTGGACTGACCACAGTGGATATAATTCAATATCGCTTTGCCGATGTACTATTGTCCAAAGCGGAAGCCTTGGCCAATATGAACGGAGGGGGAACCCAAGAGGCCATTGACCTAGTGAACATCGTACGTGAAAGGGCCCAAATAGCGCCACTGGAATTGACAGGGCATACCGACATCGACAGTTTCAACACCATGATATTAGTGGAACGGTCCCATGAGTATTGGTGCGAGAACGGGCAATACCGTTCCGACCTCATTAGACATGGAAAATATGTGGAATACGCCAATGACCTGAATGGCGTATCGAGTGAAAGTGCCCCCTACAAAGTATTGTTTCCTTTTTCGCTCCAACGTATCTCAGAGGGCAAAGGCGCTTTTCTACAGAACCCAGGATACAATTAAATATGGAACAAGCATTAAAACCAATTGGGCACAGGGCTATGGATTCAAGAAGAACATTTTTAAAAAAATCAACATTGGCGGGCATTGGACTCTCCATCGCCCCCTCTTTTACCTATGGGCAGTGGGACCCCAGTGAAAAATTAAGAATCGGTATGATCGGTGTGGGCCTTCGGGGCACCAATCACCTGAACAACCTGTTGCTCAGGAAGGATATTGAAATCGTTGCCATCTGTGATATTGACCCTGCCCGTACCACATTGGCCAACGAATTGATAGCCAAAGCTGGTTTCGCCCGACCCAAAGTATTTGGAAAGAACGATTATGACTACCAAAACCTTTTGGAAATGGAACAAGTCGATGCGGTGATCATCTCCACACCTTGGCTTTGGCATACCCTAATGGCCAAGGACGCCATGAAAGCGGGCAAATATACCGGGCTCGAGGTATCAGCTGCAAATACCCTTGAGGAATGCTGGGATCTGGTCGAAGTCCATGAACAGACAGGGACTCAGCTCATGCTTTTGGAAAATGTGAATTATCGAAGGGATGTACTGGCCGTTCTCAACATGGTCAAACAACAAGTTTTTGGCGAATTAGTGCACTTTAGATGCGGCTATCAACATGACCTACGGGAGGTAAAGTTCAACAACGGCAAGCAGCCCTATGGAGGTGGTGTGGAATTTGGTGAAAAGGCCATCTCGGAAGCCAGTTGGCGCACCAACCATTCCCTAAAAAGAAATGCCGATGTCTATCCAACTCACGGTGCCGGTCCCATCGCAGCCATGTGCGATATCAACCGCGGTAACCGCTTTTTGTCGATATCCTCCTATGCGACCAAAGGAATCGGACTCCATAATTATATTGTGCAACACGGCGGTAAGGACCATCCCAATGCCAAATTGAAGTTTAAGCAAGGGGATGTCATTACGTCCACCATTGAGACCGCAAATGGGGAGACGATAATCGTGACCCATGATTGCAACTTGCCCCGCCCCTACTCCCTTGGGTTTAGGGTACAGGGTGCCAAGGGCCTCTGGGAGGTCGATGGCAACCGCATCTATATCGAGGGACAATCCGAACCGCACACCTGGGACGATGCCTCGGGTTGGCTGGAAAAGTACGATCACCCGCTCTGGAAAAAGTATGGAAAATTTGCCGAGGGATCGGGACATGGCGGTATGGACTTCTTTGTGATCAATGCCTTTGTGGAATCTGCAAAAAAGAACATCGCACCCCCTATCGACGCATATGATGCAGCCGCTTGGAGTGCAATTACCCCACTCTCCGAGGTCTCTATTGAAAACAATGGGGAACCTCAGGATTTTCCTGACTTTACCAGGGGAAATTGGATTAAAAGAACTCCCTATAATTGGATGAAAAACGACTTCTAATGAAAAAGATAAAAATGACAAATCATTTTATATTGGGCCTGGTCTTCCTGGCCTTCAACTGGAACTGTCAAAGCGATGGCGGAGGCACGGAACCCACCGAAGAACCACCGATCGAAGCGGGCGTCTCCCAAATCGATTATCAGGTCTCCCAACAGGTATTTACCAATCCAGAACGTGGATTTATGCATACCTGGACGGTGTTTTCCGAAGGGAATGCGGTGGACCCTACGGCATTGGACAACCTTAAGAACCAAAATGTAAGCCTTATACTGCGATTGTATTATTTGGAGCAATTCAAGGACGGGCCGCTTAGTACGGCACAACTGGAACTGTTTCGGACCGATATGGAACGGTTTAGGGAGGCCGGGGTCAAATGCGTGCTCCGTTTTGCCTATACCAATGACCAGAACGGAACCGATGCGCCCATTGACGTCATGGAGACCCACTTGGACCAACTGGCCCCTCTTTTTGAAGCGAATGCAGATATTATCGCGTTTGTGCAGGCCGGTTTTATAGGTGCCTGGGGAGAGTGGTACTATTCTTCCAATGGATTGGCCGATACCGAAGGTAGGGAAGCATTGCTGACCAAAATGCTGGAAGTGCTCCCGGAGAACATCAAGATACAGGTAAGGACCCCATTGTACAAACAGGCAATTTTTGACTATTCCACGGCCATGGGTTCGGATATAGGATATGGAACAAGTGACCGGGCCAGGGTCGGCTTCCATAATGATTGCTTTATGGCCAGTACCACCGATTATGGGACGTATCAGGATATAGAGGTCGAAAAGGAGTACATTAGCAAAGAGGCCCTTTATGTTCCAACAGGCGGGGAAACCTGTCCTCCCGTGGACATCCCATTGGCCGACTGTACGACCGCGGAAACGGAAATGGAGCTCCTGAAATGGACGTATTTGAACTTGGATTATTATGGGCCTGTGCTGGACGGTTGGAGAAATGCCAATTGTTTTGAAGATTTCCAACGTAGACTGGGCTATCGTCTGGCCCTGAGACATGCTACCCTAGAGGAAGAAGTTTCCAGCAGCCTTGAGCTTCGGTTGGACATGGAGAATCTAGGCTTTGCGCCTGTTTACAGTACCAAGAACTCTTATCTGGTACTACGATCGACTGCGGACGGAACCTTATTCAAAAAACCATTGGAACTTGATATCAGAAGGCTGGTTCCCGATTCAACCTTCGAATGGGAAGAGACCCTGGATATCTCGGACGTACCCCAAGGCAGTTATGAACTGCTCTTGGAAATTGCAGACTCCTTCGAATCATTACAGGGCAGACCCGAATACAGTATACGACTGGCCAATGCCAATGTTTGGGAAGCTGCCACCGGATACAACGACCTGAACCATACAATTACAATCAATTAACCAACTTCTTAAAACGAATATTATGAAAAATCTACAGCTAATTTTAGGGATGCTAACCCTCTTGTTCTGTATAGGATGTTCTGATGACGATGACAGTGCAGGGAATGGTACGGGCCCTGTGGCGGACTTTTCCTTTAGCAATGACGAAAGTACGTTCACCTTCACCAATCTCTCAGAGAATGCAACGGATTACCAATGGGACTTTGGGGACTTAAAGTTCTATTCCTATGAGGAAAATCCGATATATACCTATGATATAGGAGGTGAAATTACGGTGTCATTGACCGCCACCAATGAAGCCGGGGAAAGCGATTTTATTTCAAAGACCATCACGGCTCCCGAGATTATCATCATCAATATTGACATTGATGGGGAATTCGAGGATTGGACGGATGTGGAGATCGCCGCTGAAAATACCTCAGGTACCGGATCTATTCAACGTATGAAGGTATGGGCCGGTGGAGAAAACGTCAACATCTATTTTGAGGGAAATACCAGCATGCAAATGGAACTGGTGGATATGTTCATCAACAGTGATGGCGATCCGGCAACCGGATTCCTTCATGGCACTTGGCCAGAGAACTCCGGGGCAGAATTCCTGTTCGAAGGCCCCTTGGTCAGCAATGGGTCGGGCAGTTTTTATGCACATGCAGACCCTGCTGGAGGATGGGCCTGGAACGCTATTGCAGGTTCGGCGGCCAATTTGACCTCCTCTGGGATCGTGGCCCTCGATGATCAGACCAATGCCATTGAGTTCCGAATACCCAAGACCCAGTTTGGGACGTTGGGCGAGTCCTTCGGAATTGCTATAACCGAAATGACAGCGGGTTGGGCCCTAGTGGCCAATTTCCCCGAAGGAGGTTCCTTTGTCATCATTGAACCTTAAACATTCTTGGAAATAATTGAGTTAGTTTTATATTGATGCAAATGCCTTGGCCCGGTGGACTCCATTGGTCAGGGCATTTTTGTTATAACCAAATATAACCGGCCATGAAAAATACTGCCATTACAGACACCTCCAAGCGATTGCTGTCCATTGACGTGCTCAGGGGGTTCGATATGTTGATGATCATTTTTGCCGATCATTTTTTCTACAATCTCCACCAGGGGGCACAAACTGGGACCACTGCATTTTTTGCCGAACAGTTTTCCCATCCTGATTGGTTTGGTTTTCATTTTTATGACATTATCATGCCTCTCTTTCTTTTTGTGGTTGGTGCGGTGATTCCCTTTTCCATGGAGCGCAGGGTCCGTTCCACGTCGAATAAATTCAGTCTGTACCCCCACTTGATCAGAAGGTTTGTCATCCTGTTCATCCTGGGTTGGGTCGTTCAGGGCAACCTCCTGCACTTCGACCTACAAAAGTTCCAGGTGTTCAGTAACACACTTCAGGCCATTGCGGTCGGTTATCTGTTCACCTGTATCGCTTATATACATCTGGGGAAGAAGGGAAGATACCTCCTTTTTCTTGGTTGTTTACTGGTCTACACCCTGTTACTGGAATTCTTATATGTCCCCGGAACAGGCCCCAGTGAGCTATTACCCGATAGGAACATCGCCCTATATATCGACCGCTTGATCTTTGGTCCCTTCGATGATGGGTATCAATATACGTGGTTACTGACAGGGCTAGGCTTTACCGCCACTACCCTATCCGGTCTTTTTGCCGGGGAGCTCCTAAAATCCAGGCCATTTGAGACCAGGACACTTTGGTTGTTGACCATCGTGGGCCTGGTCGGCATTTCCATGGCACTGGTGCTGCATATATGGCACCCGATCGTTAAAAAGATATGGACCAGTTCCTTTGTACTGCTTTCCTCCGGGATCTGCTTTTTGTTACTGGCCCTTTTCTACTGGATCGTGGACATTAAAAAATATAGGCAATGGGCCTACCCCTTAAAGGTCATTGGAATGAATGCCATTACGGCCTATGTACTGTCCCATGTGATCCATTTTCCTTCCATTGCCAAACAATTGCTATTTGGCCTTGAACAATTTGTAGGTCCCTACTATGATGCATTGGCATCGATTGGAGGATTTCTGCTCTTATACCTGTTATTATGGTATATGTACAAAAATCAAACCTTTATTAAAATATAAGGGAAACCGCCGCACCTATCCAGTTCATGATCACTGTCATGAACTGGATACCAGGTTCCGGATCTCGGTTATCATGGCCTCTAGACCGCTTGGCTCCCTATGCTCGGCATACAAGCGTACAATGGGTTCCGTATTTGATTTTCTCAATTGGATCCACCCGTTTGGGTAATAGATTTTTAGACCATCTTCCTCGTTTACCTTTATACCGGTATGGGAAGCCTTGATTTTCGCGAACCATTGCTCGACCTGTACGTCCTCGGACAATTCCATTTTGGTCTTTTCCATAACGTACTTTGGCAATTGGTCCACTAAGGCCGATAGCGTTTGTCCTTCTTTGGCCAACAGGGTCAGTACGATCGCTATCCCTACCAACGCATCCCTTCCATAATGCAATTCCGGGCAAATGATTCCTCCATTGCCCTCTCCCCCGATAACTGCATGGTGGCTCTTCATCGCCGTCACTACGTGGACCTCCCCTACCGGGGACTCAAAAAAGGGCACGCCATGCTTTTGGGCAATATCCTGTAAGGCCATGGTCGACGACATATTGGCCACCAATGGCCCTGATTTTTGGGAAAGGATATGATCCGCAACAAGTACCAAGGTATTTTCCTCCCCTATGGGAACACCATTTTCTGCGACCAACGCCAATCGATCGACATCGGGATCTACGGCGATGCCCAGATCCAAACGATGTTCCCGAACAAGTTCCCCTAAACCTGTCAAATGCTCCGCCAAAGGTTCGGCCACACGCTGAAAATGGCCATGGGGCTCGTCATAGATCTGTTCGATATGGTCTACCCCCAATCTTTCCAAAAGTAATGGTACGGCCAGGCCTCCAACGGAATTGACACTGTCCACCCCAATGGAAAAATGGGCCTTCTTGATGGCTTCTTGATCCACTATGGGCAACTTTAAAATAGCTTCAATGTGGTGTTCAAGGGCATTTTGGTCCGTGCCATAGGTACCCAATTCCGTGGACTCAGGAAAGCTAAGTCCGGTATGCTCCGCAAGTTCCATGATGGTCTCCCCTGCTTCCTTGGAAAGAAACTCCCCTTTGTCGTTCAACAATTTAAGGGCGTTCCAGTGCATCGGATTATGACTGGCCGTTAAAATGATTCCGCCCTGTGCCCTATGATCGACCACCGCCATTTCCACCGTGGGTGTTGTTGCAAGGCCCAGGTCTACAATATGGATGCCCATGCCCATCAGCGAACCAATGACCAAATGGGAAACCATTTCACCGGAGATCCTGGCATCCCGTCCCAAAATCACTGTAGGTCTTTCATCCGCATTTTTCTTGATCCATGTCGCATACGCAGTTGCGTATTTGACTATGTCCATTGGGGTAAGCGAATTCCCTAGGGTACCTCCTATGGTACCTCTGATTCCAGAAACTGAACTGATCAAAGCCATATCAAAAGTCGTATTTTACAAAAGCTTCCATGGCCGCATAGCTGGCCAATCCCAATTTTTGATATTTCAGGGCGGTATCCTTATTGCGATCTTCCGCCCGTACCCAGAACTCACGCAGGTCCTCCCCTTGGAACATCACACCATCTTTCTGGGTCTGATGATAAAAGATGGCCTTCCTTTTGCGCATGACCTGCTCGGGGCTCATGGGGACCGCCATCTCAATCTCATGGATATCCCATTCATGCCATGCTCCCCGATAGAGCCATACCCAGCACGCTTTCATAAAAGGCTTTTTCTTGAGCGCTTCCAAGGAAGCAAAAAGTGCTTCCAGACATACCCTGTGGGTACCGTGCGGATCGGCCAGGTCACCGGCCGCATAGATCTGATGGGGCTTTATGGTTTCAATGATCTGGTTCATGATAGCAATATCCTGGGGACCCAGCGGATTTTTTTTAATGGTCCCTGTCTCATAGAACGGAAGGTCCAAAAAATGTACCTGGTCATCCGGGATACCTATATAACGTGTTGCCCCGATACTTTCCGCCCGTCGGATAGTACCTTTTAGTCTTCTTACCTGGGAGGAGTCATAGTCCTCGGTTGTCTTTTGGCCGATGTCCTGAATGATCTGTTCAAAAATGTTGCTCTCCCCCATGCTCTGGGCCACTTCGGCAACTTTGAGGGCCTCGTGATCGGCAACTGCGATATTTCCAGAGGTCTGGTACACCACGTGTACCTCGTGCCCTTGGGCTACCAATCGGTCAAAGGTACCCCCCATGGAAATGACGTCGTCATCGGGATGTGGGCTAAAGATGATGACCCGTTTACATGCCGGTGCTGCACGTTCCGGTCTATGAGTATCATCGGCGCCCGGCTTGCCCCCGGGCCAGCCCGTGATCGTATGTTGTAAGCGGTTAAAGGCCTTGATATTGATGTCATAGGAAGATTGTTCCATACTGAGCAGGTCCGACATGCCCGAATCATTATAATCCTTATCGGTCAACTGCAGGATGGGTTTTTCCTTTAGCAAGCTCAGCCAGACCAGTGCTTTATGGGTCAGCTCAATCGTCCATTTACAATCGCCCACCAGCCACGGGGTATCGATACGTGTCAAATGGGCGGCAGATTCCCTATCGAGCACAAAAGTGGTATTTTCATGTTCTTGCAGATAGGTCGCGGGAACCTCCGGACTCATATCCCCCTCAATAGTTCCCTTGATGACCTCCGCCTTGTTCTGTCCCCAAGCCATAAGTACGATACGCTTGGCTTTCCGGATCGTTCCAATCCCCATCGTAATCGCTTTTCTGGGCACATTTTCCAGGCCTTTGAATGCCGGGGCTGCATCGACACGGGTAATATGGTCCAAGGTAATGTCCCTGGTAGCCGAATTAAAATGGGAACCCGGTTCATTGAATCCTATATGCCCCGTCCTTCCAATACCAAGAAGCTGAAAATCCAGTCCGCCGGCCGCTTCTATCGACTGCTCATAGGACCGGCAATAGGCCTTAACGTCATCGGAAGCGATCGTACCGTCCGGAATATGCACATTGGACGGGTCAATGTCCACATGATCGAACAAATGCTGGTGCATAAAGTAATGATAACTCTGTATATTGCTTTTCTCCATTGGGTGGTACTCATCCAGGTTAAAGGTCACCACGTGCTTAAAGCTAAGTCCTTCCTCTCGATGAAGGCGTACCAATTCCTCATAGACCCTGATTGGTGATGAGCCCGTTGCCAAGCCCAACACACAGGTTTCACCCTGATCGGATTTCTTGCGGATCAAATCGGCCATCTCATGGGCCACTTGGATAGAGCCCTGTTTGGAGTCTTCAAAAATGACATTGTGTATTTTTTCGAAACGGGTCTCTTCAAACTGACCCGCAGGTTGATAGTCGATCGGATGGACCGGTATAGATGTTTTCATTGTAATCGAATGTTGTTTTTGATCTTAAATAGGTTATTCAATGATATTTTTAATTCTTTTCCATAAAAGGAGCAGTGCACTTCCTGCCAGTAGGCTGATTCCCGTCCATACCAAGGCGTAGGTCCACCTACCGTATATCCAGTATCCCATGGCAAATAGGGCCGCATAGATAAAAACACTCCCCACGAGCATCGCGAGTATACCACTGGGGACGCTCCAAGAGGTTTCGGCATCGACCAGATCGGAACTTGGATGACGAGCTATAATTCGCCTCCATCCCGGACCTCCGGGCCTGGTCTTTTGATAAAAACGGTACAATACCCCATCCTCCTCTGGCGGGGTCAAATAGGTTACGACAAGCCAGGCAACAGTGGTCAAGGCGACCACTACGATATATTCGGACCAATCGGGCAGGATTCCAACGTCCGTTGCGAACAGGTATGCTCCCATTGGTGTTAATTTGAACAACAGGGAAAGGGCACCTGAAACGAACATGGCCGTAATCTCGCTCCAAGCATTGATACGCCACCAAAACCAACGGAGGATAAAAATAAGTCCCGTGCCTGCGCCAAAGACCAATAAAACCTCGAACAATTGCAAAGCATTCTGTAGGACCAAGGCCAATAAGGCACTGACCAACATTAAGCCCACGGTGGCCATTCGGCCCACCCGTACCAATTGCTTTTCGGAGGCATCCGGATTGACCCTACGCTTGTAAAAGTCATATACGATATAGGAAGACCCCCAATTGAGCTGTGTGGAGATCGTGGACATATAGGCCGCCACCAAGGAGGCCAGTACAAGTCCCAACAAACCGGCGGGCAACAAGGTGAGCATGGCCGAATAGGCCAGGTCATGTCCCAATTTGTCCTGGGATACAATTGGAAAGGCCCGTTGAAGGCTATCCAGGTCCGGAAACACGACCAATGAAGCCAGAGCGACCAATATCCAAGGCCATGGACGTATGGCATAATGCATGACATTAAAGAAGAAGGTGGCCCCAATAGCGTGTTTTTCATTTTTGGCCGATAGCATCCGTTGTGCAATATATCCGCCTCCCCCGGGTTCCGCACCCGGATACCATGAGCTCCACCACTGGACCGCCAGGGGAATGACCAACAGGGGGATCCAAGAACGGGAATCGTCCATATCCGGTAGGATATCCAGTTTCCCTTTAACATTTTCATGGGCAAGGAGTGCTTCAAGCCCTCCGACCTCCGGTAAGTTGACCAAGTAATACGCCGCACCTACCGCTCCGATCATGGCTACAAAAAAGAGTACGAAATCCGTATAGACCACCCCCTTAAAGCCACCTATGGCACTAAATATCACTGTGATCAGTCCTGCGGAGACCACGGTCTGCCACGGTTCCAGCCCCAACATGATACCCCCTATCTTAATGGCCGCCAAGGTTACCGCCGACATGGTGATCACGTTAAAGACCACACCGAGGTACAAGGCCCGAAACCCCCGTAAAAAGCGCGCCGGTGCACCGCCATAGCGTAATTCATAAAACTCTAGGTCCGTATTGACATTGGACTTCCGCCATAGGCGTGCATAGATAAAAACGGTCAACAGCCCTGTCAGCAGAAAGGCCCACCATACCCAGTTCCCGGACACCCCATTGGTCCGTACGATATCAGTCACCAGATTGGGCGTATCCGTGGAAAATGTAGTCGCGACCATGGACATGCCCAGAAGCCACCAGGGCATGGAACGCCCCGAAAGAAAATAGTCGGCACTACTACGGCCCGCACTTTTGGACACATAGATCCCAATGCCCAGGGTTACGGCAAAAAAAGAAAAAATGATGATATAGTCCCAGAATTCCAAAGCAATCATACGCGCTGTTTTCCCACTAGTTGTTGTTCATAATACGTGATGGTCTCCAAAAGCGCCCTATCCAATTCATAGATGGCGTTATAGCCCAAAGCGGCAAAACGCGTCACGTCGGCCCTGGAATGTTTGACGTCCCCTGCCCGTTCGTTCTCGAAAACTATCCGGGAACGCGAACCGGTAATGGAGATGATCTGTTGTGCCAGTTCCAATATGGATGTACTTTGCCCCAAGGCCACATTGTACATTTCCGTTCCCTGTTCCATGGCGAAAAGATTGGCCCCCACGATATCCTTGACATAGATAAAATCCCGTGTCTGATGACCATCCCCATAGATGACCAAGGGTCTGTCCGTCAATGCTTGTCGTATAAATATGGGAACTGCCGCCGCATAACTCGAGGAGGGGTTTTGACGTGGTCCGAACACATTGAAATAGCGCAAGGAAGTGGTCGGAACTCCCCACTGCTCCCGATACATCCGGAGGTAATACTCGCCATCCAATTTGGTCACGGCATAAGGGGTCATCGGTTCAGGGACCATCCCTTCCTGTTTGGGCAGGGTCGGGTTGTTGCCATAAATGGCGGCCGAACTGGAAAGAACGACCTTACAGCCCTTGCTTTTTTTGGCAGCCTCCAGAACGTTCAGGGTCCCCTGGACATTTATAGCAAGACATTCTTCGATGCGTTCGAGGGATTCCGGGACACTCACCAAGGCCGCCAAATGAAAGATTCCCTTGGCACCATCGGCCAATGCGACCATGGTATCCCTGTCCCTGATATCGACCTCTACAAATTCCACCTCCAAGTGTTCGATATTGGCCGAGAAACCTGTTCTTAAATTATCCGCCACGATGACCTTGTGCCCTTGCGAAGCCAAGGTTTCAGCAATATGGCCACCAATAAAACCGGCGCCGCCCGTTACTACATATTTATCCATCCCATAACACATTTAGGCCCAGTCCAGCACACTGTAATGCGCTTCCAGGTACTTTTTTACATCAACAATATCATCTTTGGCCGTTAAATCTGGAACATGCTCCGAGAATGGCACCCCTATGGCGGATCGGGGGAACTCCCCCAACATGTCCAAAAAAGCGGTAGGGAGCTCCTTCTCATCACGCTCGGGATGGACGGGACAATTCTTGAGATAGGGATACATTTTTTCGCCATCAAAGGTGAATGCATTCATACTCACCCGAAGTTTCCCCCATTGGTCCCTGTAGGCGTCCACTTGATCCGCCTTGGGCTTTTCTATAATATCCAGTAGGTAACCCTCGTCATCCAATTTGGCCAGGGCAAAGCGTGAAATACGTTCTTCCGGGAAATCCATGGCACTACGATCATACGCGATGAACGCGTTAGGGACCTCCGTGGCCCGCAGCGCACGAAAAGCTTCCACTGAATATAGATTATCACTGTTACAGACGGAAAAACGCTGCTCTTGCAACTCGGGGTACTGGGTTACGGCCTGATACAAAGCATCTGCGGTACCGTAGGGTTTGATCCTGCCACTGGGAATAAATTGCACGGCAAAGTTGATTTCCAAACCACGGAAATGATTGCCCGCGCTTAGGGAACCATAAAAGTCCTGGAACAATTGGCCGTTTTCGCCCACAACAATATAGATTTTGGTAAATCCGGCCGCTTTGGCATTGTACAATACATAATCCAACATGGGCCTGCCTTGATCGCCCACCCCAATAAGTCCTTTGCTGCGTTCATTGGCCTGCTTGATATCCTCTTCGCTTAGACCATCGGTCCGTGTGGCCTCTTTTTTCATTCTGGAGGAGGCTCCCCCAGCCAAGATTACTAAACTAGAAATTGCCTTCATTTTGATATATTTTGATTAGCTGTTACGACATGGGTTCCTGGATCGACATGGACCGAATACGCATCCCTGGCCCCTGCTTGCATCAATGCGTCGATGATCTTTTGCTCTTCGCCCGCTTTGGAGAGGACCACGATGCTCCCTCCCCTTCCCGAGCCAACAATTTTGGCACCTAGGGCACCTGCGGCATTGGCGCTATCCACCATACGGTCGATCAAGGGCAGGGTTATTTCCAAATAATCCTTGAGTATATGGTGGTGTTCGTTCATTAGTTTTCCAATTTGTTCCAGGTCGATTTTAGGTTCCCTGAATGCTTCCAATGCCCTTTGGGTAATATCATGATTCCGTACGGCTGCCTCAAAATATACCCGTAGCCCGTCGTTCACATAATGGACATATTGGGGAAAGTCATGGATAGTGAGTGCCTTGATATCAAACCCGGGAACTTTTTCCTTGACCCTATGGATGGCCAATAATGCCTTCTCCTTCAATTCCCCAAGTACCCCTGTGGTCTCCTTGGGGATACCGGATTCCGCAACGATCAGACCGGGTATGTCCAGATCAAAGACCTCATAGAGCAAATCCTCCCCCGTCTCCAAATAGATAACATTGCCGAGCCCTATACTGTATTGGTCCATTTTGCCTCCTGGAAAATCATGAAAGGCCACCTCTGCTTCATAGGCGATCCTGGAAATAAATTCCTTGTCGATAGTGGCATTACATCCAAATGCCGTCACTAAAAATTGGATCCATGAAACAATCACCGCACTGGAACTGGAGGTACCCGCATTGATGGCAATATTACCTGTGATGGTGATATCGTAACCCTGATCGGGCACACAACCATAGTGCTTCAAGATCTCCATGGCGGCCAAAAAATGATCACCTCTTGGCACCGGGCCTTTTCTATCGATATCAATATATCTATGCCCTCCGATATCCGGAGTATCCACGAACAATCTATTTTCGCCATTGGGCTTTGCCCTTAAGGTGATGTGCCGATCAATTGCACAAGCGATTACGGGCAATTCCAAATAATCTTGGTGGTCGCCGAACAAACAGGTTCTCCCAGGTGATTTCACTACGATTTCCCCGGTATCCAAAAACGGAACTATTGAATTATTTATCACTTACTTACCATATTAAATACATAGGAACCACGAAGGATTCCTTTAAATTTCGGTGCAATATATAAAAAAATGTGTACGTACACACTAAATTAGTGTTATCGTTAACACAAATAGATTTGCTTTTTTGGATATATTTGTCCGTCATGAAGAAAAAAATCACCATTAAGGACATTGCCAAAGTGGCCAATGTATCCATTGGCACTGTGGACAGGGTCATACATAAAAGGGGTAAAGTTTCTGAAAAAGCCCTTCAAAAGGTCAATGCCGCTCTTGAGGAACTGAACTATAAGGCAAATCCCCTGGCACGTTCCTTAAAAAACAATGTGATCTACACCATTGCCATCTTGATTCCCGATCCCGAAAAAGACCCGTATTGGCTTCCCTGTCGTAAAGGTATCGAAGAGGTAATCTTAGAGTATGAAGCTTTTGATGTGGATATCTCGGTACACTTTTTTGACCCTTCAAAACCTAAGTCCTTTGTCCAAAAGGGAATGGAACTTATTGCCAAGAACCCCAATGCCTTTTTGTTCGTCCCGTTGTTCGAAAGGGAGAGCGACCGGTTGCTCCAAGCACTGAGCAAAAAGGATATTGTCAAGGCCACCTTCAACAGTTTGCCCCGAAACCACGTAGATCAACATGTTGGGCAGGACCTTTATCTAAGCGGCCGGGTCGGAGCCAAGCTTATTTATGACTTTGTTCAACCCGCTTCAAAAATTGCGGTCATTCACATTGACGAGGCTTTTAACAATGCCATCCATATGCAACAAAAAGAAGAAGGTTTCAAATCCTTTTTTAAGGAAATGGCGCCAGGTCATCATATCCATACTAAAATCGTGGATACACAGCATATACAAAAGACCTTATCCGTTTTTATCCGGGAAAACCAGATCAATATGTTCTTTGTGACCACCTCGAAAACGTACGAAGTCGCCCGTACATTGGAATCCCTCGATATGGAGGGAACCATTGTCGGCTATGATCTGCTTCCGGAAAACCTCAGCTATTTAAAAAAAGGAGGGATACAGTTCTTGATTCATCAAGCGCCAGGTCTTCAAGCTTCTTTATCCTTGAAAAGTCTTGTGGAAAAGCTCCTTTTCGACAAAGAATCGTCCAAGAAGCAATTATTGCCCATCGAGATCATCAATTCGGAAAATGTCGAGAGCTATCCGTAGGTTCTTGTCAACCTAATATCAGTTTCCCAAAAGCGGACTTTACATGAAAATCCGGGGTATCGGTCCCAGGGTCCACCCATGTAATCCAATTAAAACTGGGCGCTTCCCCATTACTGGTTCCGAGCCGCAAGCAATCCCCCCTGAATATCCCTGCATCCAAGTTCCCTTCCTTCAAAATACCCAAATCGGTCAAGGATTTCAAACTGACCTTCGCCTCCACCAGATACCCATCTTCATGGACTTCGGCCCAAACGGACAATTCTTCCCGAGGCCAACACCATGTATAGTCAAAATCCCTATAAAACGAGGCCTTGTAATCCAAGACTCTACCAAGGGGGTCCAACTCTAGACAATAATAACGTTCCAAGTCTTCATCAGTCCTAAAAAAGATCTCTATCCTGTCCGAATCGGCAACATCGAGTTTATGATCCCTATCGGTGGACACCAAAATTTCCCGATCCTTGACATCGTACCTAAGATATAGCCAATCCTCATCATACAATGCCCTAAATAGCGTACGTTGTACAGCAGTGCCGGTCCAAGGTTGGATAAAATCTTTTAGGATATCCGCCCTGCCCCAGGCATCTTTATCAAAAGTCTGCCCAGATAAGGATCTCACCTGATACGTTTTCATGTTATTTGCTTTCATTAGGAGAAAAGTGACCAGAAAAAAGTCGGTCAGCCTTACTTTTTAATCGATTGACTAAATTAATAAAGCACACGGATATCGTCTCATAGAATTTTTATTTTCTTTTACAATTCAATAAGAAAAAGAAAACGCACCCCCTTCCATACAGAAGGGGCCACGCAAAATTAACTAAACTAACCCTATAAAAGTCTTAATCCTTAAGGACCGTATCAAATCCATGATATGATAAATGTTTATAGGCAAAGGCCTCTTATAACTGCAGGGTAATTTCCTTGGTAGTGGTCCATTCGGAATATACAATCCCACCTTGTTGTACATAACCGATCTGATATCCTCTAGGAGATTCCACCCCAGCTTCCAACCGGATAGTGACCTTAAGCACATCATCCTTTAGTTCGGCCGTATAGGAATGCTTTGAAAATGCTTCTTCCTGATACCCAAAACCCTCTCCCGCATCCGAATACATATGGCCCTTGGCCTTTCCCTGGTTATCTGGATTGATCAAGAGCACAATTCGTTCATTGGAATAGTCCTCCGTACTCTGGAACACCTTTTCGGTCATGGGTACAATGGCACCAGGGCGAAGCTTTACCTTGGCCTGGTACCCATCATCATCCTGTTCTTCTTCAAAAGCGATATCGACCCAATTACCCTTGGGCAATTGCACGTTCTCGGCCCATCGGGGAACGATCAAAAGGTTATCGCCCAGCAGGAAGGTTTCCTGTTGTTCCCTAAGGGATATATCTTGAATATCTGCAAAAAATGTAGGTTTTATGATAGGCGCCCCTGTCTCATGGGCTTCCCTGAACAAGGTGTACAAATAGGGCAACAAACGGTACCTTCTGTTAATGGCCGTTCGGGATACGTCCTCTATTTTTTTTCCAAAGGCCCACGGTTCCTGTGCTGTGGTGTTCTTTGAACTGTGGTTCCGGAAGAAGGGAAAGTAGGCCCCTATAGCCATCCAATGCCCCAGCAAGTCAGCATCTGCATTCTTGGTGAAGCCACCGATATCCGGACCGTTGAACGGTTGTCCCGAAAGACTAAGGTTCAACGACATGGGAATGGACATCTTTAGGTACTCCCATGAGGAGTGGTTATCCCCAGTCCAAGTGGCCGCATAGCGCTGACCGCCCAGGAAGTTGGCCCTGGAAAGGACAAAGGGCCTTTTATCCGGATTGGCTTTCAGAATCCCTTCCCTACTGGCCTTTACCATCAACAGACCGTATAGGTTGTGATAGCGCCTATGGATGGAAGCCGGCAGTTCTCCGCCGCCACGGTGCAAGCCGTTCTCAGGTATAGTAAAGCTTTCCTGATCAAAGACGGCTGGTTCGTTCATATCGTTCCATACCCCGTCAATTCCCAAATCCATAAAGTCATCGTACAGTCCCGACCACCATTCCCGTGTTTCAGGTCGGGTATAATCCGGGAAGACACAATCCCCTGGCCAGACCTCCCCGACGAAAGGTTTTCCATCCGCATCCAACACCCAATGGTTTCCACGACTGCCCTGTTGATATATAAAATACGTGGAATCCACCTTGACCCCTGGGTCGATCATAAATATGGATTTAAAGTCCAGGGCGTGCAGATCCCTGTTGAGCTTTTTTGGTTCTGGAAATCCTTCTGGATCAAAAGTAAAAATGCGATAGCCGTCCATGTAATCAATATCCATCCATATCACATCAGCGGGAATCTTTCGTTTTCTGAATTCCTTGGCGATATAGCGGACCGAATCCGCTGGGTAATACGAAAACCTGGATTGTTGGTACCCCAGGGACCATAATGGCGGCATGGGTATGGTCCCGATCAAGTCGCCCAATTTTTCCATCACCCGTTGTGGCGATGTGGCGTCCACCACTAGGATCCTAAAGGGAGCGGAGTAACTCTTGATCTCTATGCTCCCGTGCAGGTTAAATTCCTGCTTCCAGGAATTATCGGCCAGCACCCCAAAAGCGGTACCGTCCGGCCTCACTCCCAATATCCATGGATGGGATTGGTACAGGCGCTTGCCCTCATGTTTTTTATATTCATAATTGTCCGTATTCCAAAGAACGGTCTCTGTATTGTTGCGACGGAGGTCTCCAGTCACCTCGCCATTGCCGTATAGATCCACCCCTTCACCAATAGCGATCCGTACGGTACTGGTGGAATCCGTTTGTGAAAATACAGGCTGTACCGACCACGTATCGGGTACATCCCCAGCCCTTTCCAAATGCCGTTCCACTGCAAAGGAAGGCAGATGCTGTGCAGCGTCGAATTGGGCCGGATAGAATACGGCAACACTGTCCGAGGTCATAAAAGATGACTGGCCTTGGAGTACCAGGACCCCAACAAGGGATAAAATAAAGGTCAAACCAATTGTTCTCATTGCTCAATATTTTTAATATTCCCATCATTAGTAGCGGGTCTTGGGATAAAAAGCGTTACTAAAAAACCCACCAACAGTATGGTCATCGTCCCAAGGACGATGGTCAAGTTCGCATGGAAGTTACTGGCAAAGGAGGCCAGGTCTTCGGGTAAAAACGGCGAAAGGCTCATCCAGGATATCACCAGTACACCGCAGACCACTCCGACCATAGCGGCCTTGCTGGACACTTTCTTTGAGATGAAGCCCAATAGGAAGAGTCCCAGTATCCCACCACTGAAAATGGATGACAATGCCCACCAAGCATCCAATGCACTGGTTACACCGTTCAATAGCAGAGCGGCCATCGTACCGGTCAATCCCATGATCAAGGAAGCAATCAACAACACCTTCATTTCGGAGCGATGTTCCAAATTGGGATGGATATATCTTTTGATATGATCGGTGAGGATCACCGTGGCCGAGCTATTGACACTGGTGGATACCGTGCTCATACCCGCGGCAAATATCGAGGCAACCAATAAGCCCGTAATTCCCTTGGGCAGGGCACTTACAATGAAGTAAGGAAATATTTTATCAGCGTTTTCCATGCCTTGCAGCTGTTCGGGCAGCAATTCGGGCATGGCCTGATAATAGGCAAACAACGCCGTACCTATAAAGAAGAACAACAAGGATATGGGAATATACAATAAGCTTCCGAACAGGGTGGACTTGACCGCTTCCCTGTTGGATTTGGCACTGATATAGCGTTGGATATAACTTTGGTCTATCCCAAAATTCTGTAAATTGATAAAGAGCCCGTATACCAAGATCAACCAAAAGGTGGACTCGGTGAAATTGAACTCAAAAGAGCCCAAACTCATTTTATCCTGGGCCTGGGCAATATCGAATATTTGGCCCGGACCCTCCGGCATCGAGGTGAAAAGCACGGCAATGCAGGCCAGTGCCCCTCCTATCAATATAATCCCTTGAATGGCATCGGTCCAAATGACCGCTTCGATTCCTCCGAACATGGCATAAATGGTCACACTGATGCCGGTAATGAGAATAATCGTCGGGATACTCCAGCCCAAAAGGATGTTCATGGGCAGTGCCAACAAATAGAGAATGGCGCCCATGCGGGCAATCTGTGTCAACAGATAGAAAAGGGAGGCGTAGGAACGTGCCCATAGCCCAAAGCGTTGCTCCAGATAAAAGTAAGCGGAATTGCTCTCGATCCGCCTATAGAGCGGTACAAAGAACAGCACTGCCACTATAGCTGCCAAGGGTATCGAAAGACTGAACACAAAACCGTTCCAATCCGAGAGATAGGCATTTCCGGGCAATGCCAAAAAACTGATACTGCTGACAAAGGTAGCAAAGATGGACATTCCTATGGCCCATGTGGGCAATTTGCCACCTCCGGTTATATAATCTTTGGACGACCGCTTCTTAAAGGAAAAAGAAACACCGAACAATACGATAAGCAGCATATATCCAAAAAATACCACAAGGTCAAGAATGGGTAGTTCCATGAAATAGTAGGGTAATAGGTTTAATTTTTTAGTGCAAGTGTCCGGTCCACCATGGTCTTGATGCGCTCCAAGCGCTCCTTGATAATGGTAAACTCACGTTCTTCAAAGCTTTGTAGGGGAAAGGCCATTCGATTGCGGCACAGTCCCAATATTTCCAAGGAAGCCTTCAGGCCTTTCAGGTAACTGGACTCATATTTGCCCACCGTATAAATATTGTTGCTGATCTCCATAACGATGTTCTGCAATTCCAAGATCCTGTCCCTGTCGTTTTTCTCTGCTGCGGCATATAATTTACAGTAGAGCTCCGGAAATAGATTGGCACCACCACAAACCCCACCGGCACCGCCCATCATCACAGTCTCCGCCAAAAGCTCCTCTGGACCGACAAAGAGTAAGAACTCGGGCTGGTCCCTAAATTCGAACAATAGCTTTTGAAAGTATTTAGTATTCCCGGAACTGTCCTTAAGTCCAATAATGTTAGGATGCTTGGACAAGGAAACCACGGTTGCCTGTTCGAAATGAATCTTGGTATTGGAAGGCATATTATATAAAAAGACGGGCAATGGGGACCTATCCGCCAAGGTCGTATAGTAATTGGTCAGCTCTGCTTGGCCCAGGGTATAATAAAACGGTGGGGCCGAAACCACGGCGATCGCGCCATGGTTCTTCGCATGTTCCGCCAAAAGGATACTGGCCTCCATGGAGGAATCGGTAATCCCTACCAGCACGGAAATCCTTCCATCGGTCATTTTCAAGACCTCTTCAATAAAGTACAGTCTTGCCCTGAGGGACAGACTTGCGGACTCCCCTGTGGTCCCAAGAATAAAAATACCTTTGACCTTACCGGCGATAAGGTGTTCCACCAATTTTTTGGTACTTTCCAAATCTATCTTTCCCGATTCATCTAACGGGGTTACCATAGGGGGAATAATTCCCTTTAATGCTGTTGTATCCATCATGAGTTATGCTATTTCTTAGGTTGGGTTGTTTTTTCCTGAAGTTTCTTTTTTAATTTCCCATCAATGAAATCGACTTCTTTCAATCGGTCCTTTTCGACCGACTTGCCCCATTGTTCCAACATATCCATCAATTCGTTCACTTTTTGAGGGTATTGTTCCGATAGGTCGGTGGACTCGGAAGCATCGCTGTCCATATCAAAAAGTTGTGGAGCCAATTGGGAGGGTGAATCAATAATGCTCGAATATTCCATTAAGGAATCCGAAACGGGCCGGACCAGTTTCCAATTATCCTTTCGAACGGCCGCATTATGCGAATAGTACGGTTCGTGCCGGTTCCATTGCCAGAACCTGGCATCGGGCAGATTATTATTGGCTATGCCTTGAAGGGAATTGACCAGGCTTGCCCCGTCCATATCGCGGGAGACCTTTGCAGGAACCTCCAAGTTACAGAGTTCGGTCAAAGTCGGTAAAATATCCGTAAAATGGGCGATGTCCGTACGTTTTCCGGCTTCCAAATGGCCGGGCCAATGGAAGAGCAACGGGATATGGATCCCCCCTTCATAGACCAGATATTTATGGCCCTTCATATCCAGATTAAACCGTGGTCCCACTCCTGGATCTTGTCCATTGTCACTGGCAAAGATGACCAAGGTATTCTGGTCGATACCCAAATCCTCCAACTTATGCAGCACGCGGCCAATACCTTTGTCCATAGCTTCCAACATGGCATAGACCTTGGCGGTTTTTTCATCGAAGCCCTTTTTGAGATAATGATCGATCAGCACCTCGGGCCCTCCCAAGGGACGGTGAGGTGCTGAATAGGCCAAATGAAGAAAAAATGGTCGTGCTTTGTTCGTTTCTATATAGTCCAGGGCATGGTCGGTCAATACATCATCAAGATATTGCCCGGTATACTGTTTAAAGGTCCCGTTTTCGTCCAGTTTAAAATCGTAATAGGTTTTAAGGTTAAACCCCAAAAAGTCGACGGAATGATCAAAACCCCGTCTCATGGGATGGAAAGGGGGCAATATACCCAAGTGCCATTTTCCCACCAGGGCCGTTTGATATCCATTCGCCTTAAAAACATCGGCCATCGTGACCTCACTGGTCTTGAGACTGGTCACCTCCGGTTCGGTCTTCATGGTCAGACTGACCACCCCGGTACGATGGGGGTATTTCCCCGTCAACAGGGATGCCCTTGCCGGGGCACAGACC
>JANSXF010000026.1 GCA_024743095.1 Flavobacteriaceae bacterium
ATATACATTATCCAAGCATAAAAAAATCCCCGAAATTCGGGGATTTTTTTATGTAATCTTTACCTTCTAAACTTTCGCATTTTTTTGCTGTTTGATATTTGAAATATCATAGCCCGCGAATTTTTTCATGTAATATGAGATGCTACTTCCGTAAGCATCGGTTACATCGTTTTGTCCATATGATCGTAGATACTTTTTGACATTACCTGCTCCTGCCAAATGGGCAGCGGCCAAAATACCGGATTCAGTTACTTTGATTCCTCCGATGGTTTTTCCGTTGAAGCGCTTGATGTCCCTTCTCAAAATCCACTTATTACGGGCAATATTGGCCATAAAGGCTTTTTCCTGAAGTTCTGGGCTGTCCAAAAACTCATCCATATTGTAAATACCCATTAAGTTCAATGTGCTGCTACCAAATTGGTATTTGCCCAAATAACCCAATGTATTCACTCTTTGATATTTACCTTGGGATTCTTTGAAAGCCAATGCTTCCTTAAAGCCATTGTAGGCTTTGCCCAGAAATGGAGGTATTACCTTGTCCTCGTCAATGAGTTCGATGGAAACCTGCGGTGCAAACATTTCCAAATTGGTCTCTACCTTCAATGAATCGGGAATTTCAACATATTCCTTTTTCATTACGGTATAGGAACCAAAACTTGTCAAAACTACGATCATGGCAAGATGTAGTACAAAACCTATCCATCTTTTCATAATGTTCATATTTGTGATCTCGATACTATATACGTATCAAAAATCAATTTGGCCGGCAAATATAGATGGAGATAAGCTAAAGGGCACCCTAAAGCTCATAAAGATTTCTTAAATCAGCCTTAAAATACGTTAAATGGATGAAAATCAACGACAAAGAACCTTATCTCAGAACTTTTTGTTGATTCAGCCATTGGGTGTACTGTACCTTATTCCGGTTGTGTTGCGCCAAAGATTTGGCAAAGATGTGGTATCCAAAGTTGGAAACATCGGCCACAAAATAGAGATAATCGTGTTTTTCGGGATTCAAAACCGCATCTATGGAAGTAATGTCCGGCATGGTTATCGGACCTGGAGGAACGCCCGCATATTTATAGGTGTTGTAGGGTGATTCCATTTCCAAATCACGGAAAAGTACCCGTTTTATGATGGTATCGTAATTGCCGGTTTCTTTTTTGATGGCATAAATAACCGTTGGGTCCGCTTGCAGCAGCATTCCCCTTCTAATCCTGTTCAAGTATACTCCAGCAACCCTCGGACGCTCATCCACTTTAGCGGTTTCCTTTTGAACTATGGCTGCCAAAGCGGTCACCTCATTGGGGGTCAACCCAAGGTTCTCTGCTTTTTGCAAACGGTCACTGTTCCAGAAGCGTTCATATTCCGTCCGCATTCTATCCCTAAAACTTTTGGCATCGGTATTCCAGAAAAACTCATAGGTATTTGGAATGTACATCGCCAATTTGGTATCCCCATCAAACTTGGTTTCCTTCAAAAACTCAGGGTCATTGAAGGTTTGAAGCAATTCTAAGCTATCGGCTTCTATCTGCTCAGAAACTCTTCCGGCCAACAACGCCAGCGATTCTTGATTATTGAAGGATACTTGAACAGGTACGTTGGCGCTCCGAAGGGTATTGATGATCTCATTATTGTTCATCCCTTTTTTGAGAGCATATTTCCCTGCTTTTATATTGCTGATATACCCTTTACGCTTGGCCACAGCTTCAAAAGTGGATAAATCCTGCAACAAAGGTTCCAATGAAGCTTTTACATCATTGAACGATGCATCCGTTTCAATATAAACAAAGGCTTCATCATTATTGAACTGTGTATTGGGACTAAAAATGGCACTGTAAATTTGATAAGCAATAAAACCGCAGATCAACAATCCGAGGACGGCCGTTGCCCAAAGTACTTTCTTAAGATTCATTTGTATTGATCTTTTGATACATTATTTCGTTCTTGAACCCTTGATTGGTTCTTATCCATTCCCTTTTAACGCCGATTTCTTCGAACCCCATTTTTTGAAACAAATGGATACTCGCCTCATTATCCTCCAAAATATTGGCGTAGAGTTGATGCATGTCAAAAGCTGAAAATGCATAATCGCACAAAAGCGACAAGGCTTCTGCGCCAGCACCTCTGTTTCTATCACCGGGCTCTACAATTATAATTCCGATTCCCGCCCGTCTGTGTTTAGGATCAAAATCGAACAAATCGATAAGCCCTATACATTCATCTTGCTTATTGCTTATACATAATCGCAATTGCTTCACATCGTAAATATCCCTGTGGGCATTGTCCAGATACAATTGAAGCACCGTTTTGGAATAAGGTTTTAGCGTGCCGCTTACCTCCCAGACCGATGTATCGTTTTCCAATTTGTACAGAAAATCGAGGTCAGTGGGCTCCAATGCCCGTAAATAGACTTGTTTTCCCTTTAGATTGAGCATTCGATGGTTCCTTTAAACACTTGTATGGCGGGGCCTTTTAAAAAGATATTGCTGTACTTCCCATCCTTCTTCTCAAAAGAAATGGTCAAATCACCTCCAATAGTATGGATATGAACTTCGTTGGCAGCGGTTTTACCTGATTCGTGCATGGCCAAGGCCACGGCCGTTACCCCTGTACCACATGAAAAGGTCTCCCCTTCCACTCCCCTTTCGTAGGTTCGCACATCAAAAGAGTTGTCCTTGGTCTGTTCCACAAAATTGATATTGCTCCCAGACTCACCGTAAATTCCATAGCGTAGTTTCTTCCCTTCTTTTTGTACATCGAACTCTTTCAACTCCTTCACCAATTGTACATGGTGGGGGGAGCCGGTATCCAAAAAACTATGGTTCTGTTTCTCGTGTATCTTATCTACATCTATCATTTTTAGATTGACGATGTCTCCTTCTACGGTAGCTTCATGAAGCCCATCTACTGCATTAAAGATGGTCTTTTCTTCTATCACTCCCAAATAATGGGCAAAAGCTACCAAACAACGCCCCCCGTTACCGCACATGGTGCTTTCGGCTCCATCGGCGTTATAGTAAACCATCTCAAAATCAGACATATTGTCATTTTCGAGCAGAATCAAACCGTCCGCTCCAATGCCAAATCTTCGGTCACAAAGCTCCGCCACAAGTTTGGTATTGTTTTTGGGAAATATACCCTGACGATTGTCAATAATTACAAAATCGTTTCCCGTTCCTTGATATTTAAAAAACTGTAGTTCCATATACATCTACAAAGGAACAAATATATGGGATTCTTTAAGGTTTTTTTTGTAGTTAAAACAGCGTTAAACCGACCTAACCAAAAATTGAAAACTTTTAATTTTGATAAAGCTTAATGTTAAATTGTTAATGAATTATGAAGAAAATAGCTAGTTTATTCCTTGTTTCCGTATTTGCCGGTGCAATTACGCTGGGAGCTTACAAATTATTTTTTGAGAAAGAGAGCTACAAATGGGTCACTGCACAAGAGGAAACACCTTTTGTGACCACGAGTAACTTGGATACATCTGCCAGGGGAGCCGGAATCAATGAGGTGGATTTTACCTCCGCAGCCGAAAAAACGGTGAATTCCGTGGTACACGTTAAAAACATGACCATGAGCAGTAGAGGTCCATCCAATATTGCAGAATTTTTTTATGGCTATGAACGTAAATCAACTCCTCAAGTAGGCACGGGTTCCGGAGTAATTATTTCTCCAGATGGTTACATAGTGACCAACAATCATGTTATCGCCAACTCAAGTCAACTTGAAGTGGTTCTCAACAACAATAAATCGTATGAAGCAGAAGTAATCGGTACCGATGCCGACTCCGATATCGCCCTTTTAAAAATAGATGCCGGGGATGCATTACCTTACTTGGCATTCGGAGATTCCGACAATGCTAAAATTGGGGAGTGGGTACTTGCCGTTGGGAATCCATTTAACTTGACCTCTACCGTAACGGCAGGTATTGTAAGTGCAAAAGCACGATCGCTTGCTCCTTCAGGCGCCCAATCCTTTATACAGACCGATGCCGCCGTTAACCCTGGAAACAGTGGTGGGGCCTTGGTAAACACCAATGGCGACCTTATCGGTATCAATACCGCCATTACTTCACAGACCGGCTCTTATATTGGTTATGCCTTTGCGGTTCCGAGTAACATTGCCAAAAAAGTTGTGGAGGATATTATGGAGTTCGGAAATGTACAAAAAGGACTTTTGGGGATTTCCGCTGTAAATGCAAGATCTCCGCTAGCCATTGAAAAAGGAATTGATGAACTAGAAGGTGTTTATGTCGATGGCGTGGAAGAGGATTCTGGTGCCGATGAAGCCGGTTTAATGCAGGGTGACATCATTAAAAAAGTGGATAATCTCGATATTGGCAAGTTCTCCCAACTTACAGGATATTTAAATTCAAAGAGGCCTGGCGATGTGGTACAAGTGACATTGGAGCGTGATGGTGAGAATCTGGTAAAAAATGTGACGTTGAAAAAACAGAACAGTGTAATTCTACCAGCTACATCTTTCAGAGTAAAAAACTTGACCAAAGAAGACAGAAAGAAATTTGGCGTATCCAAAGGCGTTAAGATTATTGATGTTCCCCAAGGCTACTCCAGATATGGTTTGACCAACAAGATCATTATTGAACTTGATGGAGAACCCATCGACAACATTGATGATGCCAAAGAACGCTTTGGCAAAATATCGAGATATGGACGAACCAGTTTCACCATGATCAATGAAGATGGTGAAAAAGAACACATGATACTTCAGTAAAAAGTGCTAAAAAAACACTTAAAAGCGTCTTGAAAAGGACGCTTTTTTTATACTCAATATGTTTTACGAAAACGTTTGAAATATATAATTTAGCCAAGAAATTAATCATCACAACCGCAACCATCATCCATGAACGACAATTTATCTTACGAGAAGGAACTTGCCTTTCAGGCAGATAGACGTAAAGCCACTACAGAATTCATAAAAATCATCAGCGACCTTTGGTACGATAAGGCCATTGAAGTGGTTCTCTTCAAAAATCAAATTATTGACAAGAACGTGAGCGACATCATCAACCTGCACGAATATGCGGGTGAGTTTGTCCAAAAACCTATGTCCATTTTTGATTCTGTGGAAATCTTACGGGCCATTAACGACCTTAACCTCCCTCCGGCCAAACTCGATATTGGCAAGCTGACCTACGAGTACAATTCCAGTCAAAATGCCCATTTAAATGTAAAGGCCTTTGTTATTGATAAGCTGAAGGGTGCCCAAACCACTAAAGCCATTGAACCAAAAGATGTGGTACTCTATGGTTTTGGACGTATTGGACGTTTGGTCGCACGCGAACTTATGGCCAAAACGGGCCGAGGCAGTCAATTACGGTTACGTGCCATCGTAGTCCGGGGTGAGATGAACAGGGAAGTTCTGGAAAAAAGAGCAGCCCTTCTTAAAACCGATTCGGTTCACGGACCATTTACCGGAACTGTAGACGTGGATGTGGAAAAACAAGCGCTCATCATCAATGGCACCACGGTAAAAATCATCAACGCCAATCAACCCGAAGATATCGATTACACCAAATATGGCATTACAAATGCCTTGATTATCGATAACACAGGGGCCTTTAGGGACAACAAGGAACTATCCCGTCATCTAAAATCAAAAGGGGCCAGCAAGGTACTGTTGACCGCTCCGGGAAAAGAGCTCCCCAATATTGTACACGGCGTAAACCACAAAGATTTTGACCCGGACAAAACTAAAATATACTCCGCTGCCTCCTGTACTACGAACGCCATAACTCCTATCCTAAAAATAATCGAAGACTCTTTGGGCATTAAAAAAGGGCATTTGGAAACCATCCACGCCTATACCAATGATCAAAATCTGGTGGACAATATGCACAATAAGTACCGCCGCGGCCGTGCAGCGGCACTCAATATGGTGATTACGGAAACAGGTGCAGGGTCTGCGGTCGCCAAGGCACTGCCATCGTTAAAAGGAAAACTGACCTCAAACGCCATAAGGGTTCCCGTACCCAATGGGTCGCTTGCCATTTTAAACTTAGAGGTCAAAAACAAAACCTCAAAAGAAGGCATAGATACCATCGTTAAAAAATATGCGTTGGAAGGTGATTTGGTGGAGCAGATAAAGTATGCGCTGAGCAACGAATTGGTCTCTTCGGACATTGTAGGTGCCACGGCTCCATCAATTTATGATAGCAAGGCCACGATTGTAGCTCCCAACGGAAAAAATGTAGTGCTGTATATTTGGTACGATAACGAGTATGGTTATTCGCACCAAGTTATACGATTGGCAAAATATATCGCAAAAGTTAGGCGTTATACGTATTATTAACGGGGCACGATTTGTTCTTTGAACTGATTTTCTTTTTTTAAATTAGGTATATTGATGTAATTTCGCCCCACCCTTAATCTAAATTTAATACGAGAACATTATTGAACATGAAGCATTTACGCATTTTATTTGCCTTAGTCTTACTTATCCCTGCCCTGTCCCTCCATGCACAGGAAGATGAATCAACAGAAGAAACTGACACTACCCTTAGAGGGCAGTTTGAAGAACTGGAAAGCAAGTCGGGCAACTATCGGGCCAATGGTATCCGTTATGAGGTCGTTAAACTGTCCGACCTTTATGAAACAAAAAACAACATTTTCGATTCTATAGATACCGCCAATAAGACCATCAAGGACTTGTCGGCCACCATCACAGCCAACGATGCTGAAATAGAAAGCTTAAATGGCAAGTTGCAAGAAACTACCAATAAGCTGAACAATGTTACCGAAGAAAAAGACAGCATTTCTTTCTTTGGCATGCTCATAAGCAAAGGAACTTATAACTTTATTCTTTGGTCCATTATTTTTGGACTGTTATTGCTTCTTTTGTTCTTTATATACCGATTCAGAAATAGTAATTTCTTGACGCAACAGGCAAAATCGGCCCTTGCCGAACTCGAAGAAGAATATCAAAACCACAGGAGAAGAGCACTTGAGCGAGAGCAGAAAATAAGCAGACAGCTACAGGACGAACTGAACAAGCAGAAAAAATAAGAATCAAGGCTTCCACATCGGAAGCCTTTCTTTTATATAGCAGTTATGCCTGCATTCACTACTTTTGCGGCAAATCAATACACAACAACAATATCCATGCGGATAGACATTATCACCGTACTTCCCGAACTTCTAAAAAGTCCTTTTGAGGCTTCCATCTTAAAACGGGCCAAAGAAAAGGATTTGGTAGAGGTGCACCTTCATAATTTAAGGGACTATACCACCGGAAACTATAAACAAGTGGACGACTACCAGTTTGGTGGTGGTGCTGGAATGGTGATGATGATAGAACCCATTGACAAGTGCATTTCCCAATTAAAAGCAGAAAGGGAGTATGACGAAGTCATTTATATGACACCCGATGGCAATACCCTAAATCAAGGAATGGCCAATGAGATTTCCATGAAAAAGAATATTATTGTGCTTTGTGGTCATTACAAAGGTGTGGACCAGCGGGTAAGGGATATGTTCGTGACCCGTGAAATATCCATTGGCGATTATGTGCTCTCCGGTGGGGAATTGGCTGCTGCCATACTCTGCGATGCCGTGATTAGGCTTTTGCCCGGCGTACTAAACGATGAAACCTCTGCCCTAACGGATACTTTTCAGGATAATTTACTGGCACCGCCAGTCTATACTCGACCCGCAGAATATAAAGGAATGGAAGTTCCCAAAATTCTCCTGAGCGGTAACTTTCCAAAAATCGAAAGATGGCGGGAACAGCAAGCTCTCGAACGCACCCAAGAAAGAAGACCTGATCTTTTAAAATAAACAACATGGAAAACCTACAAAATTATTATGTGATAGGAGGTGCTTTAAATACCTTAGGTCAATTAATTATAGTTATTGCGAGCATAATATTGTTGATCAAACAGAGGAATATCCCTGTATTCCTTATTCTTTTGGGCAGTACTCTTTCTATTCTTTTTTCGGTGGGAAGTGTTTTTTGGAACATGGTTTCTGCTCAGGATGGTCCTGAATCACTGGCAAGAAACGCTGGAATTGTCAATATAGTTAGTCAGCTGCCCTATCTTCTATTTGCCATAGGGCTCCTTCTCTATATTATTATGTTTGTTAAAAAACAGATTAAGAAGGAATAACAAGCCCTAAAAATAAAAAACAACTTGTTATTTATAAATATTGCATTATTTTTGCAATCTCAAAATCAACCTCTGACGAAATCCGTGTAAGTTGGTTTTGTAAAAACATTTAAAAAACATACAAATGGAATCCTTAATAAAATTTGTTGAAGACGAATTTGTTCCAAAAAAAGAATTTCCAAAATTTTCAGCTGGTGACACCATCACTGTTTATTACGAAATCAAGGAAGGTGAAAAAACTCGTACCCAGTTCTTTAAAGGTGTAGTGATACAACGTAGAGGAAGCGGTGCAACAGAAACTTTCACTATCCGCAAAATGTCCGGTACTGTAGGTGTGGAAAGAATTTTTCCCGTAAACATGCCCGCTTTGCAAAGAGTTGAAGTAAACAAAAAAGGTAAGGTACGTAGATCAAGAATCTTCTACTTTAGAGGTCTTACCGGTAAAAAGGCCCGTATTAAAGAAGTTAAAGGGTAATCAACATCCTATAAAACATGAAAAAGCACCCAAAAACGGGTGCTTTTTTTATGAACAATTGTTAATAACTCCGGTTCATATCATGTTGATTTTTAATGTCTTGTAAAATTGCAAAATTTGATTTTCTGTTCTACTTTAGACAAAGATATGATAGTGATACCATCACGAACATATCAATTTAAAGTTGACGTTCTTTAAACTGTGGATTCCCTTTTAATTGGTAACACTACTGATCACAAAAGGAATTTTGACTTGGGAAGTGCTTTGGCAAAACCCAATGAGAAATAATAAATTTTATGTGCGGATGGAAGAGCAATTTTCCATTTTGATAAAGTTTAGGAATACAACAGTACAACTTTGAAGAATGCGGTTTAGTTGAAAAATTAAAAGCATTGCAAAGTAAACGTCGAAAGGGCAAAAGATGCAGTCTAATAGATTGTAGTTTTGGTACCACCAAACAATCTTGAGTCCTATCTGAAAGCCATCTCCTTGGTAAAAACAAGGAAATGGCTTTTGTTTTTTAACAAATTATCACTAAAAACCCACACTTTTAGTCACTTCCATTCGTACTTCACCGTCCATATATCGTATATTTGCAACCGCTCAAACAAATACATATAAATGGCTAAACTTTATTATACCAAAACAGACGAGGCACCCGCCTTAGCAACATTATCCTTCCTGCCCATTGTAAAATCATTTACCGAAACCGCCAATATTACCGTAGAGACCAAGGACATTTCTTTGGCCGGTAGAATCGCTGCCGTGTTTCCAAAATTGTTGACCAAGGAACAGCAAATACCAGACGATTTGTCCATTTTGGGCGAACTTGCCAAGACACCTGAGGCCAACATCATAAAACTTCCGAATATCAGCGCTTCCATACCACAGCTGAAAGAAGCCATTGAGGAATTACAAAAAAAAGGATATAACCTTCCCAATTACCCCGACGAGCCTAAAACCGACGAGGAAAAAGCCATCAAGGCTAAATATGACAAGATAAAAGGTAGCGCCGTAAACCCAGTACTCCGCGAAGGGAACTCGGACAGACGTGCTCCAAAAGCAGTAAAAAATTACGCAAAGGCACATCCGCACACAATGGGCGAATGGTCTTCGGATTCCAAGACACATGTGGCCACCATGTCCCATGGCGACTTTAAATCCAACGAAAAATCGTTGACCCTATCCAATGCAGACGAAGTCCGTATCGAATTGGTAGGTTCAGACGGTAGCACAACCGTGCTAAAGGACAAGCTGGCTCTTCTAAAAGGTGAGGTTATCGATGCCACAGTAATGAGCAAAAAAGCATTGGTAGAATTTTTGACCAAGGAAATTGCCGACGCAAGGGAAAAAGGCATCCTACTTTCTTTGCACTTTAAAGCTACCATGATGAAGGTTTCCGACCCCATCATTTTTGGGCATGCTTTGGAAGTATATTTTTCTGAACTGTTTAAAAATTATAGCGACACCTTCGAAAAAGTGGGAATCAACCCGAACGACGGATTGGAAACCCTATTCGATAAAATCGGCAAATTGCCCGAAGACCAGCATAAAGAAATTGAGGGAGCCATCAAGTCAAGTATCGAAAACGGACCTGATTTGGCCATGGTAAATTCCGATAAAGGCATTACAAACCTTCATGTACCGAGTGATGTAATCATCGATGCCTCCATGCCCGCTATGATCAGAAACTCTGGTAAAATGTGGGACAAGAACGGTGAACTCCGGGACACTAAGGCTATCATTCCAGATAGCAGCTACTCTGGGGTATACCAAGCTACCATTGATTTTTGTAAAGAACACGGTGCTTTCGACCCAACGACCATGGGAACAGTACCCAATGTTGGCCTAATGGCCCAAAAAGCCGAGGAATACGGTTCTCACGATAAAACTTTTGAAATAGAGCAAGCAGGTACCGTAAAGGTGGTAAACACTGCTGGTGAAACATTGATAGAGCATGCCGTGGAAGAAGGCGACATTTGGAGAATGTGCCAAGTTAAGGATGCACCTGTTCAGGACTGGGTCAAATTGGCCGTTTCAAGAGCAAGGGCCACTGGAACACCTGCCGTTTTTTGGTTGGATGAAAACAGGGCACATGATGCCGAATTGATCAAGAAAGTAAATGTTTACCTAAAAGACCACGATACATCTGGATTGGATATCAGGATTCTTTCCCCTATCGAAGCTACCAAGTTCACCTTGAAGCGCATGAAAGAAGGAAAAGATACCATCTCTGTGTCCGGTAACGTATTGAGGGATTACTTGACCGACCTTTTCCCTATTTTGGAAGTTGGGACCAGCGCAAAAATGCTGTCCATTGTTCCTTTGATGAACGGCGGCGGATTGTTCGAGACTGGTGCTGGTGGTTCTGCTCCAAAACATGTAGAACAATTCTTGGAAGAAGGCCACCTAAGATGGGATTCACTAGGTGAATTCCTGGCTTTGGCCGTTTCTTTGGAGTTCTTTGGAGAAAAGAACAATAACCAAAAAGCACAGGTTCTTGCCGATGCGTTGGACAAAGCAACCGAAGAATTCTTGAACCAGGATAGGTCACCATCCAGAAAGGTAAATGAAATAGATACCCGTGGAAGCCACTTCTACCTTGCCTTGTACTGGGCAGAGCAATTGACCAAACAGGACAAGGATGGGGAGCTAAAAACCATATTCAGTAAAGTATACGATGCAATGTCCTCCAACGAGGATAAAATCGCGCAAGAACTGATAGACGCACAAGGTTCGCCAGTTGACATTGGAGGGTATTATCTCCCAAACCCAGAAATGGCATCAAAAGCTATGCGACCCAGTGAAACGCTAAATAACATTTTGAGCTCCATTGGGTAATCATAATAAATATAAATTAAGAGTAAAAGGCAGCCGATTCATGGCTGCCTTTTATTTTACCCTTTACTAATGTTAAAATAATCTTCCCTAACTACATTCGTTTTTTCGCTGCCCAATAAATGTTTACTTTTAAAAAAATCAATCGAATGCCCAGACATCATCTTGCATTTTTGCTAGCCCTGTTTGGGCATTTTTTTGTGATCCAGGCCCAAGAGAGGTACACCCTTAGCGGCACAATCTTCGAAGCATCCAGCAACGAGTCCTTGATAGGGGTCACAGTGGCCGTTTCCGAGCTTACAACCGGGACTACCACCAACGAGTACGGTTTTTATTCCATAACGCTTCCCGAGGGAGAATATCAAATCATAGTGAGCTATCTCGGTTTTCAGGAAATTGTACAAACCATTACTCTGAACAAGAATGTGAAGCTAGACTTCAATTTGACCGAAAAAACGGAAGAACTTCAAGAGGTCGTTGTGAGGGACAATGTGGAAAAACTGGATATTCGCAAACCCCAAATGAGCGTTACCTCTTTGACTTCTAATACTATAAAGGAGATTCCCGTGGTACTGGGTGAATCCGATGTTATAAAATCGCTCCTGTTACTCCCCGGAGTCACCAGTGCGGGTGAAGCTTCTTCAGGCTTTAACGTGCGGGGGGGCGCAGCGGACCAAAACCTTATTCTCTTGGACGAGGCCACCGTGTTCAATTCCTCACATCTTTTTGGCTTCTTTTCCGTATTCAATCCAGACGCGATAAAGGATGTAAAACTCTTTAAGGGTGGAATCCCTGCAAGATATGGTGGACGGGTCTCCTCCGTGCTCGATATCTTTCAAAAAGAAGGGAACAGCAAAGAATTTAAAGTAAACGGAGGTATTGGTGCGGTCGCGAGTAGATTATTGATAGAGGGGCCCATTCAAAAGGACAAAACTTCTTTTCTAGCGGGAGGAAGGGCATCCTATGCGCACCTGTTTCTTCCTCTGTTTGATATAGACAATAAGGCCTATTTCTATGATCTTAACACCAAAATTACACATAGAATCAACCAAAATAACAGTGTTTTTCTATCCGGATACTTTGGCAGGGATCTTTTTAATGTAAGCGACCGTTTTGTAAACGAATATGGAAATGCGGTGGGTAATTTGAGATGGAACCATTTGTTTTCCGATAAGCTTTTCTCCAACCTTTCCCTTATTTATTCCGATTACTATTATGGGCTAGAGCTTGATTTTGTGGGCTTTGAGTGGAGCTCCGGCATCCAAAACTTTAACCTTAAGTACGACCTAAAACACTACTTGAACAACAAACTTCAGTTGAACTACGGAATAAATAGTATCTATTATGTGTTCAATCCAGGGAAGATAATTCCCAACAGCCCAGATTCAGGTATTGTTGAAGATCAGCTTACAAAAAAATACGCCAACGAAAATGCCGCCTATATTGATATAGAACATGAAATCACGGAAAACCTAAGCATAGAATATGGATTAAGGGCAAGTCAGTTCAGCAGATTTGGGCAGGACGAGTTCTTTGTTTATGCCGATGACAATCCCGTGGATTTTGACCCTTTTACCCAAACCTATGGAGAAGCGAACCCCATAGATACCATTAGCCCCGGCCGGAGCGAAACCATGAAATCATTTTTTAATCTGGAACCCAGGATTTCCTTGTCCTATACATTTAAGGAAAATAACTCCATAAAGGCAAGTTACACCCGATTGGCACAATACTTACACCTGATTTCCAATACAAACTCCCCCACCCCTTTGGATGTGTGGACACCCAGCGGCCCGTTTGTGGAGCCACAGCTTTTGGACCAATATGCCTTTGGTTTTTTCAGGAATATCCAAGAAGGTGCATATAGTTTGGAAGCAGAAACATTCTACAAGACTATCCAAAATAGAATAGATTATATCGACGGTGCCAACCTTATTGCCAATGATGCGATAGAACAAGTCATATTGAACGGAGAGGCCAGAGCTTACGGTTTGGAGCTGTTGTTTCGAAAAAATGAAGGCCGATTTACAGGCTGGTTGGCCTACACCCTATCGAAATCTGAGCAAAGGAGTCCAGGAAGGACCACTTTGGAACCCGGAAATAACATGGGACAATGGTACAACACCCCGTACGATAAGACCCACGATCTTTCCGTTTATGGCAGTTTTGAGCTCAATGAAAAATGGAGTTTCAATGCTAATTTTATCTATCAAACGGGACAGCCGACCAATTATCCGATCGGTCAATTTGAGTTTGAGGATATGACCGTGCCATACTATGGACTACGGAACAAAGAACGCTTGCCTGATTACCACAGATTGGATGTTTCAGCTATTTTGACCCCAAAACGAAATAAGCGGAAGAAAATTCAATCCGAGTGGGTATTCAGTATTTACAATGCGTACAGTCGCAAAAATGCAGCATCCATAAACTTTAGGGAAAATGAGGACACGGGCAGGAACGAAGCCATTCGGACATCTATTTTCGGAATCATCCCTTCCGTAACCTATAATTTTAAATTTTAACACCATGAAAAAGTTATTGGCTTATCTATTTATTGCGCTAATATTCGGTTCCTGTGAAGATGTTGTTGATGTCGGTTTATCGGAAACGGAGTCCAAGTTGGTGGTAGATGGTCTTTTGCGCGTGGACAAGGAACAGGAATTCATCAATGTGCGCTTAGGCCTAAAAGCCAGTAGTATTTTTTTTGAAGAAAATCAACCCGTGCAGGCAGAGAGCGTGATGATATCCTACGGCCAGTTGAACAGCGAAGGTACCTTTGATGCTCTATCCACATCATCCTTGGTGGAAGAAACACCCGGCTCCGGAATTTATATCCCAGACCCGAATTTGCCTACGGACCAACGAATACGATCTTCGGCCGCTGAACTGGGGACCGTTTTTATATTAGAAATCAATTATCAAGATAGATACTACTTTGCCCAAACAGAATACGTACCGACCGTTCCTTTGGATAATCTGGAACAAGGAGACGAAGTCTTTTTCGATGAAGATCAAACTGAAATCATCGTGACCTTCACGGACGATGGCGAAGCGGACAATTTTTATGTATTCGATTTTATGTTCGGCGAATTTCAAACGGTAGAGGACGAATTCTTCCAAGGACAACAATTCCAGTTTTCCTTTTTCTATGATGACAAGACCGAACCCGGAGACCAGGTGACGGTCAGTATTTTAGGGGCAACACAAGGTTTTTACAATTATATGGACCTAGTGCTTGAGCAAACAGGAAATGGCGGAGGGCCTTTTCAGACACCTGTGGCCACGGTTCGAGGCAATGTTTTTGATATTACAGGAGCGGAGAGCGTTACCGTAATCGATGATGTGGAGAATCCCAATGATTTTGCACTGGGTTACTTTGCCGTAGTACAAGAATATAAACGCAGCCTTATTATTGAATAGCGCCTTCTAGACAAAAGCATAGATTATCAAAATCATCAAAATACCAACTACACCCTGAACCAAGGTCCCCAAAGTGTGTCCACGCAACGCTGTTTTAACCTTCATACGGGAGAACTGTGAAACCACCCAAAAATAACTATCGTTGATATGTGAAACCGTCATGGCCCCTGCTCCAATTGCCAGAACAGCCAAGGCCTTATCAGTAATGGAAACCAAACCAAAAGTTTCCAATAGCGGTGCAATGATGGCAGATGTGGTAATAATAGCTACGGTTGATGATCCCTGAGCCGTTTTGAGCAATGCTGAAATTGCAAAAGCTATTAAAAGCCCTCCAATTCCTGTGCTGGACTCCAAATTAATGATGGATGCAATATCCATAGTTCTCAAAATAGCACCAAACGCCCCTCCTGCCCCGGTTATAAGCACAATGGCCCCTGCCTGCTTGAACGCTTCGGGTACCCATTCCTTTTTCTCTTCCGAAGGAACCTTTCTACCCAACGCAAAAGCAAAGAAAACCCCGATCAACAAGGCGATTACCGGACTGCCCAAAAAGTTGAAAATTGAGAACACTGCTCCTTTTCCAAAGGGATGGGTCGGATAGTCCACAACAGATTTCATGGCAATCAGAACTATCGGGACCAATAAGGGCAAAAAGGCTTGAAAAGGTTTCACGGTGGACTTAACCCCTTCCCAATCCTCCTTTTCTTCGAGCATTTCTTCTTCTGGCAAGGATTTCCCAATAAATTTTGCCCAAAAATATCCAGAAATGGAAACAGGTATGGCGACCAAGAGTCCAAAGATCAATACCATTCCCAAATCTGCACCAAGAATGGCAGCAGCGGCCAAGGGACCCGGCGTAGGAGGTACAAATACGTGGGCGGAATATAGTCCTGTGGCCAAGGCAATGGCAAAAACAAGTACCGGAATCCCTGTTTTTTTACTGATAGCCTTATTTAACGATGAAAGTATAATGTATCCAGAATCGCAATACACTGGGATTGAAATAACAAACCCAGCTAAATTGATGGCCAACGGAGAATTCTTTAAACCGATAAGCTTTAAAATACTATTGGCCAATACTTGAGTGCTCCCCGTTTTTTCCAAGTAAATACCGATTACCGTACCAAAAGCTATCACCAGCCCTATTCCAGAAAGAGTATTTCCAAAGCCCTCTGCCATGGTGGACATGATAGTTACCGGTGCAATTCCCAATAGAAAACCAGAGACCACCGCGGCAATGGTCAGAGAAAAGATGGGGTGCATTTTAAATTTTACAGTGGCAACAACAATAAAGAGGACAACAACGCCAAGAACAAGAGTTTCCATGGTCAATTTTTAGTGCTATATCCTCTAAATATAAGTTAATATTCCTACTTTGGCCTTATGAAGGGAACCAACAAGGAACTTCTGGTAAAGGGAGTAAAATCATTTGGCTACACAGTACTTGCCATGTTTATGGGGCCATTTTTGATTTATGAAGCATTCAAGAATGAAGGACACCCCTTTTACTGGCCCGTTTTGATTTTAGGCATCATCTGCGCCATTTTGGCCATTTACCTAGGATTTAGGTCAGTAGGAATTGTAATGGATGCAGTTTTCGGAAAAAAACAAAAAGATTAATTCCCCGTATTGGGCGGTTGGTTCTTCCATTTATTGGAAAGTTGGGCATAATCATAATCCAAAACCGATTTTTGACGCTCCAACCTACTGGCCGCAAAGGCTCGCTGCAAAATATCCTCTATCAAATAATCCTCGTGCACCTCTTGCGGACGAAATTCCTCCTTTAAACTTATCTTGAACAAACTGGCCGTGGTATTGTACCAAAAGGCACGCCATCCGTTCCTCAGATCTTTGACCAGATCAAAAGCGGTCGTGCCTGTTTGACGATGGATCAATTTTACCAAAATCTGACCTTCCGTTCGGGTCAATTTTTTAAGTTCTTCGGAGAATTCCCCTTCAATATATTTTTGCACCTTTCTGGTATAGCGCCGTTGGTGCCTACGCTTTTTGATGTGCTTGAGACTATCGTTAAGTTCCACCAATCGTTCGGCCGCCAATTTAGCATATGGATAAACCTTCAACGTTTTCCTTCGAAGAATGTAATACCGCAATTTGTCATCCCGACTGGCAAAGTCAAGTTTCCCGAAAATATAGACCTCTTCCAGCTCAATGGAACTCATCAAAATGGAATCACCTTCGAACCTAACATAGTAGTCCCCTATGGAATCATTGGCAATCGAATCCATCGGAGTTTCAATAGAGTCCCCTTTCGATTCTTGGGTCCATCCGAAGCCATTAATCGTTAAGAAAATAACTAAAAAACAGATACGTAGCATCATATTTCTTTGTCAAAAGTCTTGCCAAAAGTAAGTATAAAGGTATGATTTGGTTATTAAATAAAAGTGAATATTCTTAAGTTTGTGTTCTAAATCAGATACATGTCAAAAGAGAAAATCATTAACGAAAAATCCCTTGAATTTTTAGAAAAATACCTGAACAATCCATCTCCAACAGGATATGAATGGGAAGGTCAGAAAATTTGGATGGACTACGTAAAACCGTATGTAGATGAATTTATCACGGATACTTATGGAACTGCCGTAGGTGTCATTAATCCAGACGCAAAATATAGGGTGGTCATCGAAGGGCATTCCGATGAAATTTCTTGGTACGTCAACTATATTACCGAAGAAGGATTGCTTTATGTAATCAGAAATGGTGGTAGCGACCACCAAATCGCTCCATCAAAATGGGTGGATATCCATACGAAAAACGGTATTGTGAAAGGTGTATTTGGGTGGCCGGCCATCCACACCAGGAACAAGGAAAAAGAGGAGTCCCCAAAATTGGACAATATTTTTATAGACATTGGCGCCAAGGATAAGGAAGAAGTAGAAAAAATGGGCGTTCATGTGGGTTGCGTAATTACCTATCCCGACCAATTCCATATTTTGAACAAGGACAAATTTGTTTGCCGTGCCTTGGACAACAGAATGGGTGGTTTTATGATTGCCGAGGTAGCACGCCTGCTCAAGGAGAACAAAAAGGAGCTGCCTTTTGGATTGTACATTACCAACTCGGTCCAAGAAGAAATAGGGCTTCGTGGTGCTGAAATGATCACACAGACCATTAAACCAAATGTGGCCATTGTAACCGATGTGTGTCACGATACCACCACCCCGATGATCAACAAAAAGACAGAGGGTGAAACCAAAATCGGTGAAGGACCTGTAATTTCTTATGCGCCTGCCGTACAGAACAAACTGCGGGAGCGTATTTTAGAAACGGCAGAATCCAATAAGATTCCGTTCCAACGCAATGCATCATCACGCTATACCGGTACAGATACGGACGCTTTTGCTTACAGTAACGGCGGTGTGGCCTCAGCTTTGATCTCACTGCCCCTTCGCTATATGCACACCACTGTAGAAACTGTACATAAAGACGATGTAGAAAACGTTATCCGTTTGATTTATGAGACATTGTTGAATATTAAGGAGGGAGAAACCTTCAGTTATTTTGATTAACTGATCATTTTCCATCATCCTGATATTAAAATTTGTCGCCTCGAAACTTCTTCTGGGCGACTTTTTTTTATCTTTATGTAATATGGATGACCACGTTGACATTTTGGACGAGCATGGAAAACCAACAGGAAAATCCTGTTTAAAGTCTGAAGCGCACCGAAAAGGCTTGTTGCATCCAACCGTTCATGTTTGGCTCTATACACACGATGGACGAGTATTGATTCAGCAGCGCGGAAAAGATAAATCTACCCACCCCCTACTTTGGGATGTTTCTGTGGCCGGGCATGTCTCCGCTGGGGAGGAAATTGTTGCTGCTGCCATTCGCGAAGTGGCGGAAGAAGTTGGACTTACCATTTCGGAATCCGATTTGGAACCTTTGGGCACTTTTAAGGCCATTCACAAAATATCCGAGGACTTTATTGATGCGGAATTACACCATATCTTTCTTTGCCAGCTCAGCGTTCCCTTGAACCAACTCGCCAAACAGGCAAGTGAGGTAGAAGATTTGGCACTCGTGCCACTTTTTAAGTTCGCCGAGGAAACCTGGGGCTTGGCCAGTATTGGCAAATACGTACCGCACGGCCCCACTTACTACAAAACTATCATCAAGGAAATTAAAAATCGGACTTGACTTTTTCTGCAAATGCTTGAAGCGAATCCAACTGATAATCATGCTGGTCTCCGGTCTTCATATTTTTTACCACAAACTTACCATTGGTCAACTCTTGGTCTCCCAAAAGAATCACATAGGGCACTCCCCTTTTGTCGGCATACTTGAACTGTTTTTGCACTTTGGTGTCCGTTGGGTACAAATCAGCTCTAAGACCTTCTTTACGTAGTCCTGAAACCAGTTTTAAGGCCGCTCTTCCCTCTTTCTTTCCAAAATTGAGACAAAGCACATCCAAAGATGAATCCAAACTTTCAGGGAACAGGTTCAGTTCTTCCAAAACCAAATAAATACGGTCCAATCCAAAACTGATGCCTACCCCGCTCACATCTTTCAGACCAAAAATACCCGTAAGGTCATCGTAGCGGCCACCACCACCAATGGAACCCATTTGCACGCCTTTTGGAGCTGCTACCTCAAAAATGGCACCGGTATAGTAGTTAAGACCACGTGCAAGGGTAACATCCAACGTAAGGCTGGCCGATTGCAGTCCAACCATATCAACGGTGGAAATAATCTCTTCCAATTCGGAAACCCCCAACATTCCAATTTCGGAATCGGCAAGGATAGATTTCAGTTTTTCCAATTGCTCGGACGCGCTTCCGGTCATCTCGAAAAGAGGTTGGGCTTTGGCAATAGCAGCTTCAGAAATACCTTTTTCCATCATCTCGGTCTTCACCTTCTCCTCGCCTATCTTGTCCAATTTGTCCAAGGCTACGGTAAAGTCAACCAATAAATGTTTGGCACCGATCACTTCTGCGATTCCCGATAAAATTTTTCGGTTGTTGATTTTTATTGTAGTTCCGCTCAGACCCAAATCGGTAAATACTGCATCGTACAACTGCACAAATTCAACTTCTTGAAGCAAGGAATCCGCCCCAACAACATCGGCATCACATTGATAAAACTCACGAAAACGCCCTTTTTGCGGACGGTCTGCGCGCCACACAGGCTGAATCTGATACCTTTTAAAAGGAAAATCAATCTCGTTCTGGTGCATCACCACATAGCGGGCAAATGGGACGGTAAGGTCGTAGCGCAGTGCCTTTTCTGAAATTTTTGGAGTTAAAGAGGATGAATTCTTTGAACTGTAGGTCACATCATCCACTTTGGAAATAAAATCTCCAGAATTTAATATTTTGAAAATCAAGCGGTCGCCCTCATCCCCATATTTGCCCATCAAGGTTTCTGAGTTCTCGAAAGATGGGGTCTCAATGGGTTGAAAGCCGTAGGTTTCAAAATGCTTTTTTATGGTCTGAATGATATAGTTGCGCTTGGAGATCTCTACAGGTGAAAAATCGCGGGTTCCCTTAGCTATGGATGGTTTTTGTGCCATGTGGTTTTAAAATTCTTGTGTAAATATACGCTTTTGGATAATGGTTGAAAGATGAAATGGCACAGGGTAAATAGATTCTTCAGTCGCTTTGCTTTTTCAGAATGACTTAGAATGGATTATCATGCTGAGCGAAGTAAAGTATCCCGCCCTCCCTTAAGCCCCCTCAAGGGGACAGTTCATATCAAATCTCATGCCTGTTTTCTGAAATCTGATATTATTCCATAATCTGGTCAAACCATTGATACAGTTCTCCTTTAGTGATAACGGCACCTTGTTTGATCAACCCAAACTTATCCACGTTCTTGTCCTCTCCATAGGCCTTGGAAGCTGATAGATATTCCACAAAATCGGATTGGTAGTTACGCTTGAACCAGCCAAAACCTATTTCGGTCCTCAAATCGATTTCAGGGTTTAAGATCTTGACAGAGAGCAACTTCATTTCCTTCTCCGTAAGGTGGAAAAGATGCATCTGCTTTTCCGACACATTTTCAAGATACTCGACCTTGTTCAATACACCTTCCCATATCAAATCACTAAAAACATCGATTTCATCCTCCGCCACCCCTGGCTTTTCTTTTTTTAGGGTATCCCATTCATCTGCGGTGATGGATTGGGTCGCCAAAAAGTTAATGAATTCAGGGTGGAGTTCCTCCAATTGTTCCTTTGTCAAACGTTTGTATTTCATCCTGCAAAAATAAAAAGGCTTGTTTTAAGCACCGAATTTATGGCCAAGAATTATTTGTTTGATGCTCCAGCTTTAAGTTTATCTTAACCTCCATTCTTTGGCTTCCCCTTTTTAATACCTTAGTTTCGGAAATTAACATGTATTAAAAAGAACATAGAATGAGATTTTTTAAATCAATTAAAACCTTGATGGTCTGTTTCGTGACCGTTAGCACCAGTGCTTTTTCCCAAATAAATGCACAAGAACAAGTAGATGTCAGCGATTCAGAATTGAATAAAATAGCTTCGGCTTTTCAAGATATCCAGAAAGTGAACATGGAAGCACAGCAAAAGGTAATGAAAACTGTTGAAGAAAGTGGTTTTGAGGCCAATAGGTTCAATGAAATGTACCAAGCAGCGGCTTCTCCAGAAAAAACAGTTGATGCCAGTGACGAAGAGAAAGAACGTTTTGGCAAGTTAATGAACGAGATTCAGCAAATGCAAGTGGGTTTCACCCAACAAATCGAAGAAATCATCAGCAATGAAGGGTTGAGTATGGAAAGGTATCAGACCATTGCCATGGCATTGCAAAGCGATACGGAACTACAGGGACGGTTAAGAGCTGCTTTGGAACAGCAGCAACAATAGGAGTATCCACAACTTTACAACACAAAAAAGCCCTCCGAAATTCGGAGGGCTTTTTTATATGATATGATTTGAAGTTTAGTTTGCTTCCGCAACCACTTCAAAAGGGAATTCTACGACAACTTCCCTGTGCAATCTGATAATAGCCTCGTAAGGACCAACCCTTTTTACAGCTCCACCTTTAATATTGATGAATTTTCTGTCGATTTGGTGTCCTTCTTTGTCCAAGGCAGCAGCAAGGTCGATATTGGTAACAGAACCGAACAGTTTATCTCCGGCACCGGCTTTTGCAGCAATTTTAATTTCCAGTTGCTTCAAAGCATCGGCAACCTTAGTGGCCGCGTCGATTACTTTTTTCTCCTTGTGAGCTCTTTGCTTAAGGTTCTCGGCCAAAACTTTTTTGGCAGAAGGTGTAGCCAAATCGGCCAAACCTTGAGGGATAAGGAAGTTTCTGCCGTAACCGTTCTTTACGGTAACGATATCATCCTTAAATCCCAAATCCTGTACATCTTCTTTTAGAATAAGTTCCATTCTCCGGTGTTTTTTATTTCAACATATCGCCAACATACGGCATTAACGCTAGGTGACGGGCACGTTTTACGGCCTGCGCCACTTTTCTTTGGTATTTCAAGGAAGTACCTGTTAGTCTTCTTGGAAGCAATTTACCTTGCTCGTTCACTAACTTCATCAAGAAATCAGGGTCTTTGTAATCAATGTACTTGATACCTGACTTTTTGAACCTACAATACTTCTTTTGCTTGTTGGTCTCAATGTTAAGCGGGGTCAAATACCTGATTTCCCCGTCTTTTTTTGCTTTTGCTTGTTGCTCAATAGATGCCATACCCTTATGCCTTTGCTTTTAGTTTGTTTCTTCTTTTCTCCGCCCAAGCAATTGCATGCTTGTCCAATTTAACGGTCAGAAAGCGCATAATGCGCTCATCTCTCCTAAACTCCAACTCGTAAGGGCCGATGGCCTCACCTGGAGCTTGGAATTCGAACAAGTGATAAAATCCACTTTTCTTGTGCTGAATGGGATAGGCCAATTTTTTAAGTCCCCAATCTTCTTTGGAGACCATTTTGGCACCATTCTTAATCAAGAAATCCTCGAATTTCTTGACTGTTTCCTCTATCTGTGTCTCAGACAGAACGGGATTCAAAATGAAAACAGTTTCGTAATGGTTCATTATAATATATTTTTAAAGGAGCGCAAAATTAATAATATTTCTTTCACCCTGCAAGAAAAGTAAAAAAACTTCGTTTAAGTACATGAGTTATCAACATTAAAAAACCCAGTAAACCTAAATAACACATATGGCAATTTACACAACAAAATAGACCATGTTTACATCTTTTGTTGCTCTTAACCGTGTTTTTTATGTAATTTGCCGATGATTTAAAACCCTACAAATCACCCCATTCATGAAATTAAAAAGTATAATTGTAGACGATTCTTCCATGCAGCGCATGGCCGTTGCGAAATTGGTCAACAATCATCCACACCTAGCTTTGGTTGCTGAATACAGCAATGCCATTGAAGCCAAAAATGGCCTGAAAAACCACGAAATCGACCTTATCTTTTTAGATGTTGAAATGCCGATAATCAGTGGTTTTGACCTATTAGAGGCCCTAGAGAACCCACCACAGGTTATCCTTATTACCGGTAAACCTGATTATGCACTTAAAGCGTTCGATTACGACGTTACCGATTACCTTCATAAACCCATTACGTTGGCCCGTTTTGAAGCTTCTGTAAAAAGAGCCGTTGCCAAATACGAGCAAATGAACAGGGTGGACGAAGATGAAGAACACATTTTTGTAAAGAGCAACCTTAAAAAACGTAAGGTTATCTTGAACGACATTAAATGGATAGAAGCCTTGGGAGATTACATTAAATTGGTGACAGACGAAGCCAATATCGTAATCCTTTCCACCATGAAATCTTTCGAAAAGCAATTGCCTACGGATAAATTTCTACGTATCCATAAATCTTATATTGTGAATCTGGAGAAGATCGAGAAATTCAACAGCAAAAATGTTGAAGTAGGGGGCAGACAGATTCCATTGAGTAGAAATAAAAAGACAGAACTGGCGGAAGCGCTGGCCAACGTATAATTTATATGTGGTCAACATTGTAGACCAACCGCACACTTTTATACTTGGGAATAGCATTAAAGGATTTTTCAATTCTTTTAATGCTATTTTTTGTTTGTACCAAAGGTTGTTTTTGAGGTATTTTGACCATTATATTTTTTAAATAGTCTCTTCGGATTCGAGCCACAGGGGGATATTCGGGGCCAAGAATGTTTGGCCCCAGCACATTACGCAGCGAACCGGCCAACCAATCCGAAGCTTCGTTCAATTTATTGAAATCTTTATCCTTTAGCGTAATTTTTATAAGTCGGACGAAAGGCGGATACTTAAACTGTTCCCTCTCGTAAAATTGCTCCTCGAACATTTTTCCATAATTGTTCGTGGTAACTTGCTGTAGAATTTGATGGTACGGATTATAGGTCTGAACAAGTACCTTACCTCGCTTTTGGGTACGTCCTGCCCTACCGGCCACCTGTGTCAACATTTGAAAACTGCGTTCATGTGCCCTGAAATCGGGAAAGTTGAGCATGGAATCCGCATTCATTATGCCTACCAAGCTCACATTTCTAAAATCCAATCCTTTGGTTACCATTTGTGTTCCCACCAAAATATCCATCTCCTGATTTTCAAAAGATGAAATGATCCTTTCATAAGCGTACTTGCCTCGTGTGGTGTCCAAATCCATACGTCCCACCGAAACATCGGGAAACAACTGCCCCAACTCCTGTTGAATCTGTTCCGTACCAAACCCTTTGTTGTCCAAAGTTGGACTACCACAGGCCAAGCAAGCTTGTTGCAGTGCCATATGATAACCACAATAATGGCAACGCAGTTGGTTTCTATATTGATGATAGGTAAGACTCACATCGCAATTGGGACATTGCGCTACGTGTCCGCAAGTTGTACATTCCACAACCGGGGCGAACCCCCTCCTATTCTGAAAAAGAATAATCTGTTCTCCTTCCTCCAATGCTTCCGTAATCGCTTTGATAAGGATTTCCGAAAAATGTCCTTTCATCCTACGTTTGCGTGTAGCTTCCTTAATATCCACCAAATTGATTTCTGGCATCAACACATCTCCATATCGCTGAGAAATGCCCGCATAACCATATTTACCCGTTTTGGCATTGAACATGCTCTCTATACTTGGGGTAGCCGAACCCAGTACTATATTTGCCTTGTGCAGTGAAGCCAATACCACAGCGGCATCCCTGGCATGGTAACGAGGAGCAGGATCAAATTGTTTAAAGGAAGTTTCGTGTTCTTCATCCACAACCACCAGGCCCAAATTGGTAAACGGAAGGAATAAGGACGAACGTGCGCCTATTACAATCTGTGCCTTTTCCGCATTCTTTAAGACATTGTTCCACACCTCTACCCTCTCGTGGATGCTATATTTTGAATGATAAACGGCCACTTGGTGTCCAAAATAATGTCTAAGTCTATTGATCAATTGTGAGGTCAATGCAATTTCTGGGAGCAAATACAGCGCCTGTTTGCCTTCATCCAGAGATTTTTGAATGAGTTTTACGTAAACTTCTGTCTTTCCCGATGATGTAACACCATGCAGCAAAACAGGTTTTTTCTCCGTAAAGCCATTATTGATATCTCCCAAAGCCTGATGCTGATATTCGTTCAAATCTACATGTTTGGATGCTTCGGAACGTTCATCAAACGCAACCCTATCCTTTCGGATGTGGTATTCATCCAGAATATTTTTATCTATAAGTGCTTTTATCACTGCGCGTGAGGCACCACTAGCCTCTTCCAATTCGGCAAGAGCGATAGGTTTGTTGCTTTTTTGGGATTTCAACTGAAAAAGGGAAAGTACCACTTGGCTTTGTTTGGGCGCCCGCGTAAGTTCGTTCAACAATTCCGCTAGTTGCTGCTCCTCCCCGTATTGGTCGGATAGCTTAACGTAGCGGACCAATTTGGGCTTGTACTGTTCGTACAGTTCTTCTTTTTGAAGCACAACTCCTTTATGAACAAGCATATTGATAAGCTTCAATACATTTTTCTTATCTACGATATCACTGACCTCGTAAATCTTTAATGCAGATTGGTGCTGTAATGCTTCAAATATCAAAAACTCATCATCCGTAAGTTCCGCTTCATCAACATCTGTATTCTTGTTTGGTAAAATCAGTGTTTCGCTCTCCAACATAAAGCCACTCGGCAGCGCGCTCCTGATTACTTCCCCCAAAGTACACATGTAATATTTGGCCACCCATTCCCAATGCTTCAACTGTATTTGGGTCACAACGGGTTGTTCATCAAGAATTTGATAAATTTCTTTGGGTTTGTAGGCTTCAGGAGCATTTTGGTGCACTCGGTAGGCCAGAGCGGTATATATCTTTGATTTTCCAAAGGGAACGGCAACGCGCATTCCCTCTTCTATAAAATCTGCTTCGGCCTGCGAAATTTTATACGTGAAGGGTCTTTCCAAAGGAATGGGAAGAACAACATCCAAAAAATAATCCATAACCTAATTCTCTTCGACCCTATGCCATGTTTGGGTCCGGTGCAAAAAAGCCAAATACCCCCTTACCTTCAATCGGTTTTCATTGTCCTCATCCAACCATACTTTTCCCCTAAAAGTCATCGCTTGTTCGGGGTCAAATAGACTGTCGCCTTTGTAAACACCATCTTTATGTTCTTCGAAATCGTTCATGATCTTCATACCAAGAATCGGCTTGTTCTTTTTCTCGCCATCACATTTGGTGCACAGCGCCCCTTTTTTTCCGTCCTCTAGGATTTCTATCACTTTGGCGTGCAACATACCGTCTTCCTTATAAATTTCAATAACTGCCTTTTCCACTCCGTTACGGTCATCAATAGTTTTCCATTTACCAAAAACACTTTGTGACCATGTTATCTGACAAAGCAAAAAACACACTCCACACATCCATCTACTCTTCATTCTTTTGCTTTTCATGTCGTTTTTTTAGTGAGTTCAAGGTTGCGTTCAGTTCAAAACCCAATAATAAGATATTGGAATTTAACCAAATAAACACCATTAAAATCAATAATCCGCCCAATGCCCCATAAAGTTCATTATATCGGGCAAATTTATCCACATAAATACCGAAAAGATATGAGGTGAGGAGGAACAAAAGGGTTGTCATTAAGGCCCCAGCTGAAAAAAATCGGGCATTTCTTCCCTCAGCAGTACCAAAATAGTACAATATTGCGGTGGTCAAATAAGAAAGGAACAAGAAAAATAGCACTTTGGCCAGTTGTATACCGACCGTATCCCCCTTTTCCACATCATAGCCCAAGGTTTTACCCAGATACTCGCTAGTGTACTCCACAATATAAAACTCAAAGTATACGAAGGCAACAGCACCTACGATCAATAAAATGGAAAGAATCAGACCCACCATGAGTGCATAGGCATATTGACGAAAAAAGTTACGGGTAAGTTCCACATGGTACGAATTCTCGAACCCACCGAAAATGGCATTCACTCCATTGGCCACCAAAAAAATGGATAAAATAAAGGCAGATGACAATAACCCCCCTTGTTTCTGATCCTTGATCTGTTGGTAGATGTCCCCAAAATAATCACTTGTGGCCGAAGGTAAAAAGGACTCCAAAAAGTCTAAGAACTGGGCATCAAAGTTCTCGTTGCCCACACTTACGTAAGGAATTATAAACGGAATCAATGTCACCAAAAAAATAAGCAATGGGAATAACGCCAAAAACAAACTAAAAGCAATGGAACTGGCCCTTGACGAAAGTGTCCCCTTCACGATTCCTACCAGATACATTTCTATAAGGTCATACAAAGAGAGCCCCTCGAAAGCTTTGAGCTTTATTTTTTTCATCAATCGGACAATCCAATTAATGATAGGTATTCTTTCTAACTGCTCTTCGATGCCTGCTGACATTTAAACGGCTTTTAAGCTTAAATCCATATTGTAAACGGAATGAGTGAGTGCGCCCGAGGAGATATAATCCACGCCACATTCGGCATATTTCCGAATCGTGTCCTCGGTTATCCCCCCTGAGGACTCGGTGAGGCACCTATCTCCTATTCTTTTGACGGCCTCTCGGGTTTCATCGTAATCAAAATTATCCAAAAGGATACGGTAAACGCCTTCGGACCTCAAAATCTCATCTACCTCTTCCAAATTTCTGGCCTCCACTATAATCTTCAGATCTTTCTCGTTTTCCTTTAAATAATCCTGTGTTTTTTGAATGGCCCTTGTGATTCCTCCTGCGAAGTCGATATGATTATCCTTTAACATGATCATATCATACAGAGCAAAGCGATGGTTTTCGCCTCCTCCAATTTTCACCGCCCATTTTTCCAAGGCCCGAATACCGGGAGTTGTTTTTCGGGTATCCAAGATCTTGGTATCAGTCCCGTCCAGAAGGGACACAAAATCTTGGGTCTTGGTGGCAATTGCGCTCATACGTTGCATAGCGTTGAGCACCAGCCGTTCCGCCTTTAAAATACTTTGGGAGCTGCCTTCTACATAAAAAACAATATCTCCATATTTAACTTGAGCCCCATCCTCCATCAAAATTTCTATCTTAAGGTCAGGGTCGATATAGTCGAATACTTGTTTGGCAAATGCCACTCCTGCAATGATGCCTTCATCCTTTACAAGAAGTTTTGCCTTTCCCTGAGCTGATACAGGAATGCAGGACAAGGAGCTATGATCGCCATCTCCAATGTCCTCTCTTACGGCATTGGCAATGATCAGATCCAGTTCGTTTTGAAATTGTTCTTCGGAAATCATCCAATTGAGCTTTTAACGAAAATAGTAAAAACATTGTTCGTTGTCCATGACTTATGTAGCCTTAATTTAAGCTGAAACGTTTATTTTTGGGTATGCAGATTACTTTGATTGCCATTGGGAAAACCGACAAGTCTGAACTTGAAGAACTTATAGCCGTTTATGAAAAGCGGTTGAGGCACTACATCAAGTTTCAGTTGGAGGTAATTCCGGATATTAAAAACCGTAAAAATCTTTCAGAAGCGCAACAAAAGGATAAGGAAGGTGAACTTATTCTAGCACAGCTTCAACCTACAGACACCCTGATTTTACTTGACGAAAAAGGAAAACAATACACCTCTGTGGACTTTGCCCAGTTTTTACAGAAAAAAATGAACAGCGGAATCAAAAACCTAGTTCTTGTTATAGGAGGACCCTATGGTTTTAGTGATGCTGTCTACGCCAAAAGTTCAGGCAAAATAAGTATGTCCAAGATGACCTTCTCCCACCAAATGGTGCGGCTCTTCATAGTGGAACAGATTTATAGAGGGTTTACCATTCTAAGGAACGAGCCCTATCACCATCAGTAGTCCGTTAAAGTCCCACCTCGTTCCAAGAGACAAGATATAAGGCTTTTTCAGATTATTTGGATCCTTGCCCCTTGATTTTATGTATTAATCTACTAAAGACTAGTAAAGCACCCTAAACTTGATGGTGTTCTCAATTTTCTTAAGCGCTTTGATTACATCCTTGTCGTATTCCTTGTCCAAATCGGTGATCACATACCCCACTTCACTATCGGTCGAAAGATATTGTCCAGAAATATTAAGCCCGTATTGTGCCAATATTTCATTGATCTTGGCCATAATGCCCGGAACATTTCTATGAATGTGCAAGAAGCGGTGGGCCTTGTTCTGTTTGGGCAATCGAATATTCGGGAAGTTAACGGCATCCACCGTATTTCCCGTATTGATGTAATCCATAATCTTATTGGGCACAAAATCGGCAATATCGCGTTGTGCTTCCTCGGTACTACCACCGATATGCGGGGTAAGAATAACATTGGAAAGTCCCTGTAACGGTGTTTGGAATTCTCCGTTGCTACGTGGCTCGGAAGGATAAACATCTACAGCAGCTCCTCCCAATTTTCCGCTTTTCAAGGCAGATGCCAAGGCGTCAATATCAACAACAAAACCTCTGGAGAGGTTAATTAACTTGGCGCCATCCTTCATTTGGTTGATCTCGCGCGCTCCAATAAAGTTTTTATTGGCCTTATTATCATCAACATGTAAAGTGACCACATCGGAAACATTCAACAAATCTTCCAATGTGTTGCATTTAACGGCATTACCAATGGCCAACTGATCGTCGACATCGTAATAATAAACCTTCATACCCATGGCCTCGGCCAAAACGGACATTTGCTTACCTATATTCCCATAACCGACAATACCTAGGTTCTTTCCTCGAACCTCTTGAGATCCCGCAGCGGTCTTGTTCCACTCTCCATTATGGATTTCTGTGCTTCGTGGAAAAATACTACGCATCAACATAATGATCTGTCCTATGGCAAGCTCCACTACGGAACGGGTGTTGCTATATGGCGCATTGAAGACCACAACACCCTTCTTTTTGCTGTAATCCAAATCTATTTGAGTGGTTCCAATGCAAAATGCACCTACAACCAATAGTTTATCGGCAGCATCCAAGACTTTTTGGGTTACCTGTGTTTTGGACCTGATTCCAAGTACATGAACTCCTTTAATGCGCTCAATAAGTTCATCTTCGGAAAGACTGGTCTTGATCAACTCTACTGAAAACCCTTCTTCCGAGAGATTATCAAAAGCTGCTGTGTGAACATTTTCCAGTAAAAGGATCTTGATTCTATTCTTGGGGTATGATAAGTTTCTTGGCAAATCGTTTATATATAAAAATTCATCTAAATTCGGTGTCACGTGATCGGCATTGTTGGCAGCCTTTTCACGATGCACATTCTCGGTGTAGGCAAAAAATTTATGGGCTATTCCGGCTTCGCGCATTACATAATCGCTATAGCCATCACCAATAACCTGGACCTCGCCTTCCAAATCCAAGTTTTTTAAACATTCTATTTTTCCGTTATGGGCCGCCAGAACATTTGTTTCGTCAAAACCGATAATATTCCCATCGGCATCGAATTTAAATGTGTTGGCATACACCCTATCGGAAGGAATGTTGTATTCTTCAACAATGGGGTCTATAAATTCCTTGAAACCACAGGAAATCACATAAATATCCTCGGAGTACTCATGGAAAAATTGCTTGTTGGCCTCGATCGATTTTGAGATTTTCTGCCTTAGCTCTATTACCAAGTCTTCCAAATCGGTCTTGTTAGCACTCAACAACCGAATTCTTCGTTCCAAGGATTCCGTGAAAGAAATATCCCCATCAATCCCCAAATTGGTGATTTTCTGTATCTCTGCCACTATCTCGTCCCTTTTTGGATTGCCTTGCAGGGTCATTTCCGCTAAAACATCCAACGCCTCAACACGTGTGAGCGTACTGTCAAAATCGAACACATATTTGCGTCCTGTCTCTACCATGGGTCGTTTCAAAAAAATTAAAGCGTAAAACTAAACATTAATTCCATCCTTATAATCGGAAGATGCCAAAAACCTTACACATTTACGGATAAATCAAAAAACCATTACGATTTGTTTTAAATAGCACCCAAAAAATTAAATTTTTCAATTTCTTCTTTTCAAAACCAACGTCTTGTGAGCTTACAATAGATACTATATTCTTGACCGAACATTTTTTTGAGAGCCTCTTCTTCGGGTTTTATCTGAAAATGGTTGATATAGGAAACAAAACCCGCTGCAACCAGAGTATTGAATGCATTTCCCAGTTTAAGGCCAAAGGCCAATAAAAAAAGCAACATCCCCAAATACATGGGGTTACGCGTAAAATTATAGATGCCATTGGTAACCAATTTGGATGCTTTACTTGGATTCAGTGGGTCCGTCGTAGTCTTTTTTATTAAAAACTGAATCACGGAAATCAAGATTACCGCTATACCAAGACCGAAAAGCACCATCATGAGCCAATGTCTCCCAAAAAAATCGAACTCCCCAACTGGCAGAAACCTGTCCAAAACATACATAAGACCTCCAAAAATCAACATCACCAAAGCAGGCGGCACTTTCATTATCATATAAACTTGGTTAAATCCCGAAATTACTACTTTTGAATCTCAAATAGAACCCTTTTTGATTTGAAACTAGTTTTTGCCACACATAATGACCATAAGTTCAAGGAAGTCCAGCAATTACTTCCCACAACCATTGAATTGTTGTCCTTAAAGGATATTGAATGCTTCGATGAAATTCCTGAAACCGGTGATACACTCGAAGAAAATGCCAAAATCAAGGCAGATTTTGTAACCCAGACCTATGGTTTGGATTGTTTTTCGGACGACACGGGCTTGTTGGTCGATGCCGTGAATGGAGCTCCAGGAGTCTACTCCGCAAGATATGCAGGGGAACAAAAGAATGCCGAGGATAATATGACTAAGTTATTAGCTGAGTTGGAAGGTAAAAACAACCGCGCAGCGCATTTTAAGACCGTGGTCCATTTGAACCTAAAAGGCGAAAGTTTCACATTTAATGGCATTGTTGAAGGACAAATTACCACCGAACAGCATGGAGAAGGTGGTTTTGGCTATGACCCCATTTTTAAACCCGATGGATACGACAAAACCTTTGGTGAACTGCCTCCCGCGACCAAAAACGCTATCAGTCACCGAGGTAGGGCCACACAAAAATTGGTGGGGTTCTTAAAAAAGAAGGCAACTTAGCTTGCACCGACCAAAATAAGTGTACCTTTGCCGCTTTATTAACGCCGCCGGTATGGGCAAGGTGTTGTGATGGGCTTGAACGGGAAATACTAAAAATCGCTCTATACAACACAAACATATTTGCGATTTAAGGTATTTACACCGCTATGACAAAATTTGAAGCCTTGGGGTTGGACAAGCCCCTATTGGATGCTATTTCCGACCTTGGATTTGAATCCCCCTCTGAAGTACAAGAAAAATCAATCCCAATTTTATTAGATCAAGAAACCGATTTGGTTGCCTTGGCTCAAACGGGAACGGGTAAAACCGCTGCCTTTGGATTTCCGATGATTCAAAAAATCCAACACGACAGTAGAACCACCCAAGGATTGATTCTCTCCCCTACTCGGGAACTCTGTTTACAGATTACCAACGAATTAAAACTTTATTCCAAATACGTAAAAGGACTCAATGTTGTCGCCATTTATGGTGGCGCCAGTATTACCGAACAGGCCAGGCAAATAAAAAGAGGGGCACAGATCGTTGTGGCCACTCCCGGCCGTATGAAGGACATGATCGGCCGAAACATGGTGGACATTTCAAAAATTGACTATTGCGTACTGGATGAAGCCGATGAAATGTTGAACATGGGCTTCTATGAAGACATCAAGGATATTTTGTCCAATACACCCAAAGAAAAGTTTACATGGCTGTTTTCGGCAACTATGCCGAAAGAAGTGGCTACCATTGCCAAAAAGTTCATGCACAAGCCAGTAGAGATCACCGTTGGTTCCAAAAATGCAGGCGCCTCCACGGTACAACATGAATATTATGTAGTAGGTGGGCGTGACCGTTACGCTGCCCTTAAACGTTTGGCCGATGCCAACCCGGGTATCTTTTCTGTTGTGTTCTGTAGAACCAAAAGGGACACCCAACGTGTGGCAGAAAAACTGATTGAAGACGGATACAATGCCGGTGCACTACATGGTGATTTGAGCCAGAATCAGCGGGATTTGGTGATGAACTCCTTCCGTAAAAAACAAGTGCAGATGTTGGTAGCTACCGACGTTGCTGCCCGAGGAATCGATGTGGACGATGTGACCCACGTAATCAACTATCAATTGCCAGATGAAATCGAGACCTACACCCACCGAAGTGGCCGTACTGGACGTGCCGGAAAATCCGGAATTTCCATGGTTATCATCACTCGTTCAGAGTTAAGGAAGATCAAGGCCATTGAGAAAAAAATACAGCAGGATTTTATTTCCAAGAAGATTCCCGATGGCATTGAAATCTGCGAAATTCAATTGTATCACTTGGCCAATAAGATTAAGGAAACCAAGGTAAACACAGAAATCGACAGCTATCTACCAGCTATCAATGATGTTTTGGAAGGCATTGATCGTGAAGAGCTCATTAAAAAAATATTCTCTGTAGAGTTCACCCAATTCTACAATTATTATAGCAAGACCAAAGACCTCAACAGTCAAGATACTGATAGGGGAAATGGGGCATCCAAAGGTGATATACCCACAGAAGGTTCCGTTCGATACTTTATCAATGTTGGGGAGCGCGATGGTTACGATTGGATGAGCCTGAAAGATTTCCTTCGTGACACCTTGAACTTGGAAAAAGAAGACGTCTACAATGTGGACACCAAAGATTCTTTCTCCTTTTTTAATACCGATGCACAACTCACTGAATTCATCCTTCAAACCTTTACCGATTTTAAATTGGAAGGACGCTTCATCAATGTGGAAGTTTCCAAGAACCCAGGTGCCGGTGGTGGAAAAGGTGGAAAAAAACGTCGAGGCCATAAAGGCGGTGGCGGAAACCGAAAAGGTGGCAACAAATCATATAAAGGAGGAAAAAAAGGAGGTTACGGCAAAAAAGGAGGTAAGAAAAAACAGGGCTTTTATTAGTTAATTCTATATTAAATGGCAAGTCCCTCCTGTTTATTTTTCTTTGTTTAGTATTTTTATACCTACAAAGATTGCATGAGAAGAGTACTACTTATACTATTGTCCCTATTTCCTTTGCTCGGTTTTTCACAGACCGATAGTGGAGCATCCCAAGAAGTAAAGGATTTTACGGCTACGGTGATCAATGCCCAAACGGAATATCCCTTGGAGAGTGTTCACGTGGTCAATCTTAATCAGGTTAAGGGGACCATCACCAATCAGGACGGTAAGTTTACCATTCCTGCTGCGGTGAACGATACACTGTACTTTTCCTATCTTGGTTTTAAGACCCAAAAAGTGAGGGTCACCAACGATATGTTCCGATTTGGAGATACCGAAATTGCCTTGACAGAGTTGGCCTACGCGTTGGAAGAGGTTGTGGTAACACCATATCAGCTTACAGGATATCTTGAAATTGATGTAAAGAACCTTCCGGTAAACAATGCATATCAGTACAGTATCTCCGGACTGAATACAAGTTACGAGGCCGGCAATAAAAGCCCCAGTGCGGTTACCAAAGTACTCGGGGCCATTTTGAACCCTGCCGATCTATTACGGAATCTTTTCGGTAAAAAGCCAAGGCAGATGCGAAAGCTTCGCCAAATCAAGGAAGATTACAATATTCGTGACCTCTTGGCCTCAAAATTTGACAGGGAAACCCTCACCGAGCTGCTTCAATTGGAAAAAGTGGACATCGAGGATATCCTCAACAACTGCAACTACTCAAAATCCTTCATTAAAACTGCAAATGACCTCCAGATATTGGATGCGATTTCCAGTTGTTATGAAGAATATAAAGTGCTCAACCGCACCCAATAAACAGGACGGTAAAAATAGCTTTGGGGATTGTTTAAAACGGATATAAATAAATTTTATATTTACCTAGGCATTTTATAGCTTTAAACAAATTCCCAATTCATGAAAAAACTCCTTGTTGTTTTGTTTTCGATACCCTTATTTATTGGCTGCAAGAAAATTAAAAAAGAGCAGGAAATTACACAGGTAGCTGTAGAGGAAACTCCCAAAAAAGAGGTTCCTTTTGTTTGGGAAGGTGCCAATATTTATTTCTTGTTGACGGACCGTTTCAACAATGGAAACCCCAATAATGATGTCAATTTTGACCGAACCGACAAAACCGCCGTACTTAGAGGTTTTGAAGGGGGTGATATCCAAGGAATTACCAAAAAAATTGAAGAAGGGTATTTTTCCGATTTGGGGGTCAATGCCATATGGTTCACCCCGATAGTAGAGCAAATTCATGGTGGAACCGATGAAGGAACTGGAAAAACCTATGGTTATCATGGGTATTGGACCAAAGATTGGACTGCTATCGACCCTAATTTTGGAACCAAGAACGACCTTGCCAAACTTGTAAAAACAGCACATAGCAAAGGAATTCGGGTAATCTTGGACGTAGTTCTCAACCACACGGGGCCCGTTACCGATAAAGACCCCGTTTGGCCAGACGATTGGGTAAGGACCGGACCCGCTTGTGAATTTACAACCTACGAGAACACCACGGAATGTACGCTGGTTGCAAATTTACCCGATATTCTGACCGAATCTGATGAACCCGTGGAACTGCCCGATGCACTCTTGGCAAAATGGAAAGATGAGGGCCGTTTGAGCAAAGAACTCGATGAACTCCAGTTGTTTTTTGAGCGCACAGGATACCCAAGGGCTCCACGCTACTACATTATCAAATGGCTTACAGATTACATTAACGAATTTGGGGTTGACGGCTTTCGAGTTGACACCGTAAAACATGTCAACGAAAATGCTTGGGCCGACCTCCACAAAGAAGCCAATTATACGTTTGAAATGTGGAAGAAAAAGCACGAGAACAAAATATTGGACGACAATCCTTTCTACATGGTAGGTGAAGTCTACAACTATGGCATATCCAGTGGTCGTGAGTTTGATTTTGGAGATAAAAAAGTGGATTTCTTTGATTATGGTTTTAAAAGTCTCATCAATTTTGAATTAAAGAACGATGCCGACAATGATTATGAGACCATCTTCAAAAAATATAGCAAATTGCTGCATACCAAACTCCAGGGTAAAAGTGTACTGAATTATTTGACCTCACATGATGATGGCAGTCCGTATGACAAAGACAGGACAAAACCATACAGAACCGCCAATGTACTTTTGCTCACCCCTGGGGCATCACAAGTATATTATGGTGATGAAACTGCACGCAGCTTGACCATTGAAGGAACAGAAGGCGATGCCACTCTACGCTCATTTATGAACTGGGAAGATTTGAAGAGCCTGCCCGAAACGCAAAAAATACACAGGCACTGGCAAAAATTGGGCAAGTTTAGAGCCAATCATCCCGCTATCGGTGCGGGCAAACACAAGCGCTTGGCCAAATCCCCATATGTTTTCTCAAGAACTTTTATCAATGGCGAATTTCGTGATAAAGTAGTTGTGGGATTGGATTTGCCCAAAGGCAAAAAGTCCCTTTGGGTAAAAGGTTTTTTTGGTGATGGTACCTTGTTGTACGACACCTATTCCGAAACCGAAGTTACCGTAACCAACGGAAAGGTAATCTTGGAAAACGATTTTGATATAGCTCTCTTGGAGCTTGTGGAGTAGTTTCTATTCCCTGGAGTGAAGCGCTATCCTATTTCCTTCGGAATCCAAAAAAACCGCCATATAGCCTATATCAGGACTAATTTGTGTCTTTGCCTGCAAGATTTCACCTCCATTTGACTCAATACGGTCGAGTTCCTCCTGGACATCCTTACTGTTAAAGTAAACAAGCACCCCATCGCTTTCACTGGGCTTATACCAATCCTTGTTTTTAATTAAGGAGCCGGACGCTCCTGGTTTACCATGGTCCGCAGGAAACCAACCCATTTTGGTGCCCCCAAAATCCTGCAATTGGATTTTAACCTGAAAAACAGCATCGTAAAACTTTTTTGCACGGTCCATATCCGCTACGGGAATCTCGAACCAACCAATCATATTGTATTCCACACCTATTGCTTTTCCAAAATTTCCTTTAAGCTGGCCAAACCTTCTTCAAAATCCTCCCCCACGGCCTTGTCCATGCTCATGAACAGCATCATAATACTCATGGGGAATACATTTTTTCCTGAAAATCCCCAGATAACTTTAGTTCTATCGCTACCCACCTCTACAGCTTCAATATAGGCATTAGAAGTAGATTTAAAGGGTTTTAAAAATCTAAGTTCGGTTTCAATACGTTTGCCTTCCTCGACTTTGGTGATTTCCTGCTCCCCTTCCCCTACCTGTTTATTTCCTTTCCAGTAATTGGTAGCACCTACTTCGCCATCGATTCCTTTAAATTCAGTTTGCATGTTTGGGTCGCGCTTCCCCCATGGAGACCATTCATCTTGATTTTTTAAAGACTTGAGATATTCAAAAACAATGTTTTTGGGCCGTTTAATTTCAATGGAACGGGAAACATTGTAGTTTTTGGGAGCGATGGCGGCCAAAATAAGGGTAAGCACTACCAATGACAATACAACATATAGGACTATCATAATTTTGTAATTGATTGATTAACAACTAAAAGTACAAAAATAATTTACTCTCCCAGATACCTTTTTATGATGCCGTCAACATCCTTTATGGATTTTTTGGTCCAATCCAATCGTTTTTCAAGAACCTCTATATCGGATAATTGCCAATCAACATGGGAATCTCGAACCTTCTGTGCAAGTTGCTGTATAATGATAGCTGCGGATACTGATACATTCAGACTCTCGGAAAAACCGACCATCGGGATTTTTAGAAAACCATCTGCTTGTTGCATGACCTCGTCGGACAATCCCTTTCGCTCCGTTCCGAAAAAAATGGCGGATTTCTCCAATGGCAAAAAGTCGGACAGCAAAGTAGAATCATTGTGAGGTGTAGTGGCGATAATTTGATAGCCATCATCACTCAATTTGGAAATGCTGTCCGCAACATTTTTATATCGGTACACATCCACCCATTGTTCGGCTCCCATGGCAATATTCTTGTCCAAACGTTTGCCAAACCGGTTTTCTACCACATGAAGATCCTGCACTCCAAAGGCATCGCAGCTGCGTAGAATGGCACTGGTATTGTGCAGTTGATACACATCTTCAACTGCAATGGCAATATGCCTGGTTCGTTGTTGAAGAACATCCAAAAAACGTTGTTTGCGTTCTTCCGTGAGGTAAGTTTCCAGATATATCAACAAATCATTATCAAACATAAAACCAAGATAGGAAAAATTGGAATTGCTATTTCTTGAAGGATGGAATTGCTATCTTAGGAGCAAAGTGTCACTTAGCATGCATACCATACTCGGAGCAAACGGACAGATTGCCAAAGAATTGACCAAGGAATTATATCATAACTACTCGAAAAACATTAGGTTGGTCAGTAGAGACCCCAAAAAGGTTCATGAATCGGACCAATTATATCCAGCAAACCTAATGGATTACGAGGCTACCCAAAAGGCAGTTAAAGGCAGTGAAATTGCTTACTTGACCGTTGGCCTGCCCATAGATTCAAAAATATGGGAGGTCAAATTTCCGGTAATGATGAAAAATGTCATCATGGCCTGCAAAAAGTATGATTGTAAATTGGTATTCTTCGATAATACCTACATGTATGCCAAGACCAACATTCCACAAACGGAGGAAAGTCCTTTTGAACCTGTGGGCAGAAAATCAAAAGTAAGGGCCCAAATAACAGAAATGCTATTGAAAGAAATACAAAATAAGAGCATTCAGGCAGTAATCTGCAGGGCACCAGAATTCTACGGACCGAACAAAACACAAAGTATAACCAACACTTTGATCTTTGATAATATTGCAAAAAAGGCAAAGCCAAAAGTGCCTTTACGGGATGACACCAAAAGGACATTGATTTGGACGCCTGATGCCAGCAGGGCCATGGCACTTATTGGCAACACCCCCGATTGTTATAGCCAAACTTGGCACCTACCCTGCGATAGTAGTCGACCAACCTATAGGGAAATAATGGATATGGCATCCGAGGTTTATGGTAGGGAGTTAAAATACACTATCCTTAAAATGTGGCAGTTCAAAATAGGACGTTTTTTTAACAAGCAGGTAAAAGAGCTACAAGAGTTGTTACCCCGCTATAAATATGATAATATTTTTAAGTTCGATAAATTTGAACAAAAATTTCCTTCGTTCAAAACAACAACTTTTCGAGAAGGGATTATTCAACTCAAAAATGAACAAAATGCAATCTCTTAAACACACTAATTTGAAGAACAAAATCTTTGCCATTGCCCTATGCTTTTTAACAGGGATATCCGCAATGTCCCAAAAAGCCAAAGAAACCGGCAACAACCCAATTTTTGAAGGCTGGTATGCCGACCCCGAAGGAATCGTGTTTGGGGATACCTATTGGGTCTACCCCACCTTTTCGGACGATTATGACAAGCAACTTCATTTTGATGCCTTTTCATCCAAGGATCTAGTGAATTGGGAAAAGCACGAGCGTATTTTGGACACGACCAAGATCAAATGGTTGAGACAGGCACTTTGGGCACCTTCCGTTATTGAAAAGGGCAACAAGTACTACCTGTTTTTTGGGGCCAACGATATTCAACGGCCGGGAAGAAGCTCCTACGACCCCAATAACGACATTAATCATTATGGAGGTATTGGTGTGGCCGTTGCGGATACCCCTGCTGGACCTTTTGAAGATCATTTGGGGGAGCCATTGATTTCCGACTTCTATAACGATGCACAACCCATCGACCAATTTGTCTTTAAAGATATGGATGGTACTCATTATTTCTTCTACGGTGGATGGAGCCATTGCAACTTAGGGAAACTCAACGAAGATTTCACGGGCTTTGAGCCATGGGAAGATGGTAGCCTGTTCAAGGAAATCACCCCGGAAGGTTATGTGGAAGGTCCATTCATGTTTTTACGGAACGGCATCTATTATTTTATGTGGTCCGAAGGAAACTGGACCGATGGAAGTTACAAAGTGGCCTACGCTATGGCAGATAAGCCAACGGGACCGTACAATCGTATTGGCACAGTCTTGGAAACAAATGAAGGAGATATCGCCACGGGAGCGGGACATCATTCCGTGATCAATAAACCGGGTACGGATGAGTGGATCATAGTTTATCACCGCAGGCCCATTCCCAACAAAGACCGCGACCATCGTGTAACCTGCATGGACAAGATGGAATTCAATCCTGATGGCACTATAAAACCGATTAAGATAACTTTCGAGGGAATAGGGGCAAACTAATTGGTCTATATCAGTTTTATTGGTGGAGAAAAGATAAAATCCTTTACAAAAAAGCATTGTAAAGCAACTCAATAAAATTGATATGAAAAATTATACCAAATTTACATTGATGCTTATCTGCTCGGCCATATCAATGTACATCACCATGTATTTTAACACGTATGAACTGAGCCATGTTTTCTTTAGTTGGACAAGAATGTACATGACTTTTATTGGTATTGGCGGTATGGCGATTATTATGTTCTTATTTATGCGGAATATGTATGAAAACAAGAGTAAAAATTTAGGCATTGTACTTGGTAGCCTAATTTTGATGTCCCTATCAACCTATTTGGTAAGAAAACAGGTTCCCATAGAAGATGTTAAATGGATGAAGGCCATGATTCCCCATCATTCCATAGCCATTTTGACGAGTACCGGGGCTGAGCTCAAAGACCCTGAAGTAAAACAATTGGCTCAAGAAATTATTGAAGCGCAAAGAAAAGAGATCAAGGAAATGAAATTGATGATTGAACGCCTTGAAAATGAATAAAACCCCATCAAGATTGATATAGCCAGCTATGCCACCCTAATATTACGCCTTATATGATAGAAAAAGAAATACGGGAGCTAAGGCATAAATTACATTCCAACCCCGATGTTTCCAATAAAGAACTCGGGACTGCGGAAATAATCAAAAACTTTATTGCCCAGCACCATCCCAGCGAAATCATCGAAGGAATTGGTGGAGCCGGTTTGGCTGCCGTATACAGATTTTCAAAAAAAGGACCTATCGTAACCATTCGTTGTGAATTGGACGCTCTGCCTATTGAAGAATCCAATACCTTTTTACACAGATCCAGCAAAAGTCGTGTGTCGCACAAATGCGGTCATGATGGACATATGGCGATTGTTGCCGGTCTTGCACCTTGGTTAAAAAAAGAGCCGTTGGAATCAGGAACGGTAATCTTGCTTTTTCAACCAGCTGAAGAAACTGGAGAAGGAGCAAAACGAATAATCGAGGATAAAAAATTTATAGGTCTGAAGACCGACTACATCTTTGCACTGCACAATATTCCCAAGGAACCCATGCACCATATTATTATAACCAATGGTGGTTTTTCTGCGGAAGTGTTAAGTGTCATCATAAAGCTCAATGGTAAGGAATCCCATGCATCCGAACCTGAAAATGGCATCAATCCTGCTTTGGGCATATCCGAATTGATTCAAAAACTTTCCATATTGAACGTGTCCGAACCAATGGATGCCAATTTTTCCCTTCTAACCCCAGTTCATATCAACATGGGCCAAGTATGCTATGGAATCTCACCGGCACATGTTGAATTACATTATACCCTTCGCACATGGACTACTCATAAAATGGACAAATTAAGGTCAAACTTGATCAATATTGCCAATAGCGTAAGTAAACAATACCATCTAGAACTCCAACTGGAGTGGTTGGAACATTTTCCTGCAAGCTCGGTCCACATTAAATGTAACGAATTGATTAAGCGTGCTGCCATAGCAAACGGTTTTACAATTGCAAAACGTCCCATCCCCTTTAAATTCGGTGAAGATTTTGGCTGGTTTTCCAAATCCTATAAGACAGCTATGTTTGGAATTGGGGCCGGTGAGTTAACGCCAGCTTTGCACAATGCTGATTATGATTTTCCCGATGAACTACTTTCAACCGGGGTTTCCATGCTCAAGAGCATAATCTTGGACATACTTTTTAAAAATAACCCTTTTTTAAAATGTTCTTAAACCAGTTTAATTTTTATTCAGGTTTTGATAGGTAGCTTTGTGACAGATAAGATAAATTTAACCCAATCAAAATATATTTATGAAAACTCCTCTGGTTCTATTGCTCATTGTTTTACTTTCTAGCTGTAATACCAATAAGACCGAAAACTCCGTTGGAAGTGACCTATCCGAAAATCAGCCCACTACAATTCAATCGGATACATTGACCAAACACTTAAAGCCATTCCAAGAAAACTTGCCAACCATTGGACTTTTAATGTATAACGGAGTACTTCAAAGTGAAGTTGTAGCGACTTCTGACGTATTTGCAAAACCAACAGTAGATGGAGAGCAACTCTTTAACGTTATCACAATAGCAGAGACAGAAAACCCGATAACCACCGAGGAGGGTATGCATTTTGTTCCGGATTATACGTTTGACAATTGCCCTAAATTGACCGCATTATTTGTTCCAAGTGCTTACGATATGTATGCCCAAGTACACAATGAAAAAATCGTGGAATTCATCAAAATAAAAAATGAAGAGACCCAATACACCGTAAGTAATTGTGCTGGCGCGCAGCTGATTGGTAAATCCGGAATTGCGGACGGCAAGAAAATTGTAACTTGGATAGGTGGCGGTGAACAACTTCAAAAGGATTATCCCAACTTAAAAGTCCAGAACGATAGTTTGGTAACTTTTGTAAAAGATGGAAAGTTTTACTCCTCCAATGGTAATTTGGCCAGTTATATATCGGCATTGAACCTTTTGGAGACCATGACGAGTAAAGAGCATCGCACATTTGTAGAAAGCTATCTATATTTGGACCGTCTTCAAAACTGGAAAGAAGACTAGTTCCGAACAACGACCAAAATTATGCCCAAACCAAAAATCGCAATACTTACCGGAGCTGGAATGAGCGCTGAAAGCGGACTCAAAACCTTTCGTGATGAAAATGGACTTTGGGAAGGCCATGATGTTATGGAAGTTGCATCGCCACAAGGATTTGCCCGAAATCCTGAATTGGTACTTGAATTTTACAACCAAAGAAGACGACAATTACTGGATGTTGCTCCCAACAAAGGACATTTGGCCCTTGCCGAACTTGAACAAGGTTTTGATGTGAGCATTGTTACCCAAAATGTGGATAATCTTCACGAACAGGCCGGTAGCTCGCACGTAGTACACTTACACGGGGAATTGTTCAAGGTTAGAAGTACAGTGAATGAAAACCATGTTCTAGATTGGAAAAAGGACTTGGTGTTAGGCGATCTAGACGATAATGGTCATCAATTGCGACCACATATTGTATGGTTTGGTGAAATGGTCCCTATGTTGGAAACTGCTGCCGAGATTACCCAACAAGCAGAGGTTTTGATTATCGTGGGCACTTCAATGCAGGTCTACCCTGCGGCAAGTTTGATTCATTATGCGCCAAAACAAACACCAATATACTTTATTGACCCCAAACCCAATATCAGGTCTGCAGATTTTGATAACCTTACTATAATACCGAAAACAGCCTCCACTGGAATTCCCGAGCTCGTAAGCCAACTTAACCGCAATACATGACCCGGGAGCAGCTTCATATAGCTTTAAATTCAGGAAGAATTTCCAAATCGCAGATTGATGTTTTGGTCCTTCAATTAAAAAATGGACCCCCTCTGGCCCAAGTGCTCTATCAGGAAGTATTGCTCGAGGACAAGAATGGGACCTTCAATGCCAGTTGGACCTTTGACCATTTGATGCGAAAGGAGCTATCCTATATTCTTCCCTTTATCGATGATTTTGTGAATGGTTTGTCGGAATTAAATTCTGAATCCTGCATTCGTCCCATCGCACATGTTTGTGAGATGATCTGCGAACAATATTTCAAGCAAAAAAATCCTGCTTTTATTCAAAATATCACGGATAAGCAGCTGGATAAAATGGTGGCCTCCTGTTTTGATTGGCTTATTGGCCCCATGAACATGGCACCCAAGGTATTTTCCATGACCAGCTTGTTCTATCTGGGTTTAAAATTTGATTGGATTCACCCCGAACTCAAACTAGTCCTGGAAGAAAGCTATGCCAACGGAAGCACTGGATACCAAAACCGTGCAAAAAAAACTCTGGATAAGTTGGCCAAATTGGGTGTCTAAACCGCAACGTTTAAGTATCTTTGACCCTTTCAAAATTTTCTGGACCATGTCGCTGACACAACTGAACGCCATTTCGCCGATTGACGGTAGATATAGAAACAAGACCAAAGCCTTAAAAGACTATTTTTCGGAAGAAGCCCTTATCAAATACCGTGTACTGGTAGAGATTGAGTATTTTATCGCGCTTTGCGAGATTCCTTTACCACAATTGGCTGATTTTGATACGGCGTTATTCCCGGAGCTACAAAAAATCTACCAAGAGTTTTCTTCGGAAGACGCACAGGCCATCAAGGATATAGAAAAAACCACCAACCACGATGTAAAAGCGGTGGAATACTTCATCAAACAAAAGTTTGATGTTTTAAACCTTCAAAAATATAAGGAGTTCATCCACTTTGGACTGACTTCCCAAGACATCAACAATACGGCTATTCCACTATCCATCAAAGAGGCGATAAATGATGTATATATACCCTCCTATCTGGATGTATTTGAGAAATTGAAAGCACTTGCCACAGAATGGGAAAACATCCCAATGTTGGCCAGAACGCATGGTCAACCTGCCTCCCCTACCCGTTTGGGCAAAGAAATCGAGGTTTTTGTGGAGCGTTTCAAGGAACAGTTCAATTTATTGAACGACATACCAAGTGCCGCAAAATTTGGCGGTGCCACTGGAAACTACAACGCACACAAAGTTGCCTATCCCAACAACGATTGGAGGATATTTGGCAAACAGTTTGTTCAGGAAAAACTAGGATTGCACCATTCCTTCCCAACCACGCAAATTGAACATTACGACCATATGGCCGCTTTGTTTGATTGCCTCAAGCGCATCAACACGATTTTGATTGATTTGGACAGGGATTTTTGGACCTACATATCCATGGATTACTTCAAACAGAAAATCAAAAAGGGAGAAGTCGGCTCATCAGCCATGCCGCACAAGGTAAACCCTATCGATTTTGAAAATTCCGAAGGTAACCTTGGACTGGCCAATGCAATTTTTGAGCATTTATCGGCAAAATTGCCCATCTCAAGATTGCAACGAGACCTTACGGACAGTACAGTGCTTCGTAATGTTGGAGTGCCTTTTGCCCATACCATTGTTGGGTTTCAATCCACTTTAAAAGGTTTGAACAAGTTGGTATTGAACCAGGCTAAATTTGAACAAGATTTAGAGGATAACTGGGCCGTAGTTGCAGAAGCCATTCAGACCATTTTAAGAAGGGAAGGCTATCCCAACCCATATGAGGCTTTAAAAGGTTTGACACGTACCAACGAGAAAATCAACCAAAAATCAATTGCCGATTTTATTGAAACCTTGGAGGTTTCCGGTGATATTAAAACTGAGTTGAAACAAATTACCCCAGCGAATTATACTGGGGTTTAGGTTTTTGTTGTTTGTTCCTGTAAAATCAGGAATTCTTATTTAGTGAGACCAGAAACGAATCCATGGACACAAAATTTATCCTTGTTTATGGATTTCCACTTGATGCGGATAAGGAATTTCAATGCCCGCTTCGTCCAGAGCAATCTTGCAGTTTTCATAGGTCGTAAAGTAGACATCCCAGTAATCTTCTGGCTTGCAGAAGGGACGAACAGCAAAGTTCACGGAGCTATCCGCCAATTCCAGGACATTTACGGAAGGCGCTGGGTCTTTAAGTACTTTATCGTTTGAGGTCAACACCTTTAACAACACCTCTTTTGTTTTTTTAATATCCTCATCATACCCCACACCTATTACGGTATCGACCCGTATTTTACCTTCCGCGGTGTAATTGATAATATTCCCATTGGCCATGGCTCCATTGGGAACAATGGCTAACCTGTTTTGGGGTGTCACCAATTTTGTGGTAAATATTTCAATACCTTTTACTTTGCCCAATACATCTTGTGCTTCGATGAGGTCACCGATTTTATAGGGTTTAAAGATCATAATGAGCACACCTCCAGCAAAATTGGAGAGAGAACCTTGCAAAGCAAGGCCAATGGCAAGGCCCGCGGCCGCTATTACTGCGGCAAACGTAGTGACATCCACACCCAAACGTGAAATCACGATGATGATCAAGAATACCTTTAACGCCCAAGAGAACAGGTTCAACAGGAATTTTTGCAGGGACTGATCGTACTTGCTTTTGGACATTATCCTACGGGTCGTCTTGATTATTTTATTTACCGCCCACATGCCCACCAAATATATGATGAGCGCGGTAACGAGCTTAGGGCCAAATTCTTTTGCCAGCTCAACTCCGTAATCGAACCATTCTTGTGCTTTCTCCATGATGTTTTGGTTTTGTTAGTTTTCTTATAATGAGACACTAAGATACTAAACTAGGTCACTCGTTTATTCGTTCAAAACATTCCATAAACAAAAAGGGCGACATTTGTCGCCCTTCAAAACTTTATATTTTGATAAATCCTAGCCTTTTAGAAAATCTCCTATTTCGCCGAGCCCTTCTCCTTTGTAGTCGGATTTTTGAATGGCCTGCATCAATTGGATAATGTGTGCTGGGTTCATATTCTTGCCAAGCACTCGTACCAGAGCAAAGCCTTTATCTTCATTATCCCCATAGATGATTACCTCATCAATGGCATCTTCATCACCCAAATACTTAATGACTCCCTTGCCGTATTTTGAATTGATTTTCATCAACTCCACAAAATCGTCTCCCTTGAGTATCTCGCGAACTTTTTTCTTTTCCGATTCATATTCGACCTGGTTCTCAGCATTCTTTTTAAAAGCCAATAGGTTGAACTTTCGGAGGGATTCGATAGCTTCCTTTTGCGTTGGGTTCAATTCCTCCTCGTTCAGTTTTAGAATGCTTGCCGGAACATCTATGGAAAGAAAGTTAGGATTCTCCGAATTGTCCACATAATATTCCTGTAAACTTGGCTGAGAAGCACATGAAGCGAAAAGTACCGCCCCGGCCACCAACATGGTTTTAATGATCTGTTTCATCTTTTCTATGTTTTTGATTGATTCTGAAATCTAAAAATCGATTGACAATAATAAGTTGGGAGTTTCTGTGTTTTGTTACAATTCCCTACCGATTATTGCCAATCGAAGTGTGATTAATTCTTCTTGCCAGCTTCGTTAAGCTCTTCGGGCAAGTTCATCTTTTTGGTCAATGAGCCAATTTTGTTCAGGTCAATATCCCCTGTAAGTGATAAAATCACCGTTTCGAACTTTCTGCCGTTAGCCTCAACATCGCCCAAACCGGTCACGAACATAAGCAGTTCGCTCACATGATCGGCATCACGTCCTTCTTTAATGTAGAATTTCACATTGGCATCCTTGTCCTTTACTCGCATCAATTCTTCCATTTTAGAAGACCTTAGATAACTATCCACAGAAGATTTCATGTCACTACCTATTTTTTTGTCCTCTGTAGTAAACACCTTCAAACTTTTTAAGCTACTTGCAATATCCATAAAGTCCTGTGCTTCGGGGTCATCCACCTCCACATCGATTTTTGCGAGCAGATTGAACATGCTTTTGTTCACCACTACGGATGTGACCTCATCCAAATCTTCGAACTTGTCAAAAAGGGATTGTGAAAACCCGGTCAAAGGCAAAGCTGCCATTACTGCGATTAAAATATACTTCTTCATCTTGTTTCGTTTTTTTAATTGTTGTTGTAAATTTTCTCTTTTGCTTCTTCAAACTCTTTTAGATAGGCCACCTTTTCTGTGCCCTTGTTAAAATTCTCCGCTAAGAGTTCAAAAGCCTTTTTGGTTTCTTGGTAAGCGTATTCCGCTTTTTGTTCCTCCAAACGTTTTGTTTCTTGGTACTGATTACCAAAATAAATACCGAAGGTCAAAACTACTGCCGCCGCAACGGATAGCCACTTGTAATAGTTTACTCTAGGTTTTAATGGAACCTGCTTGGTGTATTTTTCTTCCTTCGCCATGGAAAAGTAACTGAACATGGGCCTGTACTGTTCCAAGTGAGGTGCGACCTCGTCTTGTGCAAAATACTCCCTAAGTGTTCTTTCTTCCTCCACTGTCGCAGTGGCCTCGAAATACTTTTCCAATATTTTTTCTATGTTACCCAATTCCATAGCTGTGTTTTTTTATTAATTCCTCCCTTACTGTTTTTCTAGCCCTCGATAGTGCCACGCGCACTGCTGTGGGTTTCATGTCCAAGAGTTCACATATCTCGTCGAACTCATATTGCTCCACATCCCGTAGCTGCAATATCATTTTTTGTTGTTCTGGCAGTCCTTTCATAATCCGTTCCATCCAACTTATGCTGTCCTCGGCCTCCAATTGTTTCTGTAGGGAGGTGTTTTCATCGCTGTAGTTGCTGTGAACTAATTTTAGGTTTCCCGCTTGTTTGGACTTTAAACGGTCCAAACAAAAGTTTTTGGTCATCGTCATGGCAAAGGCCTCTACATTTTTGTACTTTGACATGGACTCGTTCTTAGACCAAAGCTTCAACAAAATTTCTTGAGTGGCGTCTTCCGCTTCTTCACTGGAAACCAACAGCCGCTTTGCGAGCCTGTACAGTTTGTCCTGAAAGGGCAATACCACATTTAAAAATTCTGTTTGTTTCATTTGTGTCTTAGTTGTTTTTTGTGCCGTTAATACAGACCTACACTATCCAGACGATACATATCGAAATTTGTTACAAAAAATTTGCCATCTGTTCTAATCTGCCTATTTTGCAGGGCAAATTTATATGTATCGCCATGTAATTTTACTCGATCAACCTACACCAACTACCAATTTGGAACAAAATTTGAGTAAATTCAGTAAAATTTAAGCTATGAAAAAGTATTGCTTCCTATTTTTAGGACTGTCCGTATTGCTTATGTCATGTAGTGATGATGATGGAATCGAAAACGGACCTACACCCGACCCGGACCCAACTGCAGATGTTGCTGCTCAGAACTTTATGTGGCAAGCTATGAACCTATGGTATTTTTGGCAGGGCGATGTTCCAGACTTGGCTGACGACAGATTTGCATCGAACGCCGAGTACACAGCTTTTTTGGAATCTTACCCCGATCCGAGAAATTTTTATTTCAGTATTTGCAATGATCATGAAAGAATAGTTGGGGAAGATGCTGCCATTGATCGTTTTAGTTTTGAAAATGAGGATTATAACGTATTGGTGAACAGCCTTTCTGGAATATCACAAAGCAATGGAGTGGAGTTTGGTTTAGGCATTATAGGCGAATCCAATGATGTTTTTGGTTTTGTTCAGTATATATGGCCCGATTCAGATGCATCCACAAAGGATATATCCCGAGGCGAATTTTTTACCCGGGTTGATGGTGTTCAACTTACTGTTAGTAATTATATAAGTTTACTATATGGAGAAAATAGCAGCTATACCCTTGGCATGGCCACTGTTGAAAACGGTGTTATTTCCGATAGCAGTAAAGAAGTGTCGCTTACTAAAATAGAGAATCAAATAGAAAATCCTATCTTGGTTGCTGAAACTTTGGACGTTAATGGCACTAAGGTCGCCTATTTGATGTACAACAGGTTCTTGAGCAGCTTTGATGAAGATTTAAATGCTGCTTTTGCCAAATTTAAGGCTGACGGAGCTACTGAACTTGTTTTGGACGTTCGCTACAACTCCGGTGGGTCTGTAAATACTTCTCGCCTTTTGGCCAGCATGATATATGGTACCAATACCAGCGATGTATATGTAAAGCAACGTTGGAACGACAAGGTTCAAGCACAATTGGAGGAAGAGTTCCTAACAGATTACTTTGCCAATACTACTGGAGAATCAGCTATCAACACACTGAATTTAAACAGAGTTTTTGTACTCGCCACAAACGATTCCGCATCTGCCAGTGAGCTTGTAATGAACGGACTTGACCCATACATGGAGGTAATTCATATTGGAGAGGTTACCAGTGGTAAAAATGAATTCTCGATTACTTTGGTGGACGACCCTGGGAATTCTTTTGTTTATAGCAGCAATCGTGAAAACCGTATCAACCCGAATAACTCTTGGGGATTACAGCCATTGGTAGGTAGAAACGAAAATGCGGATGGATTTTCTGATTACACCAGCGGTCTGGCCCCAGATATTGCCCTAAGTGAAGATTTGACCGATCTTGGTATTTTAGGCGATGCAAACGAACCGCTTTTGGCCCGGGCCCTTCAAGAAATAACCGGAGCATCTGCCAAAATAGACTTTACCGTGGAAATGCCGGCAAAGTCATTCACTACATCTAGAATGCAAACACCCCTAAAAGATCATATGTATTTGGATAAACCACTTCCTACTGGATTGGAATTAAAATAAAAAAAGCGGCCAATTGGCCGCTTTTCTTTTTTTAAAGGTTTAGGTTGAGACCCACCCTAAAGTTTCGTCCTCGGGTCGTGAATCCGAGCAACTCCCTGTAATCTTCGTTCAACAAGTTATCCGCATTCAAGAATACATTGAGTTTGTTCTGTATCAGTTCGTGCCTAATGGAAAAGTTCAATAATGAAAACGGCTCCAACGCAAGGTCCGAGTACGTTGCAAAATCCGTATCAAAACGCTCGCCCGTATACGCATAGGTCAAAGAAGCGTCCGTGGATTTGCAAAACTGGTACCACAAAGATACATTCGCTTTATGCTTGGGAATACGAATGGCATTGTCGCCCTTCCGTTCCGTGAAGGTATAATTGGCATTGACGCTAAAATTACTCAAGGGCAACCACGTAACTTCCACTTCCACCCCATTGGCATCGATTTCATCCGTTACATTGATGCTCATAAAACTGGGATCATATCCAATGGCATTTGTCTCATTTCTATTAAAATAGACCGTACTGATTCTGAACGTATTGTCCAGTTTAAATTCAATTCCCCCTTCAATAGTAGAATTTTCTTCTGGCTCCAACGCCGGATTTCCACCAAAAGCACCGAACAACTGCGTTAAATTAGGTGTGATGTACGATGTAGCATACGACCCCATCAACTTCACATATCCGTTTTCCGTGTCAAACACAAATGATGGATTCACGTTGTACACAAAATGGTTACCATATTCAGAATGATTGTTCAGTCTGGCACCCGCATTCAGGTTCAAACCAAAATCCGAAACATACACCACATTGGCGTAAGGATCCACAATGGTGAAATCCACTTCATCAGCAAAGATGGCCTCGTCCTTAATATAGTTCACACCCAAAATAGTGTGGAATTGCTCTCCAAAAACATATTTGTTATACACATCCAATACCCAATTGCTTCCCTCGGTGATACTTTCACCAAAGGTGTCATTGGCCACGGACCCATAATCCGTATAAGCGGCATTCAAGTGAATGGAACCTTTACCATATCCAAATTCAGATGACAACCCTACTCGTTGCTGCTCATTTTCGCCCAAATTATCAGCTTCGGCCATAGTTGCATCATACTCGTTCCTAAACTTGGTCTGGTTTCCGTACACTTGCACCCCAAAATTTTCGGAAAACTGATAGCCAAGCTTTACATTGGTGCTGAAGTGTGAGAAAATGTCTTCCTCGTTTTCTGGGGTCACCGCAGCGGATAGCCCACTTTTATATCGGTTGGAAAAATCGACCCCATAATTGAACTTGCCCAAAGTTCCGTTCACATTCGCGGAATTTTGAATGCTTCCGATATTATAATTCTGGTCATCGGCAGTTTGATTGGTCCCTACGCTCATTTGAAAATTACCTGCAATCTTCTTTTCGGAACTCTTTTTTGTAGTGATGTTGATTACGGCCGTAACCGCATTGGTCCCATAAAGCGTACTTGCCGCTCCTTTAATAATTTCAATGGATTCGATGGTGTTGGGCGAAAGCAACCGAAGATCGTACTCAGCAGAAAATGTGGATGGATCCTGCACACGAACACCATCGATAATGATTAAAACCTGACGACCACGGCCACCTCTGGCATACACTCCTAGAACGTCACCGTCCCTACCGCGGCTTCCTGCAATCTCGATACCGCTTTTGGTGTTAATGATCTCCGCAACCGTCCTACCTTGATTGCGCTGCATTTCCTCTTCAGTAATTTTGATTACCGTTTTTCCTGAGTTTTCACGTTTCAACTCAAATTTTGAATCGCTTACCACAACCTCATCAAGTTGCTGCACTTTAAGTGAATCTTGCTGTACATTTTGCGCAAAAATTCCTTGCCCCGCCAAGACAGCGGTAATTAACCATAAATGATTTTTTTTCATTTCGTTTAATTGAATAAACGGGAGAATAGTATGATGCCCATACGTAAACTTTTATCCCGAAAGTTTAACATTGATTGTTTGAATATGGCAGGTCTCCTGGCTTTTGTATTGTTGCTCGCCCTTCCCATTCAACAAATTGAACAGTGGGCATGTAGAAAAGCAACACCCTCTTTCTTTACGAGGTGCCAAAACCAGTTTGGCATACATTTACAGTTGCGGGAACAGCTCCGGTATTGCACCGGATTCCCTTTTAATCCCACGAAAACTCCGTGCGAACCAAAATTCGGGGTCAAAACTAATCAATCTGTTTAATCTTTTTCCGTAAAAATTAAATAATCTTACTTTTGACTCATGGCAAAAAAACAGCGGTCAATTTTATTCCTGAGCTTCTTTCTGGTTGTTTCGATGGGGTGCAAACAAGTAGAAAAAAAGCAGCTTGTCCAAAATCAAGAACAGGCCTCAAGCATTGCACATGCAACCGGTTTTACCGTACAACATGAAGGTGATATCACCATTATTGAAGTCTCCAATGCTTGGCCAGGATCAGACAGTTTCAAATATGCACTGGCACCAAAGGAAAAATTGGCGGCAATGTCTTTTCCAAGAGATGCCTATGATGCCATTATCGGAACACCGGTAGAAAAAGTGGTGCTCACCTCCACTACCCATATTCAACCATTGCTACAGCTCGACGAACTGAACACTGTGGTCGGTTTCCCGAATACGGACTATATTTCTTCCCCAGAAGCCCGAAAACTAGTGGACAACGGACAAATCCAAAATTTGGGCATGAACGATATGCTCAATACTGAAATAGTACTAAACTTGAACCCTGAGCTCATCGTGGGGTTTAGCATCAATAATGAAAATAATGCCTACGACATAATCAAGAAATCGGGAACACCAGTGGTCTATAACGGTGACTGGGTGGAACACACCCCCTTGGGAAAAGCGGAATGGATAAAGTTTTTTGCGCCTTTCTTTGAAAAAGAAGCCTTAGGCGACAGTATTTTTGCATCCGTTGAATCATCATACCAAAAAGCCAAAGAAATTGCCCAGAAGGCACAAAGCAAACCAACTGTCCTAACCGGCGGACTCTACAAAGATGTTTGGTACGTAGCTGGTGGCGAAAGTTGGATGGCGAAGTTTTTAGACGATGCCAACTCCGATTATCTCTGGGCCAACAATACTGAAACAGGCAGCATAGGGCTCAGTTTGGAATCGGTTTTGGAGAAGGCTCAAGGTGCCGAATTTTGGTTCAATCCATCTGCAGTGACCAACTACACCGAATTGGCCGAGGCCAATCCACATCACCAAGAGTTCGATGCCTATAAAAACAAAAACGTCTACTCCAATGCCATTGACAAAGGCGAAACTGGAGGACTCATTTTTTACGAGTTGGCTCCTCACCGCCCCGATTTGGTGTTAAGAGACCTTATCAAAATATTACATCCGGAAGTATTGCCCAAACACGAACTGCAATTCATTAAACCGTTACCGTAAATGCAAGGTTCCAGAACATATCGGTTCTCTTTTATACTGATGTTGCTGGCCTTGCTATGTTCGTTGCTTTTGAACATAAGTTCGGGGTCGGTCACCATACCTTTTCCAGATACAATGTCCACCTTGTTGGGAGAAACTCCGGAAATTGCTTCTTGGGAATACATCATATGGGATTATCGGGTACCAAAAGCGTTTACCTCCATTTTGGTCGGAGCCGGACTTTCGCTGAGCGGACTTTTAATGCAAACCCTGTTCCGGAATCCCTTGGCAGGTCCGTTTGTATTGGGAATCAGTTCGGGGGCAAGTTTAGGTGCCGCTATTCTTTTGATGGGCACCTCTATTTTTGCAGGGTACACTTCCCTATCATTTTTGGGAGACATCACCCTTTCGATCGCTGCAAGCATAGGTAGTTTTTTGGTGCTCTTGACAGTTATGATTGTGGCCCAACGGGTTAAGGACACCATGGCCCTGCTTATTATTGGGTTGATGTTCGGTAGTATAACCTCAGCAATCGTGAGCGTTCTTGCCTATTTTTCCAGTGCTGAGGATTTACAACGGTTCAATTTTTGGTCCTTCGGAAGCGTCGGCAATCTATCCGTAAACCAACTGCTTTTGTTGGGAAGCATCGTAACTGTGGGTATTTTGTTAAGTATTGTCTCCATAAAATCGTTGAACGCTTTCCTTTTGGGCGAGAATTATGCCCAAAGCCTAGGAATCTCCTTAAAGAAATCCAGATTGACCATAATAATCGCAACGGGATTATTGGCTGGCGGAATCACCGCATTCGCAGGACCCATCGCTTTTGTAGGTTTGGCCGTACCCCATTTGACCAGACAGATTTTTGATACCATGGAACACAAAGTGTTGATTCCCGGCGTAATGCTCTACGGCGCCATTTTAATGCTGCTGTGCGATACTTTGGCGCAACTGCCCAACTCTGCCAGTGTTTTGCCCATAAATGCCATTACCTCCTTGGTAGGGGCGCCTGTGGTGATATGGCTTTTGGTCCGTAAACGTAAAATGATGTTCTAATGGCTAAAACAGGGAAAAACATATTGTCCATTAGCGATGTATCCATTGGTTACGGAACTAAAACCGTTGCGAAAAACATCAATTTTGATTTGGAGGCTGGAATGCTCTGTGGTGTGGTGGGTATCAATGGCATTGGAAAATCGACCTTGCTACGGACATTGGGCGGATTCCAACCTAAACTTTCTGGCAACATCCTTTTGAATGACAAACCGTTAGAAAAATATACCTCCACAACGCTATCCAAAGAACTCAGTGTGATATTGACCGAACCACCTGCATCCAAAAATCTTACGGTTCAGGAATTGATTGCACTTGGAAGACAACCCTACACCAATTGGTTGGGCACCCTGACCAAAGAGGACAAACAACAAATTCAGGCGAGTTTGGATGCCTTTTTGTTGGATGAACTCCGAAACAACAAATGCCACGAACTTAGCGATGGGCAGCTACAACGGGTTCTTGTGGCCAGAGCCATGGCGCAGGATACGTCTTTGATTCTTTTGGATGAACCTACGACACATTTGGACCTGTACCACAAAGTACAGATCTTAAAAATGCTTCAGGAACTGGCGCACCACAAACAAAAGACCATCCTGTTCACCTCCCACGAAATTGAATTGACCATTCAGTTATGTGACCGAATATTGATTTTGGACGGAAAGGACCATCCCTTCGGAGACCCTTGTCAACTTATTGAACAAAAACACTTTGATACGTTATTTCCTTCGGAAATGGTACAATTTGACCATGAAACGGGAACTTTTAAAGTGAATAAGTAAGTACACTTTCCATTTCGGCATCAATCGGAATCCGTTATCTTTATCCTTCAGAAAATTTTTAATGGGCGCAGAACTTATCTACATTATTATAGGCTTCATCATCACATTGGCCATTGGGCTCTTTGTGGGGGTGTATATTCAAAAACTGAAAACCAAGTCTACCGAGAGTGTCTGGCAAGACAGGGAAATCAAATCCAAAGAAGTGGAAGGTGCTTTAAAGGAGGAATTAAAGGAGGTTCAAGCCAAAAAATCAGAGCTGGAAGTTGCCCTTGCCCGTGAAGAATCCAAATCGGACAATCTGGAGGAAAAACTGCTGGAACAAAAACAGGAACTGGAAAAACTTCAGGAAAAATTCACCAAAGAATTTGAAAACCTGGCCAATAAGATTCTAGACGAGAAGAGTGAAAAGTTCACCAAGAGCAACAAAGAAAACATTGACAATATACTGGACCCGTTAAATAAAAAAATCAAAGAGTTTGAAGAAAAAGTGGTGAAATCCCAGCAGGAAAACTTTGGTCTGCACGCTGCCTTAAAACAACAATTGCTTGATTTACGCAGTCAAAACCTAAAAATAACGCAAGAGGCCGAAAACTTGACCAAAGCATTAAAAGGCGACTCCAAAATGCAGGGGAACTGGGGCGAAGTAATCTTGACCCGCATTTTAGAGAAATCCGGGCTCACCAAAGATAGAGAATACACGCTACAGGACAGTTTTAAGGACGAGGATGGAAAACGATACCAGACCGATGTGCTGATCCATTTACCCGATGGCAAGAAAATGATCGTGGACAGCAAAGTTTCCATAGTTCATTTTGAACGATATGTATCGGAAGAAGATGAGAAGCAACGGGAAATTTATCTAAAACAACATATAGATTCCATTAAAAGGCACGTGGAAGAGTTGAGCAAGAAAAACTATCAGCTTTTAATTGACGAAAGCCCCGATACCGTTTTTATGTTCATCCCAACAGAGCCTGCTTTTGCAATCGCTTCGGCCTTTGAGCCCAATCTGTACGAGGATGCCTTTGTGAAGGATGTGATCATCGTGACTCCTTCCACACTGTTGGCGGCCTTAAAGTTGGTGGACAACCTTTGGAAAAACGACAAACAAAAGCGATTTGCCATTGAAATTGCCACCGAAGCTGGCAAATTGTACGATTCTTTTACCAATTTGACCGATGAACTTTTAAAGATCGGTAATCAAATCGGAACGGTACAAAACACCTACCAGAGCACAATGAAAAAGCTAACAGGACGTGGCAACCTGATCAAACGGGTGGAAAAATTAAAATCCTTGGGAGCCAAGGCCAGTAAGAGTATAGACGATAAACTGCTCAAGCGCGCATTGGATGATGACCTTGAGGAACTAAACTAGAAACACTACCATGAAAAAATTCTTGACCATTTTTATAGTTGCCGTAGTTGTTGGCATTGTGGGGTATTTTGCCTTTATCTATTACGTGCCCTATAGCGAGGGATACCGTTCCGGGGAACTTATTAAATTTAGTCGAAAAGGCGTAATGGTAAAAACGTGGGAAGGACAGATCAGTCAGGGATTATCGGGTACCAATGTATTTTCATTCTCCGTAGAAGATGGTGAAAAGGAAATCATTGAAAAAATGAAAGAGTTCCAAGGCCAGTATATCAAAATTACCTATAAAGAGCGTTACGCCACTTTTTTCTGGCTGGGCGACACCAAATATTTTATCACAGAAGTAAAGTCTGAAAAATCACCGATTTTTAGGAATTAGTATGAAAAAATTCAAATCATCCAGAGAAAGCAGGGTTTCCATCACCGAACTTATGCTCCCCTCCCACTCCAATTTTGGCGGCAAGGTGCACGGTGGGCACATTCTCAATCTTATGGATCAAATCGCCTTTGCCTGCGCTTCAAAACATTCCCAGAGCTATTGTGTGACAGCTTCGGTAAATCGGGTTGATTTTCTAAATCCCATTGAGGTGGGCGAATTGGCAACATTGAAAGCTTCCATCAATTATACAGGTAGGACCTCAATGGTCGTAGGCGTGCGTGTAGAATCCGAAAATGTGACAACAGGAGAAGTCAAACACTGTAACTCCTCCTATTTTACCATGGTTGCCAAAGGAAAGGATGGCAAAAACAAATCCATACCTGGTCTTATCTTAAAAAC
>JANSXF010000052.1 GCA_024743095.1 Flavobacteriaceae bacterium
AGCAGGAGGGAGACTAGTTTCTTGGAACCGCTCTATTGTGATTGTCAAAATCCAAGGTTTCGAAATCTTGAAAAGTTCCACAAGAAATCTGTCTTTTTACCAGTGATTTGGATTTCTTTATCTTGGTGCGCGATTCTATTTCTTTGTTCAAGTAATTCATGGTGAATTATTTTACTTAAAAACGAAATTAGGCTTATTTTATTTTGACAATCAGAAGATTAACCATTTTTAACACTGATCTGCGTTTCAATATGCTCCAAAATGGACATCCAGTGCATACGTAGGATCAATGCGGCCGTAGGTACATTATCTTCTTGAATGGCGTCTACCACGGAATGCGTCTGGGCACTCAGTTTTTTAAAAAAGCCCAAGTCCTTGATAAAATCGTGTTCGTAAAAATGAAGCCTGACCTTGAGGTCATTCAATATTTGCAACAATACTTGATTTGCACAATGTTGTACCAAATAATTATGAAAATTGAATCGGGCCCGTAACCCTTCTGCAATGGTTTCCGTAGCTTCGAGTTCAGATTGCAACTTTTCCAAAGTTACCATTCCGTCAGTAGAAAATTCGGAATTTTCCAAGGCCATCACCTCCAACTGTGCCACAATTTCCACAAGGTTCTTGACTTCTGGTTTGGACAGCTTGGCCACTACAAAGCCGCGATTGGGCACCGCTTGAATTACCTGTGCTTGCTCCAATTGCGTCAACGCCTCACGAATGGGCGTTACACTAATGCCTGTTGCCCGTGAGAGCGCCGCCAAATTTATGGTCTTGCCCACTTGCAATTTCCCATTTTGAATCTGCTCTAACAGATGCACTTTGATTTTATCCCTTAAAGCTGATAGTTTGCCCATGTATTAAGGTTAATGATATAATGCTACTGCTTTTCATAAACATAGGATGCAACGCCTGGCAATTCCTCAGCTTCGTTCCAAATAATCCGCCCCCCCATCAACTGGAAGTTGTTGTCCAAAACATTGCTCCCCTGAAAAGCGACAATTGAACCATCACTGGCCCAAGCACCGGTGGCCAAGTCGGTTCCATAACAATCCACATGGTACAGATTATTGGTTATGGAGGTAATCGTAAAACTCGCCTGCTCAAACTGGTAAGTGGTATCGCCATTAAAAATAATGCTTCCCGATACACATTCTGTTTCATCCAGCAAATTGTTGGAGGATTGCCCATCTCCATCAATATCCACTTGATCACTTAAATTGACCTCTACCAAGACCCAAGTGCCCACAAGCTCCGTACTGGTAAAACCGGATTGGCCATCATCGCCATCCTCACTGCAGGAAACCATCAATATAAAGGTTGAAATCAACAAGGTAAGTATCTTGGTATTTTTCATAGGAGCTTGACTTTAGGTTGATGAAATTAACATAATTTCAAGAACATTGCTTCAAATCAAATTGCATTTCATCGAATTGGAGACGGTCTTCCACACTAAAAATAAATGTGTTTCGTTGTTCTAGCACACATTTATAACCAAATAACATGAAGAAACTTAATCTACGTAATCTATCCATCGCTTTAATGGCAATCGGATTTATCGGCTTTCAATCCTGTAGTGAAGATGGCATGTCCGGTGATGGTGAAACGCTTACCCAAGCGGAATTACAGACTGTTTTAACGACTGATGATATTGCCGGGGCCACCGATACGGCCCTAGCGGAAATATTCGCTGGCAATTCGGATGAAAGTGCCATTGTTGGCAAGGAAGGTGAATGCTATACTGCCGAATATACCGAAACAGGTTTTGTGGCAACCTTTAATAATTGTGTGCTCAACGGAACCGATAATGTTAACGGAACCGTTACCGCCACCTACGAAGTAGGGGAAGAAACGACTTCGTTTACCGCTACGTACCAAGATTTTTATGTTGGCAACATTAAAGTGAACGGAACCAGAACTTTTGAAATTACAGCAAGTACAGAGGAAAGTGCTGTTTCATTTTCCATTGTCAGTGATATGTCCGTGGAAATGGAAGATGGTTCCATTATTTCCGAGAATGGCACCAAAACATTTAGCATTGCCTTTGGCGATAGCTTGGAAAGCACCACGATTTCCATTGCCGGAAGTTGGAATATAGAAGCCGATGGGAACACCTACGCTGTTGAAACTTTGCAAGACCTTCAAGGGAGCGTTGCTTGCGAGCATATGACCACGGGTACCATGGTGGTTTCCAAAAATGGATTGGCCGTAACCGTTGACTTTGGAAACGGTGAATGCGACAATCTCGCCACACTTATTTATCCCAATGGAGCTACCGAGGAGATTACCTTGTAATTTTCTTTTAAAAAATAAAACTGAAGAGCACCGGACTTACCGGTGCTTTTTATTTTGGACAGATTACTGCTTGTTTGATTATATTTAAGGAAACAATCAATTTATGGTTAAGCAATTGGTGAAGGCCCAAAATGACTTTTTTGCCACACAGAAAACCAAGAATCTAGGGTTTAGAAAACAGTATCTCAAAAAACTGCAACAAGAGGTTATGGACCAAGAGGATGCGATTTGTGATGCCCTGTACGCCGATTTTAAAAAACCAAAGTTCGAAAGTTTGGCCACGGAGACCCAATTGGCGCTTGCCGAACTTAAATATGCCATAAAGAACATTGGTTCGTGGAGCGAACCCGAAAGGGTTTTCGGCTCTTGGGCCAATTTTCCATCAAAAGAGTGGATACAGCCCGAACCTTACGGTAAAGTACTTATTATTTCACCGTGGAATTATCCATTTATGTTGGCCATTTCACCCTTGATTGGTGCTGTGGCAGCAGGGAATACAGCTATTTTGAAACCTTCGGAGTTCAGTGTACATACGTCCAAAATCATTTCGCAAATAATCCGCAAAGTGTTTCCTCCCGAATATGTGACCGTGTTGGAGGGTGGAGTAGAGGTATCCACTCAACTATTGGCCGAGAAGTGGGAATACATTTTTTTTACGGGCAGCACCAAAGTGGGCAGGATTGTTTACAAAAGTGCAGCAGAACACTTAACGCCCGTTACCTTGGAACTCAGTGGTAAAAATCCATGTATTGTGGATGAAACAGCTTCCATAAAATTGGCGGCCAAGCGCATTGCATGGGGCAAGTTTATCAATGCAGGGCAAACCTGTATAGCTCCGGACTATATTTTAGTCCACAAAAAAGTGAAAAGTGCTCTGATAGACAACCTTAAAAAATGCATCACCGAGTTTTACGGGCAGGATATGGAAGCTTCAAATGATTTTGCTCGAATTGCTACCGGTAAACACTTCGAGGAACTCAAAAAAATGCTTGAAGGCGAAAAAGTGCTTTTTGGAGGGGATGTTACGGATAACGACCGTTATTTGGCGCCCACTTTAGTAGATGAACCCAAATTGGACAGCAAGATTATGGAAGGGGAGATATTTGGGCCTGTTTTGCCCTTGATTTCCTATACTGAGGAAAACGAACTGCATGCATATATTTCCAAATTCCCAAACTCATTGGCGTTCTATGTATTCTCCAGCAACAAAAAATTCCAAAAACGCCTGATGGACCGTTATTCCTTTGGTGGCGGCACCATTAACGATACCGTCGTACATATCAGCAACAAGGATTTGCCGTTTGGCGGAGTTGGGCAGTCCGGAATAGGGGGGTACCATGGAAAACACACGTTTGACTTGTTCTCCCATCATAAATCCATCGCAAAAAGAGGTACTTGGCTAGATGTACCTTTACGTTATGCACCTTATACAATTTCGATAGGTTTAGCTAAAAAAATAAAACATTTGTTTTAATTTTTTGATGACATTTCATTTTTAAGATGATTTTTTTGCAAAAATCGCATTTAATTATTAAACAAAAGTTAAATCCCTGATTCATAGATGGTTTGATGCTAACTTTAAGAATGGTCATCATAAACAAGCGCCTATGGAAACAGCACAAAAAAAATACCGTATATCCGTGTTGCTGGACATGTCCAAAAGTTCTGCATTTGTACTGACCAGTGCTCTGGAGTTGGCCAAGCAAATTGATGGTTCCTTGGAAGTCTTCCATGTAAACCCGAACAATTTGTTGAACGGAAAAAATAGTATCAGCACCAAAGATTATGAATCTTCCCAGGCCCAAATCAAGGAACTGATCATTAACATGGGCAAGCAAGAGCATTTACCCATTAGTTACAAGTTGGAACATGGACATGTAAAGCATAGGGTAAGGGATTACTTGGCATTGCACAAGCCCGATATTTTGGTTTTGGGAAAGCGAAGGCCCAGATTTGGCATTTTCTCCGAGAGTATAACCGATTTTGTCATCAACCAAACGCTTAGTACCAATGTGCTGATTTTGGGAGAGGATGATAAATTCCACACATTTAAGGATATTAACCTTGGTTTTTTTGGCCATGAACTAAAGGAATCTGATTTGGAAGTAATCATGGATTTAACACGGAACAGCGAGAAACCTGTACTGCATTTTGATATTTCCCAAAATCCAGCGGAAAAGCGTGATTTTCCGTTGCACAATACAATTTCGTACAAATTTCCCAAAGGCATCAACGCTTTGAACGGTTTGGTAAATTACGTATCACATACCAATACACAGTTGTTGTGCGTTCCAAAAAAAGCGGGAAATAGAATGATGCTAAAATCAAACCCGATCAAGGCCGTAATACGTAGAACAAAAGTACCATTGTTGATTTTACCCAAGTAAGGGATTACAAGGGGCTGGAGGTTTTCAAAATATCCTATTTTACATAATGTAAATTATAGTACAATTTAATTTCCGTAAATTTTCCATTGATAGGTATCGACCATTTCACCCAACTTTGTAATGCTACCACCATCAATACTTTCTGTTCCTGGGTTATCTGAATAATACATTGTGCCTTCTTTTAATGAATATAAAACCACATTATTATACAAAATGGAAATAATTTCATCCAGAATTTCTTTATCGAATTGATTGTTTGCGAACTGCAATGAAGTCAAAAAAGGATTGTTGGATATATCAATGGTTTGAAAATTGTTATTGCCAATTACCAAGCGATTTAGGGATTCATTACTTGAAATATTTAACTCAGTGAACAGATTGTCATTTGCATCCAAACTTTCAAGATTTGGATTGTTCGAAATATCCAAGCTACTTATTTTGTTCTCATTAATTTGCAAGAATTTTAGCAATGGATTGTTCGAAACATCAATAGAAGTTACCTGATTAAATCCAACAGACAAGGAAATCAATTCAGCATTATTCGAGGTATCTAAATGGGTTAGTAAGTTACTACCTAAATGTACATGGGTTAGTTTAGTATTATTAGATATATCCAAACTACTTAATTGATTTTTATTGGCAGACATTAGCACCAAATCTTTATTGTTAGCCAAATCCAATGTTGTCAACTGATTTTCTGACACGTAGATCTGTTCTAAATTTGGATTTTGTGTGATATCCAAACTTGTCAAGGAATTTTCAATTATATATATCTCCTTTAAATTCGGGTTGCCAGATAAATCAATACTGGTCAGGTTATTTCGATACACTATTAAATTTTCCAACACTAGGTTACCAGAAACATCTATGGTGGATAATCTTCCTTCATTAATCCCCACATACTTCAGCAATTTTAATTTAGTTAAGTCAACCGAAACCAAATTATTTTGATATTGATATATCTCATTTGGAATTTCACCTCCCATAAATGAAAAGTATTCTATAACCTCAATGGGGCCATTAATAGTTATAGTATAATTTCCAGCGGTCTCATAAATATGAACAAGCTCAATCGGTTCTTCTGTATGGGTTGTGGAGGTAGTATAATCATCAACAACCCCATCTCCCCAATCCACCAAAAAATTCGAACCCGTAAGCGATTTAATAGTTAAAGTCTTGGTTGTTTGTAGCTCGGATTCATCTATTTGTAACTCAAAAAAATCAGAAATCTTAGGAAACTCCAAGCTTAAGCCAGTATACCCAAAATCAGTGGATGTAAAACCAGCGGTAAATAGGTTTTCTGTAGGTGTATTATTTACTTCATTTTCTGAAACTTCAAATGCTATGGGCAAAGTATTGGCAACGAACTGTGACATTGCCGAACTTTCATATGGCACCATTGAAATAACCACATCATTCTCATCGACAACAATAAACTCTGTTAGCCTATAATTACCTACTTTTAAAATTATTTCAGAAGTACTGTAACTTCCGTTCACATGGGTCAAATTAATCCTTTTCCTATTAAGAATTGAGCTCCCATTACTACTTTTTACGCTAATCAAGGCAAAAATAGGTTCAAGGTTTTCCGTACCTTTTTGTGATGTGCTCTGTGCATTTAGTTCGGTAAAATCAATTTGAAATGTATGGACACCATCAATTTCTGAGGGTATTAAATCTTCGGATGTAGATTCGGTTGAACAAGAAATCAGTACAAATGCTGAAGCCAAAAGGCAAAATATTGTAGTTCTCATTAAGAGATAGTTTGGATAGTTTGTTTGGTAAATTCTAGCCTTAAATTAACACTATTTTTCTTATATAAGATTTTAATAACCGGTGTTTATCGAAATTTCTAGTTCAAATGCCTTGGTTTTAATTTGCAAATATCGGCGCTGCCCATTTAAGTAGGATTGAACAGGGAAGATATTCAGTAGGTCTCGATATACTTTTGCGTATTTCTGAAGGGCTAGGGGTGAAAGTTGATTTGGTAAAGCAGTTCAGAGCTTTTTGTCATTCCACACACATTACACTCCCCTCCTACGTCGAATCGCATAAAAAGTATTCCATTACATTTTAAAAGAAAATCTTTAGAAGAAAGTTTTCAGGAAGTACGGTACCAACTTTGCCAACGCTTCAGCCCGCTCAAAAAAGAAAAGGTCTCTCAGACCTTCCCTTTTCATGCCGTACCGAAGCTGAAGTTACATAACGCGAGAACATTATAGTACAACTATGACATATGGAAAAATATGGTTTCACGTCTTAAAGCTTCGCTATTTGACTGGCTACGCCCATACATAGGGCAGCACATAAAGAGATAACACAAAAAAGCCACCCTTTTGGATGGCTTTTTCCAATATAGTATAAAAATCGTTTATTTAAAGTATCTCTACCACTTCAAGGTCGAATACCAAATCTTGGCCGGCCAATGGATGGTTGGCATCTATGATGATATCCTCTTCCTCTACCTTGGCCACTCTAAACTGTTGTTCCTGTCCTTGTGCATTGGAACCTACCAAGCCCATACCCACTTCTGGTTTTAGGTCTTCAGGTAGTTGTGTTTTGGAGATTTTTTGAAAAAGTGACTCGTTCACCTCTCCATACGCATCTTGCTTATCTATGGTGATGGTTTTCTTTTCGTTCACGGCCATATCAATAAGTCCTTTTTCAAAACCCGGTATAAGTTGACCCTGTCCCAAGGCTACCTCCATAGGTTCGCGCTCCAATGAACTGTCAAAAACCTGTCCATTGGTCAATTTACCTGTGTAGTGCACCTTTACAGTGTCATTCTCTTTTACTTTACTCATAATTTTTGTTTATAGTTTTAAAATCAAAACGTTGCAAATATATGAGGTATAAAATAGTTCAACGAAGAGTTCTGGGTTCGTTTTGCCAAAACCTCCTTAAAAATTGCATTTAAGCATCGTTAGTTATGATTTTTTTTGCAACCTCTTTGCCCATCTTCCCCTTTAGACCAAACAGAGGCCGCAAAAACCATATCCTACGAATAAGGAATTCGAACAACAAATAACACACTATAAAAGTGAACATCGTTATGGCTACAAACTGTAAAAACGGGTGAATCTTTAATGGCAAAATCAACAGGGCACCCAAATACATCACAAACATATGGATGATATAAACAGGATAGGCCGCCTGGCTCAAGTATTGCAACAGCCCGCTGGGCCTGTTCAAGTACCGATAACCAAGACCAAGGATTCCGAAAATCCAACAATTTGATTCCAAGGCCATGAGATATCCGGGAGCTTCCAACTGGAACTCCAAATACCGTACCGCATACATGGTCAAGGCAAGTGCCAAATAGCCCCAGCGCCATTTTTTTACGGTATCCCAAAAATGTTGGCCACTGTAAACGAACAAATACCCAAAAAAGAAGGCCAATGCCCCTAAAAAGAACCCATGCCAAGTTTCCGCATAAATGGAATATACCTGTGGTTCTACTAAAATGGCTTCCAACATAAAGAACAACGAAACCAACAAGGGGCCAACAGGGTTGGACATCAGTGAACCCAATATTTGTTGAAACATCCCTCCTTCTCTTTGCTTTAACACATAAAAAACAGGTAAAAACAACAGCACGTAGACAAAAATATTTCCCAAGAACCATAGATGCCCCATATGCGGATAGTATCCCAAAGGCAGTTTATAGAACTTTTGAAAAATAAACATATGCAACGGTGCAATGGCCACTATCCCGAACAACAACGGCAACAAAATACGTCTGGTCCGCTCCCCTATCAATTGTTTCCAGTTACGTCTGCGCATGGCAAAAAAGAGCCCCATGCCCGATACAAAGAACAGAATAGGGATACGCCACACATTGAGCAATGTCATCGGGGTCCATAGCCCTTCAAGGGATTGTTCGCTCCTTACAAAACCAACAAACATGGCCCAAGGTTGAAAAATAATGGCAATATGATAGATCAATAACAGGGCAATGGTAATTACCCGCAACCAATCAATATCGTGTCTACGTGCTGTTTTCATGATGACTGTTGTTTTTTGATGGATTATTGCAGCATTACGGCAATAGTAGGACGGGTCTCTTCAACCTCCTCCAAATCCAATTGCAAGCCAATAGGCCCCAATTGTTGCTGCATCATTTCGTAAATGGGCCTTACATCGGCAAACGGGCCCACAACGGTTTCGCGCGGTGTTGCCCCGTAGTTGTTTTTTATTTTTTTGTCCGCGCCCGAATCCAATAGCATTTGAACAGCATCGATTTTACAGAAGAAAGCGGCCACATGCAGTGCAGTGGAACCATCATTGTTTTTAATGGACAAATCTGCTCCCGCATCTATCAAGGTTTGTGCAATGTCCTTCTTATCAAAAGTAATAGCTGTGATCAATGGAGTGGAACCGCTAAGGGCGTCCTTTTCATTGATGTCGGTCCCAGCTTTGATATGCTGTTCCACCGCTTCCAGATTTCCAGCGACCACGGCAGCAGAAAGGGCCACATCAGGGGCTTTTACCTCTGTTTTGGCTGTTTCTTCCTTATCGGAGGTTGACTTTTTTTGTCCGCAGGCGGATAGGCTTACCATTACAATAAGCAATGCGTACGTTAGATGTTTCATTGAATTGTTTTTAAAATTTTTCATGAGTTTTCGTTTTAAGTGTTGAACAATAAATTTTACGTTACAAAGATTCCCCAAAGCCTGATGCAGTACTAATCAGCCATGCCGCATTGTATGTAAGTCCTGCGCAGTCCATAAAAATTATGGTGCATGGATATAAATTATGCGGCAAAACCTGCATTTTCTCCATGGAAAGAAATCGTTTATATTTGTTAAACCCATGCAGCTATCAATCTGCAAACCACCATGCTAGACAAACCAAAAGGGCAGAAATTTACCCATGAGGCCAAAGCCATCGTACTGGAACATCTGGGCGATGAACATTTTGGCGTATCGGAATTGGCAGATGCCATGCATATGAGCCGCTCCAGCCTGCTCCGTAAATGCAAAAAGCAGACACAATTATCCGCCAGTCAGTTTATTCGACAAATCCGATTGGAAGAGGCCATGGAATTGCTCAGGGAATCCGAACTTACGGTTTCGGAGGTGTCCTATCGGGTAGGGTTTGGCAGTACTTCTTATTTTATCAAATGTTTTCGGGAACATTACGGCCACCCTCCCGGCGAAGTTGGTAAACCCGGTTTCGAAGCTGAACGGGAGAACACATCCACTCCATTTTGGATAAAATACAAATGGGCCATTATGGCCTTGGCCATTCTTGTTATCAGTGGTGTTGCTTATCTACTTATGCCTTCCTCCCCTACTACTGCCGATGTATCACAAAAAACAAACTTGGAAAAATCCATTGCGGTACTTCCGTTCAAAAATGAAAGCAGTGATTCCACCAACCTGTATTTTGTCAATGGTTTGATGGAAGCATCGTTAGGGAACCTTCAAAAAATTGAGGATTTACGTGTGATCAGTCGGACATCGGTAGAAAAATACCGCAATTCCAACCAGAATATAGGTGAAATCGCCTCTGAACTTAACGTGAACTATGTCGTGGAAGGAAGTGGCCAAAAAGTCGGCGACCAAGTTATGCTGAATATCCAATTGATCGATGCCGCTACGGATACGCGAATCTGGGGCGAACAATACACACACGAGGTGATGGACATTTTCGCAGTGCAGAACGAAGTCGCAAAAAAAATTACCGATGCCATCAAGGCCACGGTAACTCCATCCGAATTGGAACAAATCGATAAGGAACCAACCGATAATCTAGCCGCATACGATTATTATCTGCAGGCCCAAGAACCCTTTAACCGGCAAACGGAAGAAGGTCTTTTGGAAGCCATTCCATTGTTTGAAAAAGCCATTGGGGAAGATCCTGAATTTGCCTTGGTATATGCAGACCTGGCAATCGCATACTACTATCTTGACCTCTATAAAAAAGAAAAGCAGCATACCGAGATCATCAACAACTATGCCGACAAAGCCTTGTTACACGATTCAAAATTGACCGAAAGTTTGATTGCCAAAGCTTTGTATTACGAACACATTGGGGACTATAGATTGGCTGTCCCCCATTTGGAAAAAGCGTTGGAATACAACCCCAATTCTTCGGGGGTGGTAAATATGTTGTCCTCTCTTTATGCCAACAAACTGCCCAATACCGGAAAATATTTGGAATATGCCCTAAGAGGCATTCAATTGGATGTGGCGGACAACGATACGGCCAAGAGCTATATTTATCTGCATTTGAGCAACGCCCTTATACAATCGGGGTTTACCGAAGAGGCCTTGGAATACATTGACAAAGCAATTGAGCTATTTCCGCAAAACCCTTATGCCCCATATCTTAAGGCCTATATCCGTTATGCCAAGAACCAGGACATCAAGCAGACTTTGAATGCCATAAAACGGGAGCTTCAGAAGGACACCACTCGCTTGGACATTTTACAGGAAGTGGCCAAACTGCACTACTTTCAAAAAGAATATGACAGTGCTTACAGATATTACAAGTCATATAATGAGATGAAAAAGGCCCGTGGATTGAATATTTATCCTCAAGAGGATATCAAAATCGGGGTAACCTATGAAAAAATGGGGCATCAAAAAGAAGCTGATGAACTATTGGCAACCTATACCGATTACTGTGTAAACGATAAATCTATATACCAACCTGCAAGTATGGCGGTAAAATATGCCTATGAGAACAAATTTGACCAGGCCATTGAACAATTGGAAGCATTTGCCGACAAAAACCATTTTCAGTATTGGATTGTATTGTTTATGGGATTGGACCCTAACCTGGAGAAGCTCGAAGTACACCCAGAATACCAAAACGTGATAAAAAAAATAGCAAACAGATTTTGGAACAACCATAACCGACTTGAAGAGACTTTGAAAGAAAAAAAACTGCTCTGAACGATAGGAATTTATGGCCTATTGGGGGCATTCAAAAACAAAAAGCTCGTACCTCACCGGTACAAACTTTTCTTTATGCATGGGGTAAAAGTTTTACTTTTTATTACCCGTATTTACAAAACCCACGGGCATTAACAGGACTTCTTTGGAGGCAATATTGAATCCTTGGGAAGTATCCCCTTCCTCAAGAGTGCTCAAATCCACGCCCGGTGTTCCTCTTGGCAGATCGTACTGCTCCCCAACACTGGCCGCACCGTAACCCAGGTCTTTCATAGATCCGGCCGTAATCCTGCTCAATGGGTTTTCGCCCAAGTTTAAAAACCCTGTCATAAGTTCGTTGTTCAGAGTGGACTCTTGCCAGTGCCCGAATGCCGTTCCAGGTCCGTACAGATTTTCTATGGGAAGCTCTCCGGTCCCTCCTTCGGCGTTCCAGAATACAGTGACCTGCAAAATACGGGGTTGTTTCGCCACCAAGCATCAACGTCCTGTCAAATCCAAAATCGACAGTATTCCAAAGTGTGCCAATGCCCAAAACATGGCCCATTTCATGTACGATTACATCTTCAAACAGGTCCAAAGTTTCCAAAAACTCCAAATCCTCAACATCAAAATACATAACACCCGAAATCGGCAAAAAATCACTGGTTCGGACAAAATTAGGACCTGCCTGGCCCAATACTCCACCGGGGCCATCAATTGGCGCCAGGGCAACCTCGATAACAATATCGTCCAGCGTGCCGTTCACTGACGGTGGAAAGCCTTCAAAAGCGGATGGAATGGTTCCTGTTATGGACGGAACGTCTTTTATAATGATTCGCTCCCATCTGGCCGCGGCCTGATCTAATACTTCCTCTTGCCGTTCGGTGGGAGGCAATAAAAATTTCAAGCTAATGTTAAAGCGGCCCATATCATTTCCTGTGGCTCCGTTGGCCCTTGCTGTAGAAATGTATGGAATGAAAAGGATATATGTAGGAATGGCTATTTTTGATGATAAACCCAGTAACTACTTCTCGTTGACCTCTACCAATTTATCATCATCCCACTCACCTCCAGCGACCACATCGCCTTCGGCATCGTAGAACCTACCGGCACCGTTTCGCTTATCGTTTTTCCACTCTCCGGTGTACTTTTCGCCATTGGGCCAGTAATAAGTGCCATAGCCATTACGTTTGTCATCTTTATAACTTCCCTTGTAGTATTCGCCATCGGCCCAGTAAAAAGTGCCCTCCCCATGGCGTAGGCTATTCTTCCAGTCGCCTTCATACCTGCTTCCTGTCTCCAAAAGGGCAATACCAAAACCATGGGCCTTACCGTCTTTAACCTGCCCAATATAGTGCATTGGGTTACCTTTTTTGCTTTTGAACGTAAGGTATTCCCCGAATGATTTTTGCTGAAGTTGCTTTTTTAGACGGGCCAATTGTACTTTGGCTTTTTCCAATGAAAAGTTTATGGAATCGTATTTTCTAACGGCCTCCTCTTCGGCCCAATTTGATTCTTGGATGGTATCCTGTTTTGCAGTTACGCTGTCCGGTATGGGGCTGACAACTATTTTGTTTTGCTTTAATTTTTCCGCCAAGGCTATGCGTAAGGGAATCACCATATTGTTTTCCTTACTGGAGTTCATGGACGCATGGTATGACGAAATTGCAGTATCATAATCTTCTTGGAGCAACAATGAATCTATTCTGTTCAGTTGCTCATAGGCATTTATTTTTTCCGAAATGACCTTGTTTTCTTCTTTGATCTGTGCAAGGTCTTTTTGAAGTTGAACCGATCGGGATGCAAAGAAAAACATTGCCGTGGCAAAAAGTGCTAAAAGAATATAGGGAGCGTATTTTTTCAATTTCATTCGTTAATTACTTGGTTCACTATTAGATACGTATTTAATCGGTCAAATGGACGTCGGGCAACTTATTTTTTACCCTCCTAAAGTCGGGCGAATAATACATATGGAATCGCAATGTCCAACCTTGTTGATAATAGCCTCCATTGTACCTTTCCTGTCCTTGGTTGTACAACACCCCTGCGGCAAACGTAAGTCTGGGGGTAACAATATATCCAATAGTGGTTGTTAAACGAAGGTCTTCCATAGGGCTTGCCACCACTTCTTTTCCACTCTGCATGATCAATTCCGCCTCTGGTGCGACATATATGGTTTTTGGGCTAAGTTTATTATTGTTCAAAGGGATTTTTGCCCTGAACATGTATCGCCAACGGTTTCTGAAAATATAGTTGCTATTCTCCGTAAACCCTTTGCTCCATCGGTGCTCAATTCTAATTCGATGATAGAACATGGCCGAATAAAATGGCATGGCAAACTGATATTGGTGCCAGATACGCCATTCGGGAACCACATTTTTATCTTCCGAATCTTCATCGGTATTAAAATTAATACGCACTACCCCACCCAATCTAAAGTTGGTCTTTTTGTTGAAAATATAACCAATGGCATGCCGGTTATAAATTTGACCGATCTGTCCCATAAATGGTGTGCTTTTGGTTTCCTGAAACCTAAAATGGGTCTGGGCATCCCAAAAGAAACGTTTGCCAATTCGAATGTTCCCGTATGTATTGAACCAAACCTTGGTTTTTGGATCTTTGTACTGTGAGGTCTCCGGAAGCACCTCGGGTTCTGATTCTTGTGCAAAAGCCGCACATCCAAATAATAAGACAACCACCACCAAAAAGCTATTTCTACTATTCCTCATGCTTATTGGTTTTGGGAAGTTGATTGTTCAAGTATCAGTGCCAAAACTTCTGTTGGCCGTTTTTCACGGCGGAGTTTGCGCTCCAATTTACGGGTATCCTTATTTCTCAAATCCAATATGCTTTGGTGAGTGTTCATCATCTGGTGGTTCAATGCCCCTGTATTGTCACATGTTAATTCTTCTGTTGCCATGTTTAAGAAGTAAGGAATCAAGATACCCCTGTAGGCCGATACAATTCGCTTTTTCACCTCTTCCTCCATCACATTGGCCATAAAAGGGTTCCAAATGGCATCGGTATATTCCTTTTCCACAGCTTCAATACGACTCGGAAGTTCCTTAATGCCCGTTGCCAATTCGCTCAGCTGTATGAGACATGTTTTTGCTCCTTGTCCATATTCCATTTTTTCCTGGGGATTTTTGATATCCGCATAATGGGTCAAGGAGCTATCTGCTAAGTTTTTCAACTGTGTTAATGCATTTTTATATTCTGATGAAAGTCCTGGAACGGAATCCAATTCCTGCTCTAAATCGTTGTTCAATTCAATAAGCTCTTCTTCCAGTCCGTTCAACATGTGAAGCTGTTCCTCATTGGTCAATCGTGATGCAAGAGACCCCTTTATATATTCTAAACCCATTTTTGCATACGTAGCCAAAGCCTCAACTGCCAACAGGTCATTGCTCTGGTATTCAAATTCTTCAGAACTTGGCAGCTTAAACGTCCTAGTGCCACCTTCTTCGTCTGCGACCGCCAAAACCTCTGTGCTAGGTTTGCCATTGGGCCAAAGCCTTTTCAATAGCAATGGAATTTCCTGGTACTGGACAATTTCCAATTCCTTATGTGCCACCAATGTGGACAAAGGAATCAAGAAGTCGTTGTTTATTTTTTGGGCAGCATTGTAGTAAAAAAGTGCTTCGGAATCTGTACGCTTAACAATGTTCAAATGACTGTTTTCCAAAATCATGGAGCTCATTTCTTCTGCATCTTTATATTCCGAAACAATTTTGTCCAAGGTTTTATTTTGAAGGGAATCCAAAGGATAATATGGTACCCTGACCTTCATGTTGGTTTTAAAATCAGAGGTTCCCAAATGGTTTAGCACATTGTTGACCTTTTGATAATAATCCATGTTCTGGTCCAACAAACGTACTATTTGGCTCTCTCCGCTTTCCAAATGCATAACGGATTTAAGTAAAGCAACATAGCCCTCGTTCAATTGAACGGTTTTATAGGATGCCACGCTCTTGGCAAACACATTTATTTCTTGTGATATACCTTCGGATTTTATTTTTATGGTTCGAAGCAATCCATCCTCAAAAAACCAATCTTCGATGTTCTCCACGGACTCGGTCCCATAAAAGGACCATTCATCGTGGGCAAGACCGTCCCTTAAAAATCGCCCCACCAGCACGCTGCTATCGTTCTCTATCTGAAAATTTTGACGCGGTACTCCTTGGTCAAAAGAAATGGTGCTTTTAAACACAATTCTTTCAACCTCGGAATCCTTGATTTGGTTGATGGTGTAGCTCCAATCACCATCCGGTTTACCATTGATAAGGTGGCCCTGCCCTATTTCCTGCAGGCCGCTTACCAATACCCGGTATTCGTAGCCCACCACTTGGCTCTGGCTATTGGTCTTATATTCGCCAAATTCAAATTCCCATGGTCCGTTGGCAACGCCTTTATCAAACTTGCCCGAAAAACGAAAGGATGTATCCTCGTTCTCCACTAACGTCTCCAAATTGGATTGTTGCAGTTGAAAATTACCGTCAAAAATGGTGTCAAGGTCAGAAATAACGAATTGATAAACTGCTTTTCCCGAATAAGGCCCCACTTTAAGCGGGCCCTCGTATGTTTTTCGTTCTTGCCCAAAGGTCTGAAGCGAAAGCATCAAAAATAGAAATACAGGAAAAAGCCGTTTTTTGGAAGGCTGTATCATGGAGTAATCTAGTGTTAGTCGAATCGTCCATTTAAATACGTTCCCAAAAGGATATATGGACGACAAGGTCAATGGTTTTACGATATTGATGGATATAACCGTTATTTATTGAACGGTTATTAAGGCTAAAAGGAAAATTCTATCAAACTGCCCATCCAGTTCATTTTTGCAAATGCCGTAACTGCTTTTAAATATAAATAAATCCTTTCTTTTTTTCATACCTTGTTATCTTGATCCATCAATAAACTAACTCAATGAGAAAAAATTACTATCTGTTGGCCTGTGCCATAGTATTTATGGGTACCTCTGCCTTTGCTCAGGATAAAGGGCAAGTTGCGGACAGCACAAAAAAGGCGACCGAAGAACTGCCCCTTGAACCGGAGAGAACCATTTCTTTCACCACCAAAGAGGGAACTTGGATTTCCTTGGACGTAAGCCCTGATGGCAAAACCATCATTTTTGATTTGATGGGCGACTTGTACACCCTTCCCATACAAGGAGGCAAAGCAACACAGATTACCCAAGGGATGGCCTATGATGTTCACCCGAGGTTTGGCCCCGATGGAAAATCCATCGTTTTTATTTCCGATAAAAGTGGGTCCGATAATATTTGGACCATGGAATTGGAGTCAGAAGAAACCAAACAAATTACCAAGGACAGCGATCAGAATTTCTTTTCGGCCGACTGGAGTCCGGATGGAGACTACATTGTTGGTGCCAAGGGCCGTAGGAACATCAAACTGCACATGTACCACAAAGATGGTGGAGGAGGCGCCCAACTTATCTCGGAACCTGAAAAATTAAAAACCATTGATCCCGAGTTCTCACCAGATGGAAAACTCATCTATTTTTCGAGACGTACGGGAGCATGGAACTATAATGCCCAATTGCCCCAATATCAACTAGGGACATACGACACCGAGGATGGTGGGGTTTCCACGGTAACTTCCCGTTATGGCTCCGCATTTACCCCTACCCTTTCGCCCAATGGCAAATGGCTGGTATATGGAAGCCGTTTTGAAACCGAGACGGGACTGGTATTGCGCAATTTGAAAACCGGCGACGAACGCTGGTTGGCCTATCCAGTGCAACGTGATGAGCAGGAATCCATTGCACCGCTTGGCGTACTGCCCGGAATGGCCTTTACTCCTGATAGTAAAAACTTGGTGGCAAGCTACGGAGGAAAAATATACAGTATAAATATTGACTCAAATTCATCGGTTGAGATACCTTTTGAAGTAGATGTCAATCTTGAATTAGGCCCACAATTATCCTTTAAATATCCCATTGAGGATACCAAAGAGGCTTTTGTGACTCAAATCCGGGATGGTGTTCCGTCACCCGATGGAAGCAAACTTGCCTTTACCGCGTTAAACAGGCTTTACATTATGGATTTGCCCAATGGCACACCAAAACGTTTGACAAAAAATGATTTTACCGAAGCACAGCCCGCTTGGTCCCCAGATGGCGAAAGCATTGTTTTCACATCTTGGGAAGCCAATGGCGGTTATTTGTACAAAGTAAGCGCAAACGGACGAAGCGGTACCAAAAAATTGACGGAAGAACCGGGTATTTACAGCAATCCTGCATGGTCTTACAAAAGCGATAGAATAGCATTTACCAAGGGTTCCGCGCAAGTGTACCGCGATGCGATTGGACCCCGTGCCAGTGGTGCACAGGAAGATTTGGCATGGATTCCATCCGAAGGCGGAAAAATTACGGTAATAGATAAATCCGAAGGTCGTTCCAACCCGCATTTTACCAAAATGGACGACCGAATTTATTTGAGCAAAGGCAAAGATTTGCTTTCGATTCGATGGGACGGTACTGATCAAAAGGAACACCTTACACTTAGCGGTATTACTACCTTCGGATCCTCTTCCTTTGGGTTTCATGATCAAAACGGAGGACATCGTATCTTACCGGGGTCAGAACAAAATAAAGCTCCAGAGGATAAATCATCTGCTCCGTCGGAAATCAAGATTTCACCGGATGGCACAAGGGTCTTGGCCAAAATCAACAATGATATTTACACGGTGACCATCCCTAAATATGGGAAAACCCCGAAAGTATCCGTAGCGGATGCCGATAAAGCGGCCTTCCCTGCGATGAAGTTGACATTGCTGGGCGGAGAGTTCCCTGCTTGGTCAGGCAATAGCAAAGATGTTCACTGGTCTTTAGGGTCCAGTCATTTTATTTACAATTTGCCGGAAGGTCAGGCGCATGCCGACAGTATTGCCATTGCAAAAAAGAAGGCCGAAGAGCTAAAAAAACAGAACGAAGATGGCGAGGAAAAAGAAGCAGATAAAGGGTATCAAGCCAAAGAAATCAAGGTAAAGGTTAGCTATACCAAAGATATTCCAGAAGGAACGGTACTCATCAAAAGTGCTAGAATAATCACCATGAAGGATAATGAAATCATTGAAAACGGTGACATCCTTATCGAAAACAATCGAATTAAAGCAGTAGGTGCATCAGGTTCTTTAACAGTTCCAAAAGGAACCGTGGAAATTGATGCTGCCGGCAAAACAATTACACCCGGTTTTGTGGATACCCATGCCCATATGTGGCCCAACTGGGGCATTCACAAGAATCAGATTTGGATATATTCGGCCAACTTGGCGTATGGTGTCACCACCACTAGGGACCCCCAAACTGCCACCACTGATATATTGACCTATTCCGATATGGTTGATGCCGGAATGATGCACGGACCACGGGTATACAGTACCGGGCCCGGCGTTGGTTATTGGTCGTACAAAATAAAATCATTGGAACATGCCAAGGAAGTACTGAAGCAATACAGCGAGTACTACGATACCAAGAGCATAAAAATGTATTTGGTGGGGAACCGACAGATGCGCCAATGGATCATTATGGCGGCCAAAGAATTGAAATTGATGCCCACTACCGAAGGTGGATTGGATTTTAAATTGAACATGACCCAATTGTTGGACGGTTATCCCGGTCACGAACATTCATTCCCGATTTATCCTATTTACAAAGATGTGGTACACTCCGTTGCAGAATCCAAAATGGCGGTCACCCCTACCCTTTTGGTGTCCTATGGCGGACCATGGGCAGAGAACTATTATTATGCCACCGAAGACGTGTACCATGATAAAAAGCTACAATACTTTACTCCCTATGAAGAATTGGCGCAAAAATCAAGACGAAGAGGAGCTTGGTTCATGCCCGAAGAACATGTTTTCCAAAAGCATGCCGAGTTTATGAAGGATTTGGTCGAAGTTGATGGACTCGGAGGCATTGGAAGCCACGGTCAGTTACAGGGATTGGGTTACCATTGGGAACTCTGGTCCGTGGCCAGTGGCGGTATAAAAGGCATGGATGCACTGAAAGTTGCTACTATATTGGGCGCAGAATCCCTTGGTTTGGACGGTGATTTGGGAAGTATCGAGGAAGGTAAGTTGGCGGATATTTTGATCTTGGATAAAAATCCGTTGGAAGATATTCGAAATACCAACACAATTACCTATGTTATCAAAAACGGAAGGGTATACGATGCCGATACTTTGGATGAAGTAGCCCCGGTTGAAAAAAAGGCGGAGCCTTACCTTTGGCAGACCAAAAGACCTGAAGGAGTTCCAGGAATCAAGAAATAAGTTCTTTCTTTTAAAAGTAAAAGGCGCACCTAATAGTGCGTCTTTTTTTAAGGTCATCAAAAATGTGATACTCTCAATTTAAATTAATAAATTGATTATTATTAAAGGTCCATTCATAATCCAATCCTAACTCGTTGATTTTTGCAATGGTGGTTTGATCAATCAAATCTGTCCCTGGGTTGAGTTGGTAATCTATATAGCCTGAATTAATAGAATTCATTACAGCATTGTTGTATACACCTGAGATTATCAAGTCAAGTTGGGTTGCATTAAATTCATTATCTCCAATGGAAAGAGACCTAACCATAGGATTATTGGACAAATCCAAATGGTCCAAATTGTTGCTATAAATAGCCAATGTTTCCAAACCACCCTGAACACTCAAGTCTATGTCAGATAACATATTACCCATAATGTATAATATTTTTAAATTTAAGTTTGAAGAAAGGTCTATAGAACTTACCTGATTAAAGTATAAATCTAGTCGTTCCAATTCGGTGTTTTTTGAAAGGTTGATTTGCGTCAAATTATTTCTTCCAACATTTATTTCCGTTAAATTCAAGTTTTGGGAGACATCTATTTCCGATAACAAATTGTCACTCAAATCGAATCGTTCCAGAACCAAATTATTGGTAAAATCCATATTGGTTAACAAGTTCTCTCTTGCAATGAACACTTTTAGAACAGAATTGTTGGAAATATCTAAATTGGAAAATTGATTTCCCGTTACCGACATAAAATCCAACTTAGAGTTTTGTGGAAATGTTATTTGTGTAAGCTGATTATAATCAGCATAAAACATTTTCAACTTTTCATTGGCAGACAAATCCAAACTGATCAACTGATTACGACTAACGCTCAAGTATTCCAACGAAAGATTTTTTGAGGTATCCAGGTCCATAAGTTTACCTGAATGGAACGCAATTTCTTTTAATAAAGGCAAACCACCAATATCTGCAGCTACAAGATTACTTTGATAACCATCTTCATCCAACAAACAATTAAATTCTATTTTTTCAATAACCTTGATGGCTCCAATTATTTTTATTTCATAAATACCATTTTCCTCATATTTATGGGTCAACTCATTCTCTAAATTAAGTCCGCTCAGAATAGAGACATATTCCTCTACTGTACCGTCTCCCCAGTCAACCTTGTAAGTTGAACCTGTAAGTGAATTTAAGGCTAGCGTTTTAGTTGTAAGGCTCTCAGAATCATCAACAGTTAATGTAAAGAAACCTTCTGCCTCAGAGAAAACCAAGTCATCTTCTTCATAACCAAATTCCACCCAAGAATAACCGGCTGCTTCTATATTATCAATAGGTGTATTTTTTGAATCTGCCTCTTCAACCGTAAAATCATACGGAAGTGAAGTTCCAGTAAACTGAGATAATGCAGAGGTGACTTTTGGCACTAAGGAAATCACTTTATCGTCAGCATCTACCACAATAAATTCTGTTAATGTGTAGGTTCCTGGGTCCAACAGTATTTCTTCTGTAACATAATCACCTCCATTGTCAACAACATCAAGTTGATGTCTATCCAATATAGTACTGCCTTCACCCATCTCCACGCTAATAAAAACATAGGCTGGTATAAATTCTTTTGCAACTAGATTGGTTGAATTTTTGGAAGTAATCTCCTTGTTGTTAATTCCAAAAGATTGGGACCCCTGTTCTACTGCACTTGGCACTTCAGGTGTTTCAGGGGGAGTAGGACTTTCACTTTCGGAACAAGAAACCATAAAAATGAAGATCAATAGTAAGTAGAAAGTTTGTTTCATGATAAAGGAAGGTTACTTAACCTAATATGCAACCTTCAATGGAGGGCAAAAGATTACCGCATAAAAAGACTCTTCCAATGGTGTGCATGGTTAGAATTAAGGTTGATTATAATTTTAATGTGCTTTCTAAAAGTAGGATTTTTCTTTGAAATATGGAATGGTTAGTTGCGAGACACCATATTTTTCAGATGAAATACCGATGTATCCATCTAGATTCTCACTATACCTAAATAAAAAAACGCACCATTGGGTGCGCTTTAGTGTTTTAATCAAGATATGTTTTCTTACCAAATCTTTATTCTTTCCTCTTCTGGTTTATAATTTTCTTCGCCCTGCTTCACGTCAAAGGCTTCGTAGAACGGGGTAAAATTCATTAAAGGACCGTTTACCCTCCAAATAGCAGGGGAGTGTGAATTGGTATTCACGTAGTTCCTCATAAACTCATCACGTACTTTTACGCGCCAAATACGGGCAATGGACATAAAGAACCGCTGGTCCGGGGTATACCCTCCAATTTTTACGCTGTCCTGTCCTTGCTCCGTCATTTTAAAGGCATCATAAGCAATTGAAATTCCGCCATTGTCGGCCGTGTTCTCCCCAATGGTCATCGCACCTTTCAAGTGAACGGTATCCAACACGGTAAAGGAGCTATATCTATCTATCAATTGCCGGGTCTTGCCCTTGAATTTTTCCAAATCTGATTTTGTCCACCAGTTTTTCAGGTTTCCTTCGCCATCATATTGAGAGCCATTATCATCGAACGCATGGGTAAGTTCGTGACCGATCACCATTCCGATACCTCCATAATTTACCGCATCATCAGCGGCCATGTCAAAATAAGGGAACTGTAGAATCCCAGCAGGGAAAACAATCTCATTTAAGGAAGCATTGTAATACGCAGTTACGGTTGATGGCGTTGTGCCCCATGCATCTTTATTGGGCGGTTTGTTCAAATATTGAACGTTATACTCATAATTGTTTTCCTGTAGGGCTACCACATTTTCAAAGTATTGGTCTCTTGCAATTTCCACATCATACTCCCGCCAAACATCTGGATATCCAATTTTCTTGGTGATGGCATACAATTTTTCCTTGGCCTTGGTTTTGGTGCTATCACTCATCCAATCCAGTTCGGACATTCTGTTCTCAAAGGCTTTTTGAAGGTTGTTCACCAAATCCAAGACACGTTGTTTCGCGGCTTCATCAAAATATCGTTTCACGTACAATTGTCCCAAGGCAAAGCCTAGATTCCTATCCACCTGTTGGGCCATAATCTGTGCCCTTGGTTGTTGTTCGGACTGCCCTAACAAAATTTTGTTGTATTCAAACAGGGCATCTTCGAACGGCACGCTCAAAAATCTGGAGTAATTGTCCAAGGTATGTGCCATTAGGTAAGTTTTCCAATCATTCACAGAAAGGCTTCCAAGCAAATTGTCCAACTTATCATAATACGCGGGCTGTCTCACATTGATGGAATCTGCTTCCAACTCCAATTTTGCAAGCATCGATGCCCAATCAATGTTAGGGTTTGATGCAGTAATAGAAGAAACCGCCAATTTATGATAGTTGGTCTGTGGGTCTCTTCTTTCGATACGGGTCTTATGCGATTCCGCCAGTTGTTTTTCTATATCGTACACCGTTTCTGCCTTTTCGGCACCACCTTCAATATCCGTTAAATCGAACAAGGTTGCCAAATAGGTTTTGTAAGCTTCCTGAATACCAACTGTTGATTCATCAGTCTTAAAATAATAATCCCTGTCCGGCAGGCCCAAACCTGATTGCCCGGCATGTAAAATATTGATCTGACTGTTTTTGTTATCGGGTGCCACGCGCAGCCCCATGATGGAGTTATTTCCCTTAGAAATTTGTTCAGTGACAAAATCGACCAACTCCTTTTTGTTGGAAATAGCATCGATTTCTTCCAAAATAGGCTTTATGGATTCATATCCACGTTGGTTAAGAGTGGCCGTGTCCATCCCTGATGCAAAGAAATCTCCCACTTTTTGTTCTACGGTGCCTTTTTCATACTCGGAGGATGAGACTTCTTCCAAAATATTCTGCAGCAATTGGCGCTGTGGTATGTTCAAGAAGCTGTAGGAGCCTACACCGACCTGATCATCGGCAATTTGGATGGTATCGTACCATGTTTTGTTCACATGGTCGAAAAAATTATCGCCCGGTTTTATGGACTCCGTGATTCCTGTAAACGCAATTTTGGATGGTTCTTCTTCTTGCTTTTTTTCCTGTTGACAAGATAGCAACAGCATGCCCGCGAGGGCCATTGTTATTGAGTGTTTCATAGAGTTGGTTAATTTGCAACAAGGTAGCCAAATAAGAAGCAGCATTGATACTGGAATGTTTTAAAAAAATCATAAAATACCGTTGATAAACCCCAGAAAATCAGCTAGTAAATTTTAAAGCTTACCAAGCATTTTATTGGACAACCCAACTAAATCCTCCTCGTAGATTTCGTTTAAAAACTGCTTATAGGGGTCGTTTCTTTTGTACTTCAGTGATTCTTGGGCTTTCTTTAAATTATGTTTTGCGTTGATGGTATCACCTACCTTTAAATAGGTCTCGGCTAAGCCAAAATAAGCTTCACAGGTTGTATCATATTGAACCAGACCTTTTTTATATGCCTGTATGGCGTCTTTATAATTTTCCAATTGATAATGACAAAGACCTTGATATACAAAAGCCTGCACATCTACCCAATCGGCACCTTGGTTTATCACACTCTGTTCAAAATGTTGTAATGCCCGTTGATAATCTCCCAATCCATAATAGCATTCCCCGCGTAAAAAATCAATGTCCTCGCCCCATGGGGCATCCACTACCTCTGGAGTCATCGTATCCAATCGGTCAAAATCTGTCAGGGCAGCTTTATAATCCCTGAGAAAACGGAGTTTCAAATATCCTCGATAGCCTAAATGCTCCAAAGGATTAAGTTCAACCGCTTGATTCAAATGATGAAATCCCGTGGCATAATCTCCTCTTTTATTAAAGGCAACAGAACGTTCAAAATAGGCAGAAGCGTACTCCGGGTGTTGCCAATTCAGGATGTCGAACATCACCTGGGACAATTCATAACCCTGCATGTTTCCAGCAATGCTAAAACGTTTTTCTTTGGGCTTAAACACAAATTCAAAGGCCACCAATCCAATATAAAAAGTGAAGATGGAGGCAAGTATTATTTTTATGGTTTTCAGAAACACTTTCATATCCTAAAAAATATCGGTGATTGTACCATTCTCGATCTTAAATACAATCTGAGCATAACTATCCATCGGATCATCCTGTATTTTACCCGGTACCCAGCCATTTAGCTTGGTAATTAAGGTTCCAAAATGTTCCAAGGCTTGTTTCGACACTTCGGCTCTACTCAAATTTGAATCGACCATAAGGGCTCGAAAATATCCAGTTTCCCCATTGCAATTGACCACAAATCGAATGGCCAACAAACCATTTGGAGGTAGGCCATCAGCATTTACATTGGGTAACAGTTCCTTTTTTATGGCTTTTTTACCTCCCTGAAAATATGTGCCAACTTGGTAATACTGTAAAACTCGATAATCGCCACAAAGTTCAAAGTCTGAAGAATCAACAGTACCATCAAAGGAAATATCACCAACATGTTGGGTGAACTTAAAATAAAGCCAAAGCGACAAGATGCCAGCAATAAGAAAGCTGACCAACAGCCAGATATTGAGTTTGCTTTTAAAAAAAGACATGGTTTCGTTAATGGTTGATGGAAAGATACCAATAACGATTCAATTACTGCAACTAATTTTTATTTCGGTATTTTATTGGAATATCCTTGCCATCATCTGCGCTCATGGCCCAGACCATGTTGGCGATCCACCAACGTCCCTCGGAATAAATCAATTGGTAGCTGTTTACACCTTTACCTGTTACATTATCGGAATCCCTGCCCTCAAAACTTTGAATAACCTGAGCTATACCATTATATTCTTCCACAATTTCTCCCATGGATTCTTCATGATAACCTAAAGAATAATATTCATCCGTAAGAGTTCCAAGGAACTCACCAAGACCCATGGTTTCTTGCATAAATACCCCATTATCTTGCCCCACCATGCTAAAGTGTGCGGTCGGTAGGAACAGTGTTCGCAAATAGGCAGTATCAATCACTTGACCTTTTTCAACGGATATAACCCGGGTTGTTTCATTTACCAGCTCTTTCACATTCTGGAAAACATCCGTGGTTTGTGCACTTGAAAAACTGCAAATCAACAATACGGAACATAAGACTAGTTTTTTCATAATCAACTTATTTATGCAAGGCCCTCTATTAGTTTTAAAGCCCTATCGATTTCTTCTTTGGAATTATAAATATGTACGGAATGCCGTATCATTTCGTTGCCCACCGAACGGGGCTGCAAATGTTCCTTGTCCCACATATACTTTTGGAGTTCGGGGCCCGACATCCCACCTACACCGTAGGTGGTTATACCTGCGGCCATGTCCTCATTGGTGGGCGAATAAAACGTAACATGCTCCATTTTTTTGAGACCGTCACGCAGGTATTTGCCCAATTCCTTTACACGGCCCAACCACCCATCATGGCCAATGGTATTGAAAAAATCCACAGCGGCATCATACCCCGCCATTAGTCCTGCATTTCCCGTTCCGTTCTGCATCAAACGGAAACCATGATCATCTTGATTGTTCCAATTATAGCTTGCTACGGTGGTCCAGATATCGCCCACCACATCTTTGTTGATATACAACAACCCACTTGCCGAAGGAGCCAACAACCATTTGTGCAAACTGGAATAATACGCATCGCAACCAATATCCTTTACATCCACTGGAACCTGTCCAACGCATTGGGCACCGTCCAAAACCGTGAAAATGCCACGTTCTTTGGCTTCTGCACAGATTTCCTTGACCGGCATTACCGTTCCAAATGCTGAAATTATGTGAGGTACAGCAATCACCTTCGTCTTTGGAGTAACTTCCTTAAAAATGGCATCCACAATTTCCTGTGAATCGTTGGCAGGTTCTGGCATGGTAGCCTGTTTGTACACACATCCTTTTCGTTTGGCCAACAACTGCCAAGCGCCAAAACCACCGCCGTGTTCTTGATTGGTATTGAGCAGTTCGTCCCCTTTTTTTAAATTGAGCCCCATGCCCACGTAGTTCATGCCAAACGTGGCATTTTGTGTCAGGGAGATTTCCTTAAAATCGCAATTGATGATTTTGCCCAATTTGGTACGAAGCTCTTCATACGGAAAATAACCGGTCAACAACTCCGGTCCGGAGCCATTTTTATAATCCACGGTAGCAGCTTCCACGTTCCAATGCATCATATGGTCGAACATTTTGTCCAACACATATCCCGGTGTTGGCCCCATGGTTCCATTATTGAAGTAAGTCTGGCCTTCTTTGAGCGGAAATTGCTTTCGTACCATGGCCCAATATGTCTCGTCCTTGGGGGCATTGGTTTTCAATTCTGCGATGGACCAATCTTTTTGGGGGTCAAAAGAAATAAAAGGTAACGACATCATGGCTGCAGTGCCTTGTTTTAAAAATTTTCTACGTTGCGTCATGGTTGGGTTGGTTATGGGTTGATTGTTTGTTGCTTTTCAGTCATGAAAACCGAGACCTTTCATTATTTTCGGCATATACTTTTCTACACGGGAGGCACGGGTCTTGGATTGTTTCGCTCCGGCAAAATAGAGCAAATACCCTTTTTGTCTGCCTGGAGTCAACGCTTCGAACGCTTCTTTCAAATCTGCATCAGCATCCAAACGTTCTTGGAATTCTTCGGGCACCTTATAATCCCCAATACTTTTATAGGCAACTTTTTTGCCCTGTTCATCAATTTCCAGTGCTTCAAAAATGTATGTTTTCAACACATCCTCCAATGCAATTATCTCTTCAATATTGGTAAACCGGATTACCCTGCCCGCTTGAGAATTTTTCCCCGGTTTTTTCAAAATTCCATTTTCATCCTTTAAGAGTGCTCCCTTGAAAAAACTAAGGGCTGCATTTTCTTTAAAGGCCGCCACCATTAATATCACATGGTCATTATGGGTATAACAGGGCACGCTCCACTTTAATTCCTCCGTTAATCCACAGCTCAAAACAAGCTGTCTGAGATATTTGAGTTCTTGAAGCCAGCTATGTACTTTGCACTGTGGTGTGCCTCCCAAGGAGCATCTTCCACAACCTTCTTGTAAATACGAGTCAACTTCGGGATTCATAGGTGTGTCAAAAGATTAATTGTGGCCCCGTTGGGGTCTTTTACAAAGAATCGGCGCACACCCCAACTTTCTTCCCTTAATTCGTAAACTATACCGAATTCATTTTCTTGGGCCTGCTCGTACAATTTATCCACGTTGGACACCTCGATGGATATAAAGGTTTTGTCAACTATGGGCTTATCATTCTTAAAGATATTGATTTGCGCCGTTGGATTTTCTTTGGAGGCAAATGTTATGACCCATCCAATATCCATCACCAATTCCATCCCTAGGAAATCCATATAAAACAATTTGCTTGCTTCGAGGTCATTGGAATGGATGTTGGGAACAATTCTACGCATTGCTACAAGGATTTATTTTAAAACTACTGTTCGTTATACCCTTTACCCTCAAAAATTTTGGGAATTGATTTTTCAATTCTGGCTATTCTGGTCTTGGATTGTTTGGCTTGGGAAATATGGAGCATATACCCGCGTTGTCGACCAGGTGTCAATGCCTTAAATGCTGATTTGAACTCTGTATCCGAATCCATTTTCTTCTGAAGCTCATCGGGCATATCAAACTCGGAGGTCTTTTTTAGTTTTACTTCCAAACCTGCTTTTTCCACTTCAATAGCTTCATAGATATAAGCTTTAAGAATTCTTTCTTGTTCTATAATTTCTTCAACACCAGTAAACCTAATCTGGCGTGCGGACTGTACATTCTCGGTCTGCTGCACCAAAATATGTTCTGTGTCTTTCAACAAGACTCCTTTATGAAAAAGCAAAGCGCAATATTCCTTAAAACCATGCATCAAAAAAATATTGTTGCCATTTAAGGTATAGCAGGGCTTGCCCCATTTAAGCTCTTCGGTCAAACCCGTGTCGAGCGCAATTCTTCGTAATTCCCTGAATGCATTTTGCCATTGGGATGGCTTTTCAAAAAAGAAATCAACTTTTGGGTTCATGATATTTATTTTTGAGGGTTCCTTTCAAAGAAAATGTAAATTCTTTGAAAATGTGGTATCACTTCTACCCTTTTTACTTCATTACCTTTAAACAATCCCTTAAATTTAGGGAGCTAATTCAAAACAATGAAAAATAAATTACTTCCCCTACTCCTACTTTTAGGAGTAGTCAGTGTCTCGGCCCAGGACAAGATCATTGGGTTCGGAGAAAAAGCTTCGGAAGCACAGACCCAGCTCGAAGCTGAATTTGAAAAACAACTTTCTTCCGACAATTTGGACGAATGGATGAAACTCATGGCGGCAGAACCGCACTGGGTAGGTACCGAATACGGTGAAAAGAACGTAAAATGGATGGAAAAACAGTTCAAATCTTGGGGCTACAAAACCAAGATCGACACCTACCATGTGCTTTTCCCTTATCCGAAAGTCCGCGTGCTGGAATTGACCGCACCGACCAAGTACACCGCTTCCCTTGAAGCTATTGCCGTTGAGGGCGACCCCTACACGGCACAGGGCGATAAATTGTTGCCCAGCTACAATGCCTTCTCCACCGACGGTGATGTTGAGGCCGATTTGGTCTTCGTGAACTACGGAATCCCCAGCGATTACGAAGAGCTAGAAAAATTGGGCATCGACGTTAAAGGAAAGATCGTTATTGCCAAATACCAAGGTTCTTGGAGGGGCATCAAACCGAAACTGGCCGCAGAAAAGGGTGCCATTGGTTGTATTATCTACTCCGACCCTATGGATGATGGCTATTACCAAGGCGATGTTTACCCAAAAGGTCCTTACAAGAACAAAACCGGTGTGCAACGTGGTTCCGTAATGGATATGCCACTATATCCGGGCGATGTTCTGACCCCTGGCTATGCCGCTACCAAGGATGCAAAGCGTTTGGACCGTGAAGATGCACCAACAATCACGAAGATTCCGGTATTGCCCATTTCC
>JANSXF010000058.1 GCA_024743095.1 Flavobacteriaceae bacterium
GGCGTATTTCAGCACCAATCGGGCCAGTTCGTCCAAGGTTCCCTGTTCGTACCGACCCGCACTGAGCTTATCGATTTCCTCGGTGGGCAGGCCGAACACCTTGCCCAGTTCCCGAACGGCGGCCCGGTACTTAAAGGTGTTGTAAGTCCCCAAAAGGGCCACATGCTCGAAACGCTTGAAGATATAGGCCGTGACATCGTCCCGGTCCCAAGTGGAGAAATCAATGTCAAAATCCGGGGGCGAGGCCCGAAAGGGATTGATGAACCGTTCGAAATACAGGTCCAGTTCGATAGGGTCCACATCGGTGATCCCCATCAGGTAGGCCACTAGACTGTTGGCCCCACTCCCCCTGCCCACATAGGGATAACCTTTAGATTTGGCATAGGAAACAATATCATGGTTGATCAAAAAGTAGGACACGAAATCCAGTTCCTGGATGGTCCGAAGTTCCCGAAACATGCGTTCCCTGACCTTTTCGGTAGGATGGGCATACCGTTTGGACAAACCTTCCAAGGCCAGTTCCCGCAACCGCTCCACATCCAATGCTTTGGATGCCAAAAAACGGGACTGGTTCTGGGAAACCCTATCACTTCCAAACCCAAAGGCAATGGTACAGGAGTCCATCAACCGCTCGGTATTCTCCCAGATATGCGGAAAATCAACCAAAGCTTTTTTCAGTTCCTCCATGGGCCGAAGGGTATCGGTGGGCTTGGCCTCCTCGGACTGGGGCAGTTTGCTCAACAGCGTGTTCAATCCTATCGCCCGAAGTAACCGATGGGTATTGAAATCCTTTTTGCTGCGAAAGCTCACGGGCTGTAACAGCACCAATCTGTCCTTGTATTCCCTATACCGGGAGAACCTTAATTTCCGGAGCTCTTCCACGGATACCCCTATATATTCATAGTCCTTGAAATCCGTCCGTTCCTCTTCCTGAATCTTCTCGAAGGGGTAGATGACATGGACATCGGCAAAGGCAGGGGCCACGGAGGGAATGGATGTTCCCTTTTGCAGGTGTTCGGATAAAAAGGTATTGATTTCCCGAAACCCCTCATTGTTTTGTGCCAGGCCCACAAACTCCTGTACGTTCCCGTTCCGAAAATCGATGCCCAGAATGGGACGTATCCCCTGCTCATTGGCCAAACGCACAAAGTTCATGCCCGCCGAACTGTTGTTGATGTCGGTCAGGGCCAAGGTTTCTACCCCATGGGAACGGGCCAATTCCAAAAGCTCCGTTTCGGAGAGCACCCCGTAGTTCAGGGAATAGTATGTATGGCAGTTCAGGTACATATTATTGCTGTCTATGGGCCAATAAGATGGGGGGTTGTCCGTCAAAGGGGTTCCCACCCCTTCCTATACTGTGGGCACCTAGGGCCGAGGCCCGCATCAAACTGGACTCCCCAAAACGGCTGCGCACCCGATCCATGGCCTGATAGAGGTTGAGCAGTTTTTCATCATCGGCAAAGAGGTCGATCTGATAGTGCCCCCCTACGATATGGCTGTAGTTGACCCCCACAAGTCGGATCAGCATCCTCCGGTCATAGAGGGAGGTAAAGAGTTCCTTCACCAAGGGCACCAACACATGGTCCGCAGAAGTATAGGGAATCCGTTTCTGCTTCGTATAGGTCTTAAAGTCACTATATCTAATCTTCACACTCACACAACCTGTCATCTTATTGGCTCTTCGGAGTTGGTAGGCCAGGTTCTCCGCCATGGCAAACAAGGTGGTCTCCAGTTTGACCATATCGGTGGTATCCTTTCCATAGGTGCGTTCCGTGGATATGGACTTCCGTTCATGGAAAGGGACCAAGGGGGAATTGTCCAGCCCCTGGGCCCGCATCCAAATGGTCCGTCCGTGCAACCCAAAAGCGCTTTCCAGCATTTCCAAGGGCAGCTCCTGTACCGTCTGTATGGTCGTCACCCCCATGTTGGAGAGAAGCCCATAGGTCTTCTCCCCCACGGAGGGTAGTTTACGGATGTGCAAAGGGGCCAAAAACTCTTTCTCCAGTCCAAGGTCGATCTTCATCTGGTTGTTGGGCTTGGCCTCCCCAGTGGCCACTTTGGAGACCACCTTGTTCTGGGAAAGTCCAAAGGAAATGGGCAACCCTGTTTCTTTTAGGATCCGTTGCCGCATTTCCGAGGCGTACTTATAACAGCCAAAAAAACGATCCATGCCCGAGAGGTCCGCATAGAACTCGTCCACACTGGCCTTTTCAAAGACTGGGACACTCTCCTTGATGATCTCGGTCACGTTGTCCGAGAACTTCATATAGGTCCCTGCATTGCCCTTGATGACCGTGGCCTCAGGACACAACCTACGGGCCACTTTCATGGACATCCCGGAATGCACCCCGAATCGCCGGGTCTCATAACTACAGGCCGCAACTACCCCTCTGTCCCCCATCCCTCCGACCAAGAGGGGCCGCTTCATCAGACGGCTGTCCAACAGCCGCTCACAGGAGACGAAGAAGGTATCCAGATCGAGATGGAGAATGGTGGGTTTCATAAAAAATATTGGATTTATTCCTATAACTTGGAAAATATCCAAAAATACAGAAAGAGTTGACCCGTTTCAAAATTTTAACAATTTTCCCTATCTTAATACGACATAATTCAACCTCAACATGTGTTACTCGACCAGACAGACCCGGGAACGGAAGGAACTGGAAAAACTCCTTTCCGTAAAGGCCCTATACGGTGATATCGACACCGACCTTGAACTCATTTATTTTCATGCCAACGGCTGGAGCCATCCCGTGATGTGGACCTTGGGGCAAGAAGAGCCCAACAATATGCTCCCGGCGATGTGGGGCATCATGCCCCCAAAGGAAAAGCAGGAAAATTACAAGGAGTATTTCAAGAACCCTAAGACCTTTGGGGGATTGAATGCCAAATCCGAAAGCCTCTTTGACCACTTCATGTACCGGTACTGTTGGGAGAACCAACGCTGCATCATCCCCGTGGACGGTTTCTTTGAGCCCCACAACACCCAAGTGAAGGTGAAGGGCAAGGATTTCAAGGTGCCCTTTTACTTCCATAGAAAGAACGGTGACCCACTATACCTAGCGGGCATCTATACCAACACTGCTGATGGACGGAGGACCTTTGCCGTGCTCACCAAGGACGCCACCCCCATGTTCGCCGAGATCCACAATGAAAAGAAACGACGTCCAGTGATCATCGATGACGAGAACTTGGAATCTTGGCTATATAAAGGGAACAATGCATCGGATGTTCAGGACCTTATGGATGACGACCTCTGGGAAGGGGATCTGATGGCCTACCCCGTGACCAAGGAACTGTACAGCAGGACCATCGATTCCAATTATCCTGGAATTATAGACAAGGTTGATTATGAGGAGATATCCATTTCCTATGGATGACCATAAAAAAGAGGAGCCTGTTTCCAGACTCCTCCCACGGTATATCCCAACTAACCTTCAATGGCCTTAGCCTGCTGTTCCATAGCTCCTGCTCTTTCCTTACTAAAGGATAGTAAAACAAAAAAAATCAGTTGGCCAATACCGCCCAAACTATTTTAGTATATGACATATTTGTTATAAAATTGAGCGCTATTCCATAACATAAGTACCATACATTGAAAAAAACATTCAAGTTTCGAATTACATTGGAAAGGACCTCCCCTAACATTTGGCGTGAATTTCTGGTCCCATCCGACACCACGTTTTACAGGTTCCACCACATCGTCCAGATTGTAATGGGGTGGGAGAACTACCACCTGTACGAATTCACCATGGACAGCTATCGGATTGGCCAACAATTTGAGGACGATGGCTTTAATGGCCCCAATGAGATCATCGATTCGAAAACGATAACCATTGGTGATGTGCTACAGACCAGGGGCCAGAAACTGGAATATCTGTATGACTTCGGGGATTACTGGCAACATTCCCTGACCTTGGAGATGATAGTGGATGATCTGGCGATCCCTTTTCCCGTTTGTTGTGATGGAGCTTTGAACTGCCCTCCGGAAGATGTTGGCAGCATTCCAGGTTTTTATGATTTTCTAAAGATCATGGAAAATCCTAGGCATCCGGAACACAAGGAAACAAAAACATGGGTAAACAGCAAACTTGTCGCCATTGATGGCAAATATGACCCCCAAAAATTTCCAATAGAAAGGGTAAATTATGTCTTGCTCAATCTGGATACCTATATCAAAGATTGGGAGAAGGAGGCCAATCAAAAGTAGAAGTTTGAAAAGAGGTCGGTTTTAATACACTAAATGCATGCATTCAAGATGAAAATCCGTTTTTACGTAATCCTTATCATGGGATTCTTTTTAGTCTCATGCTCGGAAGATAAAGGACCTAAGAATTATACGGTTCTCTTTGAGGCTGATGGGACTGGTAGTGTTGCATATTTGGTCCATACCCTAAACTGTGGAAATGATTTAACATTTTGTGCCCAAGAAGCTATATTCGAAAACCAGAGCCTTCCCTTCAAGGCAAAAATTGAAGACTATTACTCTGAACTGTTCCATATTAAAATATTCGTTGGGAATGAGTCTGAAAAGGATAATTTGACCGAGTTAAGGATTACCATTGATGATAAGGTACAAATACTAAGAAAAGAAGATTTTTCATGGTGGGACGATTCACCCAATGGAATTGTACTGGAGTTTAGTGTCAGCCCCTAGGCAAGGAAGCTTTTGCAAAAATCCAAAGGATTTGGGCATTCAGCAATTCGCTCTTCTTCGTTCGTTGATTTCTAAAGTTTGATTTCATATCGGGTACTCTTTCCGCTGTAGACACCCCGAAGATGTACTCCATTTCAAAACAGAATAAGATAAATAATCTATCTTATTGGATTTACTCAATCATATAATATTAATATTCCTATATTAGAAATCCCCTTACATGGACATTCCCCAAGCCTGGAAAAAACGGGCATAGTATCGGAAAAAATTGAGCACCGCACAACAATCGACAAGATACTGACCTACAAACTACTACAATGAAATATTAGGTGGTTCTCATTTACCGTTGTGAGTGGTTCCCATTATCCGTCCCATCCAATACAACAAGTCTAAATCAATTCTGAATTGGAATCTATCGATCAAGCTAAAGAGTTAAGAATATCAGGACAGACAAGAAAACTGAAATGAGAAGGGTTGTTGAATTGAAGGTGCCATATAACCAATTGTGAGCCAATCTACCTACAATTTTCATGGAGTGGTGATAGTAATTGTATTGGTATTTTTTAATCATAAAGTATCTGTACCCTCCTCTGATACCGCCCACCGTTAAGTGAATTAGAACGAACTTAATAATTATGGATGCCATGTTCAATTTCAATGATGATCATTTATCTGTTTTAGAATCGATAGCTTACCTCTATACGGCTTAAGTTCACAGTCCAAATAAACCAATTCATTTGCCGCAGGATTGTTTGGGATGGCACAGTAGTACACCTTACGGACGTACAACCGCACGACAAGCACGACACATGGCCTTACCTTTGCGCAAACAAGATCTCCTTTTTTGTATCTATTTATTATGATATTCTTTTTCATTGAATCTGCTTTTGTGTCGATGAAGTCTATGGGTCATTCATTTTTTATGGTGACGCATAACATCTTGAACCTTTGGTTTGCTTCAATGGAACTGGAAGCAAATGCTGGAATAAGTATGGAATCCCCGTTCTGCATAAAAGTGGAATTACCGTTTATGACGACCTCGGCCTTTCCTTCAATAATATGAAGGAATCGAATAAAAGGGGATTCTTTATGGGACAATACCTTACCAAAATCAAATGCAAATGCCTGTATGACGCAATTGTTCTGAACACTGATATTTTTGACCAATATAGCATTGGAATTGAACTCCAGTATATCCGCCAGATTAAATGTGATGGATTCTTCAAATTCACCTGTCTGCATGGTTTATGATAGGATTGTGGTATTTTTATTCCGACCTATTTTTGGCATCCCGTTTTGCCTTTTTGGCCGCCTTTTTTTCTTTGGGTGATTTCAAAGGAGTTGTCTTGTCTGATTTTCGCTTACCTTCTTTTTCTTTGGACATAGATCTTATTTTTAGTTGATATTGATTTTACTTTTTATAACATGGCCTCTAGAAACAGCATTGCTAAAAAAAGAATGAAATAGATTGCACATTTTCGCATAAGGGTTTTGGATTAGCATTGTTGCCCCCCAACCTGTGTTTGGGATTTTAAAAAGTCGTGATCAAGGAGGCCATCACTCTTTTTAGCGTTTGGCACTTAGGATTAAAAAGGGCAGTGTTTTTTAGTTCCTGCCCTTTTTTTTAGCTTCCAAAAAAATATCAGAAGTCTTACCAACCAACCAACTAAATCAGTACTTTTTTGGCCTTAAATAAACCAGGGGCGATCCTTGTTTGGGTCATCTCCTACTTTGGCCAGGCCGTTTCTTCCGTTGTAAAACATCGGTCTAAAGAAACCCCTGACTTTGTTAAAGGCCACTTGCGTAAAATTGTTCTTTTTCATAGGGTATAATTTACTGTTAGCATTTTGATTAAGGATGAACAACACAAAGTTGGTGTATTCCCTTCAGGGGCTCGCTACAGAAATATTCAGAAATATTACATATATCATAGGTTAACAGGGTTTGGATTACATTCTCTATAAATAGCAATCATAGCTTTCGCTTAAATCCTGTATGGTTTACATCATACTGCTTCCCTTTTCGAAAACCCGCAGCTGTGCTTTAAGAAATTTGCAATACTCCTCAAATTCATTTTCTGATATTCCTTTGTTTTCATAGTTTAAAAAGAGTGGTGTTTCCAGTAAATTGTCGTATATTACTGGGAAGTCCATTTGAAAGGAAAGGGTCAGATCAAAAATCTCTTGCAACAGTTGATTATCATTTCTTTTGTTATGTACTATTTTACTTTTCATATCATTAGAAGGTAAGCATATATCCCATCCTGGTGTTTATATAATTTCCAAAAAGAGTTGTATAAATCACCTATCAACAACCATTTCGCTTCGCTTGCTCAAGAACAACTAATTCATAATTCAAGAACAATGTTCCTATATATAAAATACATGGTGAGCTTGCGTTGCAAGATGGTGGTCAAGGAAGAACTCAAAAAGCTGGGGCTCCATTATGTCAATATCGATCTTGGAACCATAGAGATTTTGGAGGACATCACTGATTTTCAAAGAGATGCTTTACGTAAGAACCTTAAGAAATATGGTCTAGAACTTCTGGATGACAAAAGGAAGATCATCATTGAAAAAATCAAGTCCTTGATCATAGAATTGATCCATTATTCGGATGAACTGCCCAAGGTGAACTACTCCGATTACATCAGCGAAAAATTAGGCTATGACTACACCTATTTGGCAAATACCTTTTCTGAAGTAAAGGGAATCACCATTCAGCAATTTATAATCATCCATAAAATAGAAAGGATAAAAGAGCTTTTGCTCTATGATGAGTTGAACCTGACCGAAATATCCTATTTGTTGCATTATAGCAGTGTCTCACATTTATCGAACCAGTTTAAAAAAATTACGGGACTAACGCCTTCATATTATAAAAAACTAAAAAAGAAGCGTCTTAAAAACCTGGAGGATCTTTGATTGCTTTGGAAAAGTAAAATTACCATTTTCAAATTTTTCGGTTTGCAACCAAGAGGTTACTTCTCCAAATCTTGACCCCACGATAAATGTGGGAAAACTGCAACTATTCCTCTTTCCCATGTAATACATTATCCTTAAAGATTCCGCACCTTTATTCTGGTTGAATGGAGGGAATAAATGCCCCACTTCCTTCCTTCCCATAAAGTCTTAGCTATGGAAAATGTAGATGTCGAAAAATCAAAAGTCTTTATTATCGTCGAAATTATTGAATATGTTCCCAATGCAGTGGTCATAAAGACCATCATAAAAAAAACTACCGGAAATGTCACCGCGGTCTCCTTTGATTCAGGCGAGATCCTGACGGAAAAAACATCTCCTTTTGATACGTTCATCCAAATCATCGAAGGGAGGGCCGAAATATCGATCAATGACAATTCACAGACTCTGGAAACTGGCCAATCCATTATCATCCCTGCCCATTCAAAGAATGCCATAAAGGCGAACGAGCGGTTCAAAATGATCTCCACTATCATTAAAAGCGGTTACGAATAACCGCATTTTGGACAAACTCCGATAAAACAATTTTTAAACAGTTCGATATGTACACCTATCTTTTAGTCATTCTTCCATTCTTGATCTTCCTTTTGGTAGGGGTCAAAATCGTTCGGCCCACACAAAGGGGCCTGATCGAAAGATTGGGGAAATATTCGGGTTTTGCAGGTCCCGGTTTTCATTGGATCATCCCGTTCATCGACAGGATCTTTATCGTCAATGTCACCGAACAGATGGTGGATGCCGAGCCTCAGGAAATCATTACCAACGATAACCTGAACGCCAGTGTGGATGCACAAGTGTATTTTAGGATAAAGGACAACGAGGAAAGCGTCAAGGGGTCCATTTACAATGTGAACGATTATAGGAACCAAATTGTAAACCTGGCCCGTACAACACTTAGGAACATCATAGGCACACTCACCTTAAAATCGGCCAATAGCGAGCGGGGCAAGATCAATGCGGAGCTTTACAAAACGCTCCACACGGAAACCATGGGTTGGGGCATCGAGATCGTGAGAACAGAGCTGAAGGAGATTGACCCACCCAAGGATGTTCAGGAGACCATGAACAAAGTGGTTAAGGCCGAAAACGAAAAAATCGCGGCCATAGATTCGGCAACAGCGGCAGAAACGGTCGCGGATGGCATCAAAAGGGCAAAAATAAAAGAGGCCGAAGGGTACAAACGGGCCAAGATACTCCACGCCGAAGGCGAGGCTGAGGCCATAAAGCTCGTGAACGAGGCCGCAGATAAGTTCTTTATCGGCAACGCACAGATCCTCAGAAAACTGCAGGCCGTAGAAACCGCCTTACAAACGAACGCCAAAATAGTGGTGCCCACAGGCACTGAACTGGTAAACATTATCGGGGAGATGGCCGGTGCGGTGCTTCCTATCACCAAAAAATCTAAAACGGAATAAAAACCAAAGCCACCATGAAAACACTCAAAACCAATGAGAAAAAAGACATCTTGGTCATTGTTGCGCATCCTGATGATGAAACCTTGTGGTGTGGGGGCACCATCCTTATGCATCCTGAACATGATTGGTTCATTGCCTGTCTATGCAGGAAAACGGACCGGGACCGCAGCCCGAAATTCAAAAATGCCCTTTCAGTTTACAAAGCTCAGGGGGCTATGGGCAATCTGGACGATGGAGTTGAACAGAGACCGTTGAGCAAAAATGTTGTGAAGGGGGCCATTTTAAAGTTGCTTCCCAAACAGAATTTTGACCTTGTCCTCACACATAGTCCCACTGGTGAATATGCCAGACATCTGCGCCATGAAGAGATTGGAAGGTCGGTGATCGAGTTGTGGAGCGAGCAAAAAATTTCCATGGACGAACTATGGACCTTTGCGTTTGAAGATGGATTCAAAAAATACTATCCACAGGCGATAAAGACCGCAAGCATCCAGCATACGCTCCAAAAAAACATTTGGCGGGAAAAATACCGGATAATTACCGAAGTATATGGATTTGAAGAGACAAGCTTTGAAGCTAGGACAACCCCAAAAAATGAAGCCTTCTGGAAATTCGAAAAGCGGGTGGATGCCCAAAAATGGTTGGAGCATGAGGGGATCCAACAATGACCCATTTAAAACCTAAAACATGAAAGTTCTGGTCCTTTACGATTATCCACCTTCACCCGGTGGTCTTGCGACACAGGGCGACCTGCTTTATCGGGGGCTTCTGGAACTTGGCGTGGACGCGCATGCGGTCCATTTTGAATCGGCCCAGGAAAAAGAATGGTATTACAGATGGTTCGAGCCCGATGTGGTGGTGGGCATTGGTTATTGGGGCCATACCCCCCAATTGGTACTGCACCCCCAACGGTATGGAGTTGTGCCCATTCCTTGGTTGGTTGCCGATGGTTACATTGCTAACTACCAAGAGGTACTGAACGATTTGCCCTTAATCCTGGTTACCTCCAACTGGGTCAAGGAAATGTATGTGAGGGATGGCATAAAGGCCTCAACTATCGAGGTGCTGCCCGTTGGTTGTGATACGGCATCTTTTGTTCCCTTTGATAAAAATGACCCAAAGATTATGGCAGTACGGGAATCATTGGGTATTTCTTCAAACCAATTAATGATCTTGACCGTTGGCGGTGATGCCGCTTCAAAGGGTGCACAAGAGGTAATGCAAGCTCTGGCGATCATCGATGCCAAGGCCCCTGATTGGAAATACGTCTGTAAAGTATGGCCCCAACCCAGAACCAAGGCCCAAAACCTCTTAGATCTGGAAATGGCCACCCATTTAGGTATTGAAAAAAATGTCACTTATGCCACCAATACCGTTTCCAGAAATTTCATGCCGTACCTTATTGGTGCCTGTGATATTTATGCAGCCCCATCCCGTTTGGAAGGGTTCGGCATGCCCCAGGTGGAAGCTGGAGCCTGTGAAAAACCCGTGATCGGGATCAAGGCCATGGGAATGTTGGATACGTTGATACACAAAAAAACGGCCTTTCTTGCCGAGGTGGCCCAAAAAATTGTGGTCAAAGAAGTGGTGTTGGGAAAAGAATCAGGCTTTGAAAACAAACACAAAATCGAGTTCGATATCCCTAGAACCGTTGATTACCGTGCCAATGTACAGGAGATAGCCAAGTATATGCTTCAACTTATGAACAATGAAAAACTACGAAATGAAATGGGTGCCGCCGCAAGAAAACATGTAGTGGAACATTTTGATTACAGGGTAGTGGCCAAAAAATTCATTCAGATCGTACAGAATAAACTGGGAATTGATTAAATGACCTCAGAAAACCTACAATTGATAAAATCCGCAGAAGCAGCCGCTCTGGAAGTGCTCTTGCACAATTCAAAAGGCCCGTTTCTTGATCTGCCGCGCACAGCGGGTTGGGGGTATCCCGAACCCTATACCCGTGACCTTTTAATTTCTGTACTGGGCATTGCGTTGACGAACAATGCCGAGCTATTGCAGACGGTACGCAATGTTTTGCTCATGTTGGCCCAAAACCAATCCAAAAAAGGTCATATCCCATCCTTGGTCCATGATAAGGAAGATCGCGGTGCCAGTGACACCACACCTCTTTTCCTGATTGCAGCAGTAATCTATAGAAAAGTGGCCAAGGAACCTCTTTTTTTGGAAGATGCCATAAGAAAAGCACTTTTATGGATGAAGTACCAAAGTCCGTCCGACCGTTGTTTGGTGGCGCAACTCCCCACCAGTGATTGGCGGGATGAACAATGGGTTTTGGGTTATGGGCTGTTTGTCAATACATTGGCATACACTTATCTAAAATTATTCGGGAAGACAAAGAGGGCTGAAAAATTACGTCTTGAAATAGAGCGACCAATCTTTACTTCAAACCAAGCAAAAAACCAGGGCCATGAAGGACTCGTCATTGATCATCAACCCTATTATGCGCTTTGGGCCTATAAGGTCTATAGCAGTGAACGGTTCGACCTGTTGGGCAACAGTATGGCCATTCTATCGGGTATGTCTTCCCCATCAAGAGCAAAAGCAATAGTCGATTGGGTGGAGACCTCATGTTCTTCCATGATAAAAAACATGGAATTGTCCGTTGATCTACCTCCCAATTTTTTCCCATTTATCTGCCCGGGTGATGCAGATTGGCGGCCTAGATATGCTGATTTCAACCAACCTGGAAATTACCATAATGGTGGTATATGGCCTTTTGTATCGGGGTTTTACATTTCAGCATTGGTGGCCACCAAGCAATATGATCTAGCGGAGAAAAAACTCTTGGAATTGACCAAACTCATCAAGATAGCCAAAAACAAGGACCTTGAATTCGGTTTCAACGAATGGTACAAGGCCCAGGACGGAAAACCCATGGGGCAGGATTGGCAGACCTGGAGCGCATCAAACTACTTATACGCGGCCCGATGTGTGGCAGAAAAAAGGACACCTTTTTTTGATGCTATTAGATGATAATCTTATGGAACCAGCCCATTCCGCATAATTTGTAATAGCATTCAAACCTGTGAATTATGTAACTCTATCCCTTTTATATCCAACTTTTTTTGTTTGGTTTTCAATATCTTATTAAATGTTTTCTGACCAAAGTCAGCAACAACGGATTTCACTAAAAACCAAAGAAAATGTCAAAAGGAAACAAAACCCCTGCAAAATCCAATCAACCGAAACTTGCTCTGAACCTAAAGAAGAGAATCGCACACAAGGATTCTATGAAAGGTATCGAAAATAGAAACCATAAAGGGCGTGTTTTATAGATGTTTTCCTTGAACTTTTTAACGTAATTCTCCTTAAAATGAAACTAGCTTATATTGGCACCTACCCACCCCGCGAATGCGGTATTGGCACGTTTACCCAAAACCTTGCCCATGCCATGCTGGAAAATGGCAAGGGGGTAAAAGAAATTATGGTTTTCGCCATGAACGACCATCATCAGAAATACCTCTACCCGCCAGAGGTAAAATTGAGCATCAATCAGGAACAACAAACCGATTATCTTGAGGCCGTCAACTATATTAATCTAAGTGGGGCGGATGCTTGCATACTTGAGCATGAATTTGGCATATATGGTGGACAGAGCGGCGTTTATATACTGCCCCTCCTACATCGCCTCAATATTCCGTTGATCACGACCTTGCATACCATTCTGGAAACACCTTCCTATACTGAAAAGGCCATCTTAAAGGAAATTTGTAAAATGTCCGATAGGGTTGTAGTGATGAGCCACAAGGCCGTTCACTTTCTTGTAGAAATATATGATGTGCCCAAGGAAAAAATAGTGCTTATAGAACATGGTGTCCCCGATATTCATTTTGATAAACAGGAGTCGCGGAAGGAATTTAAACTGAATGAAAAGAAACTGCTCCTGACCTTTGGTTTCATCGGTCGAAACAAGGGCATAGAAACGGTGATCAAAGCCTTGCCACAAATCATTGAAAAGCACCGGGAAGTGCTGTACATCGTCTTGGGAAAAACACACCCCAATGTGTTGAGGCATTCAGGAGAGGAATATCGAAATTATCTCCAGGTTCTGATAAAAACGCTAAAACTCAATGAGCATGTGTTACTGCTCAATGAATTTATAGATGAAAACGAGCTTTTTAAGTATCTCTCTGCCTGCGACATTTACATTACCCCCTACCCCAATGAGGCACAGATTACCAGCGGAACACTTTCCTATGCCATGGGCGCAGGCTGTGCAGTAGTCTCCACACCCTACTGGCATGCCGCGGAATTGCTGGCCGAAAACAAAGGGCGTCTTTTTGATTTCAACGATTCTGATGGCCTATCACAGGTTTTGAATGAACTGTTGGAGAATCCCAAAATCCTAAACGAGATCCAAGAGAAAGCTGAGGAATACGGACAAAACATAATCTGGCCCAAAATCGGTAAAAAATATGCGGAGCTTGTCACACAGGTCCTATCAATACCCAAAGAACCCTTGCCTAAGAAGGAAAACGCCATAGACCCTTTATTGTTACCACCGTTTTCCTTGGTCCATATTAAAAGATTGACGGACGACACCGGTATTATCCAACATGCAAAATTCGGGATTCCCAACCTTAAGGAAGGCTATTGTTTGGATGACAATGCCCGGGCGCTTTTAATGGTCTGTATGAGCTATAAACAGAAAAAAGATCCACTTGCATTAGAGCTTATGCCCATTTATTTGAGCTATATCCATTACATGCAGAACAAGGACGGGACCTTCCGTAATTTTCTGAGTTTCAACCGTAATTTTTTGGATAAAATAGGTTCCGAGGATTCCTTTGGCCGAACCATTTGGGCTTTGGGATATCTTTTGGGCAATGCCCCTAACGATGCCTACTATCAAACAGGTAAATTGGTCTTCTTTGATGCCGCTCCGAACTTTGAAAAAATAAAAAGCATCAGAGGAATTGCCAACACCATGATCGGAATCAGTCATTATCTCAGGACCAATGCTTCAGATGATGCCATGAAAGATACCATGCGCAAATTGGCCAATATACTTGTTTCCCATTATGAACAAACCCAAACCGAAAACTGGGAATGGTTTGAATCGCTTTTGGCGTATGATAACGGTATTTTACCCTTGGCACTGCTTCATGCGGCCGAAGTTCTTGAAGACAAGGATATTTCCAAAGTGGCCTTTGCTACCATGGATTTTCTTACCGAACATACCATGAAGGACGATTATTTGTCCATCATCGGAAACAAGGATTGGTATGTAAGGGACAAGGAACGTTCCATGTTCGCACAACAGCCCATTGATGCCGAGGCCATGGTTCTGATGTACCATCAAGCTTATATATTGACAGGTGATCGGGATTTTCTAAAAAAATTGTTTACCTCATTCATGTGGTTTTTGGGCGAAAATGATATGCGCATGAGCCTGTATGATTTTGAGACCAAAGGATGTTGTGATGGTTTTGAAAATTATGGGGTGAACCGAAATCAGGGGGCCGAAAGTTCATTGGCCTATCTTATTTCACATTTAACCGTATTGCAGGCCTATGAGGAGTCCTTTCAATTAGAGGAAATCAAGACCACAAGAGGCACAAAATTGACTCTAAAGGAATTGCAAGACTAATGGGGACAGTGGAAAAATCACGTCGTTATTTTTTTAACGCTTCAAATAATGTAGCCATTTCCACTACGGCATAGGTAGCGGAATAATCCGATATGGCATAGGGGAGTATCAAACTGTCATTATGGATGATGGATCCGCAGGAATAGACCACATTGGGCACATAGCCTTCCCGTTCTTCCTCCAAAGGCATCAACAAAGGTTCTTCCAAACGGCCAATTTCATTTGACGGGTCCTCAAGATCAAACAAAGAAACGGAGATACAATACCTTCTCATGGGCCCCACACCATGTGTGATGACCAACCATCCGTGTTCGGTCCACAAAGGGGACCCACAATTTCCAATTTGAGTGAATTCCCATGGGAACTTTGGTTTTTGTAAGAGGATGGGGTCGTTCCATAATGTGGTCCTTTCTGAATACATGAGATAGTTGTTCACACCATCGATTCGGGAAAGCATCGCATATTTTCCCTTAATTTTTTTGGGGAAAAGTGCCAGGTTCTTGCCTACGGCACCATTTCCGTGCAAGGGCATGATCCTGAATGTATAGAAATCATCCGTAGAAAGAAGCTTTGGCAATATGGCATGGCCGTTGTAGGCGGTATAGGTGGCATAGACCTTTACGCTGCCATCATTTTCAATAAAGCGGACAAAACGGGCATCTTCAATTCCCCTGCTTTCCGATTCTGAAATGGGAAATATAACGCGTTCGCTCAAATCGGAATCATGCTCAAACGCTATATCGTAATAGGAATCCACCAGCCAGGTAATTTCTTCAAGTGCCAACCTTTTTTCAAGACTAATGGCCGTATCGTCCATTACTTTCCTTACCGCGTTCTTTAGCACGTAATATTCGAATCTATCCGGCAGATCCTCCATGATACTTTTTGAATACTTTATGGGGATGCGCATCTCCCGCATCTTCTTTACAAATCGTCCTTTATCATAAAGTTTCTTATGGGAGATTTCCGCCATGTCGATCGAATTACCGACGCTCATTAAATGCAGATCGTTGTTTTTATCGATTATTCCCCTTCTGAAAACTATGGAAGAGATATGCCCCTCCCCTGTTGCCCGAAACGAAAGGATCACGCGCATTTCGCCCTCTTCCAAATAGGACTGGTCGAAATCTTGGATGATGGACGGATTAAAAAAAGCCGCGGACTCTATGGAATATTCCATGGTAAGGTAAGAACCGATGAGCAATTTTCGCTCCATGGAAATAGCATCAAAATCCATGTTCATTTGCTCAATGATATTCCTGATGCCATTACAATGTTTATGGAAAAGCTTGGTGATGTTACGGTGCCTACTTGCAAATTCCCTTAGGGTCTGTTCCAAGGATTCCCTTACTTGACTTTCGTTCATCCCAAAAATCAGGGACAACAAATCCTTGGTCCGCTGTTCCCCGTTCATAAATGAACGGGCCACCACCCTACTGGCATCCGGCAGAAATTTTACGTGCTTACGTGTTACGGAAACCCTCATAAGTATCGGGAGAAATAGTAGGTTAGCCTATAAAAAAAGTAATCGACCCATTTTAAAAACATCATACAGCGTATTTGATCCCGGCTATATTTTCTCAAATACAAGCCTATAGTGATCCATTATTTCCTTTTCAAAGCATATTTTGTTCGGGCTGATCTTAAAGACGGCCACTTGATGTCTAAATTCCTTGTCCATTATGTATTTGGGAACCAGGGATAGATAGAGCCAATATTTTTTCAGGTTAAACTTCCTGAACTTCTTCCGCCATTGGCTTATCGTCTCAATGTAATCCAGTCTTCCACTACTTTGCGAGATCAACTTAAAATTCGGTTCGGCATTTCGTATCACCATTTCCGGGCCATAGGGCAGCCATGAACCCGGAAACTCCTTGACCATCAGTGCCATGACATGGGCCGCGGAGCCTTTTTTGGCTTTTACGTCCAATTCTTCATAATCGATCATATTTTTACTGAACGTCATGGTCTGCATATAGAACCTGCCTCCCTTGGGCAACAAATCGGCAACGGTCTTAAAAAAGTCACCGTACACTTTTTCTTGTTTCCCTTCTTTCCACTCCTCAACGGAACAGAAATGTTCCAATCCCCCAATGCAGCTAATGGCATCAAACATTCCAAAATCTTCCGGTACGATATAGCGACAATCCTTCACAAGGACCTTCATTCCATTTTTTTGGCAGGCTTCCGCCTGTCCCTCTGACAATGTCAGGCCGGTACAAATGGCCCCCCTATCTTTGGAAGCATATTGGATAAAGGGTCCCCATCCACAGGCCATGTCCAAGACCTTACTTCCATATTCAATGTGAATACTATCCGCTATAAACCTGTGTTTTTCCTTTTGGGCCTCTTCCAAGGACATCGAAAAATCGCCATCATACTTGGCTCCACTGTAATCAGCTGTTTCCCCCATGCTCAAACGGAATATCCTGTCTATGGTGGTATAGGTAAAATCCAAATGCTTTTTATCGGCCATTTCTTTAATTTAAAGTTTAAGCGTTCAATTCTTTTGAAGGCATCCTTGAAGTGCCTTTTCTTATCATTGCGGTCTTATTTCCTTTCCGGATGTTGGTTCCAGTTATAAACACTGAGGTTTAAAAAGGATACGGTAGTTTCCCAATTGAATGGTGAAGTGTTCGTAAGCAAGTACTGATCCCTTACCTGTTTTTGGACGTAAAGTACCTGTGTAGGATTCTGTGCATCATTTTTCTAAAGGTAGTCATTAAACTGCTCCCATGGACAATGGATTTGATATTCTTTGTTATATGTAATTCATTTGTTTATAGCAATTTAACATACTTTTTAGGTGACAAGTTGTAATTAAGCCTATCTTTAATATTAGTCGGCCCGTGCAATGGGCAATCCATTAACTGATTTCATTTTGGTCTTGCCCCGCGGAAAAGCAATGCAATAGTGCAATAAATGGTTTAAGCCAAGTTTTAAGGAATAGCGACCAGGTTATCTGATGTTATCCTTGATGTAAGTATTCTTCTTCATTATAGATATCCCATTTAATTTCCTCACAGTTCCACGAGTTTCAAGCAACCACCCAACCTTTGGTTTGGCTATAGTGGCTTATGATAAAGTGCTTCCATTGCAATGGAAAACGGACAAAGACTTTAAAAAAAGAACAGTATCAAAAATCCAAAATTTGCGAAAAGAGGAGGATCCGACTTTTCAAAAGCATTAAAAATACGGGTCAACCAGTATTTTGATTCCAAGGGAATCACTAAATACGCCAATAAAAGCATGATCGCCAAATCAGTCTTAATGTTATCGCTATTTGTGGTTCCCTTGCTGCTCATCAATTTGGGAATGGCCACAAGTCCCTGGCTTCTTTTTCTGCTCTATTTTATAGGAGGGCTTGGAATGGCCGGAATAGGCATGGGGATCATGCACGACGCCATCCATGGATCGTATTCACGAAACAAGACCGTTAACCGGTATATGGGATACACCATGAACCTGGTGGGGGCCAGCTCGGCCGTATGGAGGATACAGCACAATGTCTTGCACCATACCTATCCCAATATTACTGGATCAGACGATGATATCAATGCCCCCTTTTTTCTACGATTTTCCCCGAATGCCAAGAGATACGCATTGCACAGGTTCCAATTTGTATACGCTTGGTTTTTTTATAGTATATCGACCATTTCCTGGGTCACCACCAAGGATTTTGTCCGCATGAACCGCTATAGGAAAATGGGATTTTTGAACAAGCGCAATGAGTTCCAAAGGGAAATCTCCATACTGATTTTGTGGAAGCTTGTCTACTATACCTTCGCGCTCATCCTACCATTGATAGTGGTCCCCCTAGCTCCCTGGATCATCATACTGGCTTTTATAAGTATGCACCTGGTGACTGGATTTTTGATCAGTACCATATTTCAGGTTGCGCACATCATGCCCAGTTTGGAGTTTCCCATGCCGGATGAAAACAATACGGTCGCAGGCGATTGGGCCATGCACCAAATGGCCACAACCACTGATTTTGCACCAAGGGGCGCCCTCTTCTCATGGTTGATAGGGGGGCTGAACTACCAAGTGGAACATCATTTATTGCCCAACGTCTGCCATGTACACTATAAAAATCTATCCCGTATCGTGGCAGAGACCGCCAGAGAATTCGGCATGCCCTACCATTCGCAAAAAACCTTTGGCAGCGCTATTTGGAACCATATCAAGATGTTGCGCTCCTTGGGCAAAACTGTTCCCGTAAGGACTTAATGGACAGGTATTCCCTGCTTTGGTGTATCCCGATAGCATCCGGGTTGGTCTGAATCCCAGTAGATTCCAATTCCATCAGCAATATGCATAAAATGGTAAAACCCCATCAATCTTTCTTGATTCCAATCTTATTGTGGGAATTGCCAGAAGACCACATTGGTTGCTTCTTCTTTTATCACCCGTTCCAAGAGATTTGTCCTTAATGGCCAAATGCTTGGGAAGAATACGGGACCTGCCCCTAGGGAAATGTGTGAATCATGCAACTAATACAGCTTACTGCATAACACATATCAATGGTTATCGAACCATCTTTGTCCTGTGAAATGTTTCACTTAAAAATTTAAATCATGAACTACAAGACAAGAAAAATATCAAACCTCATCTTTGGATTGGCTTCCGTTGCCATGGCCATCATATTGTTCAATGGCTGCAAATTGCCAGCCGAAGACAAGGAGACAATAAGTTCAGATGAGTCCAATGAAAATCTGGTTGAAGCAAAAGAAAGTCTTGATGAGGCCAGGAAAGAATATGTCCTTAGATATGAGGCTTTCAAACTGGAATCGGACAATAAAATTGCGGAAAACGAAAAGGTCATTGCCGAATTAAAGGCAAAAGCCAAGATGGAAAGCAATGCAGCCAAACGGGATTTTGAAAAAGAACTTGCCGTATTGGAACAAAAAAACCAGTCTTTGAAAGAAAAAATGAGCTATTACAAAGATGAAGGCGATGATAAGTGGGAATCTTTTAAGATGGAATTTGACCAAGATATAGATAGTCTGGGGCAAGCATTAAAAGATCTGACCAAAAATAATACGAACTAATTTGAACAAAAGCTAACATCATGGGAAACTTACTTTACACGGTGGCCGTGGTATTGATCATTGCATGGGCCATTGGATTTCTCGGATATCATGCTGGAGGAATCATTCACGTTTTACTGGTCATTGCGATCATTGCGATCATATTACGTATGGTTCAAGGAAAAAAATCCATATAACTATGAAAATAGGCCCATAAATCAAACAGAAATCCTTAAAAACAAGAACATGAAAAATTCAATTCTTATTGCTAGTATGATATGCCTACTTGCCATGACACAAGTACAGGCCCAAAATGACCATACGGGCACGCTGAACTCAACCACTAAAAGCACCTTCAACTACATGAAAGAAGGAGTTAAAATGCCGTATTGTGTTAAGGTACAAGAGAGCCGAAATTATAATGCAAAATTTGACATTGCGGATATCGGAAAAATTGATAAGGACAGGATAGGCACTCCTGTCAAAGTATCGAAACTCATTACCGTCACAAATAATTCCAATCCACGGGACAATAGAATTATAGCCTTAAAATATGACAAGCAGGGGGCAGACACTTTTAAACTGGTGTCCAATGAGAAAGGCTTTACAATAAATGTAGATAATAGAATAATGGAATACATTATGGGCAAAGGAATCTATTTTGCGAATATCGCGGACAGAGACTTCTTAATGGTTGACGAATTTGATAGTATCGAATAAGTTCCATCGATTTGATTTATAGATGTGGAATCCCTAGAAATAGGGATTTTTCATTTGCGGTGTCCAGTAATGCCCCCTAATATGGTACTAGAAAGTTAAAGGGACAATTCTCTTTCAAAATACACCTCTTCTTTATCGTCCGGAGAATCCTTAACATAGCAATAGTATATTTTATTGAGAAATGCCCGGACAATTAAAGCCTTTTTTGGGTTCTTACTGGAATAGACCGTTTGCCCTGCCTTATACAGTTTGTTTACAGTGGACTTTTTATTCAGTCGTAAACATTTCAGGGTTAAATTTAAGTCTATGAACATCATTTTGAACTTATTTGTTGCAACAATCAAATAATCCGTAAATCTTGGGATAACAACGGTGTCCCCCAATTTCAAGAGGGTCGTTTCGTTGTCCATGGTTATTTTGGCCTTACCTTCTATGATCTCAAAAAATATAGACTTTGTAGACCCCTTACCCTCCAGTTCCATTCCTATATCAAAAGACATTGCCTTGATCTCTCCTGTTTTTTTCTTTAGCACAGAGATTGTGGATATGGCGTTGGGGGCATAGGTCATTTTTTCTGCTATGTCGTTGGAAATCATCTTTGAAAATTGTGTATCGACCATGGTATGGAATGTTAAAATCAAAAGGAACAATTATAGCCTGAAAACCATCATGGTCTTCTATATTTTTTTACTGGACGAAAATCAGAAAACCACTTTATTATACTCTTCCGTAAACGGAACGTGGATATCAAAATCGGGCAGGAGAGTTCCTTATGAAGTTACGCATATTATCTGGATATCTTTGGTTTTACAGGAGAATTCATAGCTATGAATTTTCAGGATGGAAGAGACCATATTAACATACCTGAGTCCCAAATGGCCATTAGTATAGTTGGGACGAATACGAGAATCCCTTGAAAAAAACGGGCATAGTATACCACCTTCGTCGGAAAAAATTGAGTACCGCACAACAACCGACAAGATACTGACCTACAAACTACTACAATGAAATATTGGGTGGTTCATATGAATCGTTTTGAGTGGTTCCATTATCCGTCTCATCCACTTCATAATGTGCAAATATTTAAAATTAGACAAAAAAATAGCGGGGGGCGTACCGCCGCTATTTTTCTATTTACACACTTTATGAGATAGTCCTAATAAAGGAAGAATCAATCATCACCTACTTATCAGTAAATTACAATGCCCCGTTTGTTTCTATTAAACAGTTACTATTCTGGATCTAATAAACTTGATATTCGTTTTTGTCACACCGTATTCCTGTGCCAAAACCTCCCAATGACTTAGGGCGTACTTGGTTTGCTCTACAATTTCATTGACCTTGGATTGTTTTAGATTGGCTTCCTCCCCTAATTTCAATAAATGTCCAATTGATGGCGATTGTCCTTCTCCCATGACCATGGTACTCTGTTGTCCCCTTGGACCTGATGAAAAGGTCAGGTCATAGGCGGGGGATAATTTCCACTCCCCTTTTTCTCCCATAAGAAAGGAAAAGTTTTTACCATGGTCATCCCGGTTATGGGAGAGCACATTGAATACGGCAAGACGGAACATTTTCTCTACTTCTCGCACATCCTTGGTAAGCACCCCGGTAAGGGCGATCAAATCCTCATAGTCCAAGGACGGTATTCTAAAGTTCGAATGCAGCAGACCACTGGCGGTATGCATATGAAATCTTTTGTCTCCTTTCCTGTCGAAGCGTTGGGTAGCAAAATAACCGGAACCCTTTGCCGCTTCAAATAGATGTACGGGCATCATCTCCACACCAGCATCCTTGGCCATAAGGGCATATACATACTCGATTGCACCGGCATCGATACCATCGCTACCATTGGCAAATTTGACCAGCCAATGCTCATGGTTCGGACCAAGGTCATGTTTTCCCGAGATAATATGGGTTTTCGTCCTATCCAGACCGCTTGGAATATTTCCAAATTTATGCAAAAGCCTGTAAATGAAATGTTTACAGGCTTTTTTCATTTTCATTGGCATCAAAAAACATCAAAAAACACCATCTAAAAGGTGAGCAATTCGGTGCGCATTCCATCTTCAAAAAAATGCTCACCGCCATTGCTGTAATCGACTGTTTTATAATTTATTGCAAGGATTTGTTAACATTTATTTAAGACCTCTTTTTGTACCTTCAAAGTGTTAAATCAAAACCTTTTGCCATGTTCAACACAATCAATGTCATTTTTTACCCGAAAAAAAGAAAATCAAGCAACAATAAATTAGTGCCAATCTATGCCCGCATCACATTGGACAGTAAGCGCGCAGAGTTCAGCACGGGCAAACAGGTCGACCCCTTAAAGTGGGATGCCAACACTGGTCGATTACGAGGAAAAACCGCAGAAACATTGGTATTGAACCGATTCTTCGACACCTTGAAAGCCAAGTGTGTTTCCATCTATGACGAGCTTGTACGCAATGAAGAATACGTGGATGCCGATTCCGTGAAGAACATCTTTTTGGGCAAGGGCCAAAAACAATATATGATCTTGGAAATATTCCAAGATCACAACGATCAAATGGAAAGTTTGGTGGGGCGAGAATATTCCGCCGGAACACTTCAGCGATATAAAGCCGCCAAATCGCATATCTCAGATTACATAGTACACAAGTACCAAAAAAAGGATTTTCCGCTTAAAAAGCTCGATTATGAGTTTATAACGGGCTTTGATTATTATTTGAAGAGCCAAAAAAAGGTTTCACACAATACAGCGACCAAATATATCGTCAATTTCAAGAAAATTGTACGCATCGCCTATGCCAACCAATGGATCGATCGCGACCCCTTCTTTCACTGGTCGGCCAGTTGGAAACAAAAAGAGCGTGAGTTTCTGACCCATGAGGAACTGGAAGCGATGCTAAAACAAGAATTTGAATTCGAAAGATTGGACACGGTGCGCGACATGTTTTTGTTCTGCTGCTACACTGGACTTGCATTCGCGGATATCGAAAAGTTGACCAAGGATGATCTTGTCAAGGATATCAAGGGAAACAAATGGATCAAGACCAAAAGAAAGAAGACCAAGGTTTTGAGCAGCATTCCACTGTTGAGCATTCCAGAGGCCATTATCGACAAGTACAAAGAACATCCCAGGGTAATCGATAAAAAGACATTGCTCCCGGTATACACAAATCAGCGCACCAATTCCTATCTCAAGGAAATTGCCACGGCATGTAAAATCAAAAAGACCTTGACCACGCATTTGGCCAGACACACCTTTGCAACGACCGTGACCCTTTCAAATGGAGTGCCGATTGAGTCCGTGAGCAAAATGTTGGGCCATACCTCTTTGAAAACGACCCAGATCTACGCCAAGGTATTGGACAGTAAAATTTCGGACGATATGGAAAAATTGAAAAACGACCCTGCCCTATTGGAGTTTGCCAAGTCGATTTGAATCTTTTAATTCAACACTTAGTCAGTTTTCATTGATCTGGACATTTCAATCTTTCTTTCTTAGTGATTCTTGATTAAATCAACGCACTAAAGCAATGAATAGGAATGTCTGCATAAAAATCAACAAACATTACTTTTTTACCGCTATGGCAGTAAAAAATGTGTTTTAGAAATAAATGTTGGGTCAATGAGCCATATAATCGAATAATTACCGCTATAGCAGTAAAAATAATGGGTTAAACACAACAAAATTCCTTGAGGAATTTTAATTTATCGAACTTTACAAGACAAAAATCATCATGACTACAATCCAATATTTGTCGGATCTACATTTGGAATTCCCTGAAAATAAACACTTCATTCAGGACAACCCCATCAGACCCAATGCGGATATCCTGGTCATGGCAGGAGACATAGTAATGTTTTCATTATTGGACAAATTTGATTGGTTCTTCGATGACCTATCCCAAAAGTTCCAACAGGTATACTGGATTCCGGGCAATCATGAATACTACGGATCCGACATCAAGTATAGGACCGGAATCTTTAAAGAAAAGATACGGGACAATATCTATTTACTAAACAATCAAACCGTGCTGGTCGATGATGGATACTTCGGTTCGTTTTGTGCCACTCATTTCGGAGTTATAGGTTCTTCGTCATATTTGGGGATCATTAACCGGTTTGGGATAAAATCACCTTTTTACGCAATAGGTCAAAGCAAGCCCTGCCATACATTTGTCTTTTAATGCTCTTTATCCGGTTTACATGGCCTTCTACAGCGCCATTGCTCCAAGGCATTTCAATCGCGTTCTTAACGGCTTTGATATCCCTTGACAGTCCATTGGCAAA
>JANSXF010000043.1 GCA_024743095.1 Flavobacteriaceae bacterium
ACATACTTCCCATCGAATAGAACTGAAGGGAGAAAGTCTAAGAAAAAAACTGTAATATTGTCATTGTCTTATCTTTTTGACCAAAATCCTTGAGGGGTCAGTATGCCCAGTACGAGGGGTCAGCATCACCAGTATATCCAAAGAGCATCATCAATGTAAATAGCCCACCAAAAACAATGTTTAAAAGTCGATTTATCTTGGGGTGAAGAAGAATTGATATCACAACCATGACCGAGGAAATCCCTAGAATTATTGAAGCCGTCAATAACTTTGTTGGACTATCCAGAACGTTATGTCCCGAAATAAGGCTTTCTACTTTTCCAGGTGTGTAGAGTTCAAAATAATCTCCATAGAGATAACACAAGGTTACAGATGTCCACAATAGTGCTAATTTTATTTTGATATTTATTTTTTGGTTTTCTAGCATTAGATCGTTTTTTTATATTCGCCTCTATTACTATAGACGTATAAAACCAATAAACGGTGGCCTGATAAGTTTTATACGGTCATTTTTAATTAAATATCGTTAATTTGAACTTTACCGATTGGGCTAAGTGAATTAATCCAAATCTTATTGCCAATAGGTATTGTGCATTTTAATTGGTAGTTCGCATTTTCAGGGTTATAACTCCTATATTATAAGCATATATGGATGCGGGAACAAATGTGAATTTTAATTTACCTACATCCTTCTGACCCAATTGATCAATTGAAGTTATTACTGCTGAATCAAATTTATTTTCCCTACAAAAACCCATCAAACTTTTAAGTTCTTGTGGCTTTTCAAAATATCTGTTACTCCATTTGATTTCCACACCCCAAACAGGTTTATAATTTCTGTCATCCACTAACACAAGGTCTACCTCTCCTTCTTTTCGACCATCTTTCCACCTAGCATAGGTTAGGTCCAATTTTTCCCTGTGCATCCACTGTGAAAGAATAGCCGTTTCGACCATATTCCCCATTTCACTGTCGGTTTCAATTATTGGAGAAAATAATGCCGTCCGAAGGGATGGGTTGGTTAGGTAAACCTTGAAACGCGTAATTCTTTTTAACCTTTTGGCATTTATGCCAACCTTGTTTAAAACTTTAATCAAGAAGGCGGCTTCCAAATATTCCAGATATTTTTTCAAGGTATCTTTTTGAATACCACTTTCCTTGGCCATTGTCTCATATGAAAATTCATTTCCCGTGTTATAAGCTATATAGGTAAAGAACCTATTTAATTCTTGCACATCTTTAATTCCATATAAGCTGGGAAGATCTCTTAAGAGCACCTTGTCAACTATGTCATTTTTGACATATCTACCCATATCACTTTGTATTTTTTCAGATAACACAACTTCTGGATAACCCCCAAAATTTAAATAATGGACAAACTCTTTATTCAATTCCTTTGTATCATGGGCCAAACAATAAGGTATACCTTTTTCACCGTACTCAATTTCTCCATCATAGATAAGGTGTTCCAGTTTTTTCAAATGAATGTACTCCTGAAATGTTAATGGGGGCAGTAGGAAATCCGTAAATCTACCGGCCCCGCTTTCTGTACTGTGCCATCTCAATGCAGCGGCAGCCGACCCTGAAGCGATGAACTTTGTCTCAGGGTAAGAATCAACGAGTACTTTTAAATGTCTTTCCCAATCTTTTAGATATTGGATTTCATCAAAGAAAACAAAACACCCATCAAGGTTTTTAAGCGTTAAGGACTCTTTACAAAGAGCTAGAATATCTTCAAGACCCAGGTTCACATAGATTGGGTTGTCAATTCCAATAAAGAACAGCTTTTGAGGATTGACGCCATCATGAATCAGGTCATCAATGCAATGAAAGAGCATTACAGTTTTACCGACCCTTCTTGGCCCCATTAGGACTAAAGCTCTCTTTATACTTCTTTCGAGGACAAAAGGATAAAAGAGATCAAAATAGAGTCTCCTGGACATTGAGCTATAAGCCTTTGGTATTTCCTTTGTCACCCACCATGGATTTTCATAGCGAAGGCGTTCTATGATTTTTTCTGTCGGAACAATATTTGCCATTGCTTTATAATATCTTAACAGATCAAATATAGTCAAAATAAGATGATTGAAATCATCTTATTTTTACATTTTGTGTTAATTTAGAAAAATAAAAGAAAGGGAAAGGGTTAAGATTTACCAATGAAGCATAACTTGTTTATATAAAAAAAATTCATCTATATAGTACAAAACCAATATATTCTATCATGGTTTATTTGAACTTTACTTAAGGTGTTTTGGGAAATCCATACGACCGCCCAAAACTCTTACAATGAATATTTTGCCATTTTCCACATAATAGAATATGACATGTGCCTTGTACCTGTAGCGTGACAACATCTTATCCTTGACTGCCACATATCTTCTTCCGAGTTCAGGGTTGTCGGCCAAATCGGCCAAAATAGTCCTGAAACCCGGGGCATATTTTAAGGATGCCTCTCCCCGAATTTTTCTATTGTGTATTTGGCAATGGTCTTTAAATCAGCCCTTGCCTTTGCACTAATGACATATTTATTTTCCGGCATTGTGCTCGTTCATTGCATCTTCCCAAATATTATTGATAGTGGCATCGGTCGGACCGCTCTCAATTCCTTCGGTTAGCGCTTCGTTCAAATCAACGATACGTTTCCTACGCTCTTGATCCTTTCGAATTATGTCCCTGATATATTCACTGTCGTTCGTGTAAAAACCCTGCTCTATCAAACTTTTGACAAAGGCATCTTGTTGTTCCGTGAAAGTGATGGATTTTCTTATTACCGCCATGTTGAACCAATAATATTAATAATGATTCAATTATTAAGTAAATAATTTTGGATATGCAACTATCGTTTATTTGAACTTCGATTACTTATTCCCTTTGGACTTTTTAATCAATCCATAGATTAAAAATACGGGTATCAATGTTAGAAAACCCCATGTATTCCTTGCAATACTCCAGATAATAATTCCAAAGAGAAAACCAATTAATATTGCATCAATTATCTTAGAGTTATTCATATTATTTAGAATCGTTTATATGAACTTGCTCTTCCATTATTTAATCACACCCTTATTTTTATCATTAGGCTCCAAAAGGTCCCATAAATTACCATAAGGGTCTTGAAATACTGCTACTATGCCATAAGATTCCTTTTTGGGAGGTCTTGCAAATATTACCCCCTCTATTCACCAGTTTGTCATAATCTCTCTCGAAATCATCTGTAAAAAGGAAAAATCCGACACGGCCTCCTGTTTGGTTCCCAACACTTGCCAATTGTTTTTCATTGGCGGCCTTGGCGAGCAATAAAGAACATTCTTTCGCTCCAGATGAAGCAACAACCACCCATCTTTTAAATTCATCAATTTTTGTGTCTTCAAGAAGTCCGAAATCTAATTTATGCGTATAAAAATGGATTGCTTCAAAAATAGGGAAGCCTTCAATAGTATCAGAGCATTGTTTTTTTACAACACGGTCATTTTCTTTTAAAAATTTGCTCAAAAGCACAGGTTTGTACTCATAGTTTCTACTGTTTTCTAATTTGTACCTGTTGTGTTTGTTTGTTAGCAATAAATAAACATTACCCTTCTCTTCATAGACATCGATTATTTTCTCATCAAATTCTGAACTCAAATAGACATCCAAATAATTTCCTTTTTTTTTAAATAGAATAGATTACAAATCCAACTAAAAATATGAATAATAAAATCACAGGAAAATATTCCTTCAGGGTATATAATTTTCCATTATACTTTTAAATGGTGTTTTTCAATAATCGTTTATTTGAACTTTATTATTGTTTTTGTTCCATCTTGTAGGTTAAAGGAAGTTTAACCTCACCCATTTTTTTATCGGTCAACAAATGAAATGCCATACCCCATCCATCATCTTCTACCTTTACGAATTTACCAGGCCCATTTCGTCCGGCCCATCATCACTTTTGGAGTAACTCGGCAAGCACAGGGCAACCATTAAAAGAAAGCGTATTTGAAGAGATGTTTCATTGGATAATTTTTGTCCAAGCCCAATTTTGTGGCCGAATATTGAAAGATTCTTTACTTAACGGGTATTCAGTTCGCAGTTTTCCTTATACTCTTTATCCACCTGCTGTTTGAATTTGGTCAGCTCGTTCGATTCTCTATACTTGGACTCCAATTTGTCCATCAATTTTTCCCTGGAGGTATCAATGGCGCCAAATTCACCCTTTAGCGCTTCTTGCATTGTCTCACATTGGAGTTCGGCAAACTTTTTGGCGTCCTTTTCCATGGAACTTCCGCAGGAGAGCAATAGTGCAGCCGATATTCCGGCCATGATGTGTGATGATATTGTTTTCATATTCGGTGATTTATTTTCTTTGATGTTCATTGTTCTTTTCATTTTTGTCCATAAAGTATCCAATGGCACCTCCTATTAAAGCAAAGACTACGATGCTCAGAAATACATTGAAGACAATGTCCCACCCATTGCCCACAAATCGGTCATATTCATCGACCATATCGACAAAATTTCTCAGATAACTGAACATCCCACTGTTACCACCGTAATTTTGAATGATGTCCGATTGAAAATAGTAGCTCAACGGAATGCCCAACAAGGCCCCAAGCAGGCCAAAGGTCACCAATCTGCCCTTTTTTTGGTTGAAAACCAGATAGGATACCAAATACGCAATTATCCCAAAAGGGATAAAAATCAACGTAAGGACAATCAGGGCTATCCTGATTCCGACCGGGGGCAGATTGAATTTCTGTGCAATGGCACTGCAGACACCCAAAAGGGATTTTTCGGGACGGGTGAAAAAACGGGTGATGGTTTCCGTATCCATAGATGTGAGTTTTGGTTTTATGGATTTCGAAATTAGAGGAACCGACCCACCTTCAAACCCCCTATTGATCCTGTGGGCATGTATTTTTATTTTGTGCAGGGCTGTGTTTATTTTTTGCTAAAATGTGTACATTCATTATTCCTTGACAATCGACTAAACCATTGTTCCCATGAAGTGCATTTTGTGCATACTTTTTTTTAGCGCTATCATCTTCCATGCTACTGCCCAACAGTTTCATCGAGAACTGGATTCGATCTCGCAATTGATTGAAAACCAATCGATAAATGACACGGCAACGGTCGACCTAAGGAACCATTATACCAAACAGGCCCTTTTTGCAAACCCTTCGGACACTACGCTACTGGATTTTGCGGAAAAAACCCTTGAAATTTCCAGGAAAATGAGATATGGCAGGGGAATCATGTTCGCCTATGAGCGTATGGCACTCATCCATCAATATTCCTTTTCCAATCCCTACAAGGCCCAAGAATTCTATCATAAGGCCCTTTCCCTGATGGAAGAGGACAAAAAATTGAAACCGTATGGATGGAGTATTTATGGGGGCATAGGCACACTTTACTACGAGCAGGAGGAATATGGCAAGGCCCTGGACTTTTTTAAACAGGTATTAAGGCATGACAAGGGCCTTGAGCTCACTGCCACGGCTAACATTGCCAATATACATGGTTCCCTTGACCAACTGGATTCCGCCATCTATTATTACAACAGGGCCCTTGACTTGGAACAGATAAGGAACAACCCTACCTACAAGGCCAATCTGTACAGCAACCTTTCGTTGATCTATGGGCAGGATGGGCAAGTGGATTCCGCACTGGTGTCAGCAGAGAAAAGTATTGCGCTCATTGAAGCATACGGGATCGAATTTGTCAGGCCCACGGCCTATGCCAATGCTTCCATGGCCTATCTGGGCAACAACGATTACGAAATGGCCGAAAAGTATGCCAAGCAATCATTGGAACTGAGCGATGCGCAGGGAAACCTATTTCTGCAAAAATCGGCATGGGGAACCTTGGCCGATGTGTATACGGCCAAAGGGGATTTTTCCGATGCCCTGGAAGCCCATAAAAAGTTCTCCGCGCTGAAGGACAGTCTCAACGGACAGAACAGAAGGGTGGAGATCAACCGAAAACAATTGGAATTTGATTTTGAAAGGGAAAGGGCCGTTACCAAGGCCGAGATCGAACGGCAGACCACCATCAAAAGGACCACTCTTTTGGGTGGCGGAGGCCTGTTGCTGGCCTCGATATTCGGTTTTATGCTGTATAAACGCCGAAGGGATGCGGTGGAACAAAAAAAGGAAGCTGAATTTAGGGCCTTGGTCTCCGACACCGAACTCAAGGCGCTCAGGGCCCAGATGAATCCCCATTTTATCTTTAATTCCCTCAATTCCATTGGGGATTATATTTTGAAGAACGATACCGGAACGGCCATGGAATACCTCACCAAGTTTGCCAAATTGATGCGGATGGTGCTCGAAAAATCGGAATCCAAGGAAATTCCCTTGAATGAAGACCTAAAGTTCCTCGAGCTCTATCTTCAGGTAGAGAGCAAAAGGCAGCCGGGCAAGTTTTCCTATGAAATTATTGTGGAGAAAGGGTTGGATGTGAAAAACACAGCAGTACCTCCACTTATGCTCCAACCGTTCATTGAGAATAGCATTTGGCATGGATTTGCCCAGAAAACTGACAAGGGACACATTTCCATAGGTATTGCCAAGCAAGGGGATATGCTCTTGTGCACAGTGGATGATGATGGAAAGGGCAGGCAGGCGGAAGATGGCCCGCACATTACAAAGAAATCGTTCGGGGTAGCTATCACCGAGAGCAGATTGGAGGTCTTGAATGCACAAAGGAACACCAAGGGCAAATTGACCATTATGGACAAGGGCCAGGAAAAAGGAACACGTGTGGAAGTGAGCCTACCTTATGAGACCATTTTTTAAAATTGAAAAAAATCAAGATGACCGTAGCCATAATCGATGATGAACAGCACTGCATAGACCATTTGGCACACCTGCTCCAAATGTATGCAGAAGAAATAGATATGGTCAGTTTCAGTTCTGTGGAAGAAGCGATAAAAGGTGTGGATGCCCTACGGCCCGACATCGTTTTTTTGGATGTCCAGCTCCACGACAGAACCGGTTTTGACTTTCTTTCATCAGTTTCCCATCGCGATTTTAACTTGATCTTCACTACGGCCTATGAAAAATATGCTATCGAGGCCTTCAAGTTTTCGGCCATTGCCTATCTCCTAAAACCTGTGGACCGGGACGATTTTGAGTTTGCTTTCCAAAAAGCATTGGACAGGACGGAACAGGCCCAGTTGAACGATAGGATCAATGTGCTTTTGTCCAACATTTCAAAAAAGAACAGTCCAAAAAGGATCAGTGTCCCCCATAAAGAGGGATATGTTTTTCTCATGGTCACCGACATCGTTAGGTGCCAGGCCGATGTGAACTACACCCATATTTTTACATCGGATGGAAAAAAACACACCGTCTCCAAAACATTGAAACATTTTGAACAGTTATTGGCGGGGCATCAATTTTTCAGGGCGCACAATTCGCATCTCATCAACCTGCACTTTGTGACTTCCTACCACAAAAATGGGTATGCAATCCTTTCCGGAGGCACCAAACTAGAGGTTTCCACACGAAGAAGGGAGGCCTTCATCAAGGCCTGTGGCGAACTTTGATATCATAGACATCAGAATAATCATTTAAAGCGCAACCTTGAAATAGATGTTCTTTTAGAATATTGGAAGCCCATATTCTAAATTGTGTGCCTCTTTGGGATTTTACCCTATAACCTACAGAAATTATTACATCTAGATTCTAAATGTTAACGTTCGAGGTTTGTGTTTTTCCTTCCATGGCACCATGCTGAGTGGTTGTCCGGGATTTCCGGACAATCAGTTTTTCATCGAGTTCGCCTTCTTTAAAAATGTTTCTTGTGTGCTCTGAAATTGTACGCTTGTTCTTTTCAAATAGTTGACCCATTTGCGCCTGTTTCTGCCAAACGGTATCTTGCTCAAATTGAAATCAATAATTACATAGGTAGTGTTAAAACAGTTTCATTGACCGTACCTCCCTATGAATTCGATCAAAGTTCGACTTCAATTCTTGTGGCGTCTTTGGGTTAGGTCGAGGTAGATCCCTTGAAATTCTCCTTGCCTTAAACCTTATTTTTTTATCCTTGCCATCAAAGAACATCACAAATTCTCCCTGCCTCAATCCGTAGAAGGCGTCCGCCCTCGTCTTGGCCCCCTCGCGTTCACTTTGGGTTACCCGGGTATCAAAATTGAGGTTGTACCCTTTGTTGACACTCTTGGACTGCTTCTTGACAACCTCAAAAAAGCGTTCATAGTATTTTGCCGTGTCCGGGTCATTGGCCTTTCCAAAAAACTGATAGGACAGATTGCTTAATATGGCCTTACTGGCCTTGTCCCCATAGATCATATCGTTTTGGACTTTGTCCTGTAACACATAGACCGTAGCGATATCATAACTCCGTAAGGTAGCAGGGATTCGGTGCATGTTCAAGAGCCGTATGGTGGAAGCTTCCTCTATAAGAAAGAAAGAGGTCAAACTGTTGCGCTCGCTCATCTGTTTGGAAACCGTATGAATTATTGTAGCTATCACGGGAGACAGTGAGGTTTCTGTTTTAGGGTTGTTCACTATGGAGATGACCGAGGGGTTTTTAGGATTATTGATATCCAAGGGCACCTCATCAGTGGATAGGGCCATGAATATTTTTCGGGTACTGATCTTTTTAAAGGCATTGGCAAGGGTACTCTTCACACCAGCGGTCTGCCTATCGGAGTCCACCCCACTGACAAAGGAACCCGCCATGGCCTTGGAGGTCAGGTCAGCACTCAGGAAGCGTACCAATTGCTCCGTGTCCAGATATTGGTAAAGTGCAATCATATGGGGAACGGTACAGTAATCCTTAAAGTCCTCCTTTAACCGCCAAATAAGCCCCCCTATCAAGCCCTCAACGGCATCCTGAAAAAAGCGTGAGGTGCCACTGCTACCACTTTGCTTAAGTTCCAAGAGGTTTTCCAAAAGCACCCGGGATATCTCATGGACACTTTCCTCATCGGGCAAATACCGAGGGGCAATGGGATTGACCCTATTGTATATTGGGTCAAAGGAAACGATGTGGAACTTTCGATCACTCCCTTTGAAAAGTGGATAGGCCATTTCCGTGATCTCAAAGTTCTTGTAATCGTGCATGACCCCACAAAAACCGTTGGCCGCAAAATGTTGAAAAAGACGGTAGACCACACTTTCAGTCTTTCCGCTTCCCGCTGCCCCAATTATGGAAATTCCACGCCGGATATTGTCCAACACTACTTTGGCCCCTATGGTCTGCAACACCAACCGATATTTTTTGTCAATGGTATTGACTTCCCTGTTGGGGATAAAGACATAGTACAAGAGGTTTACAAACCCCCATGGCAGCAACACATAAAGTACTGCCCTTAAAAAAGTGGAGGTATCCATATAGAAGAAAAGAGCGGTTCCCATCCCTAAGAGCAGGATCCATGACCCGACAAACCCAAAGCGGAGATACTTGACCAAAGGGAAAGAAATCAAGCATCCCAATAAGAGCAATAACAATGTGATATGTACAACTGATATGGTCAACATAATTTCAGATTTCAATGCCCCCGGATTGGACGGCCCTTTCGACACCTTGTTTGAGTTTCATAAAGGCCTTATAGGCCAATTGTACTTTATTGGTCGTAATGTTGGGAAGGGCAATTCCTCCTTTGCGCAATAGTTTTAGGGCCAACTGCTTTTCATTATTGGGCAGTCCCAACAGTAAGGCCACAAACTTTTTCGGATCCTGTCGGTACAACTTTTTGGTTCCGTATTTTTCCATAAAGTTGCGGTCATAGGCAAAGATGCGGTCGAAGGTATTTTCTGCAGATTGGTAAAACTGGTCCCGGGAAAACCCTTGTTTCACCCTTTTGCCGTGGAGGGTGGTTTCCGATGCCTTGAACTTGCTTCCTGGGGACAGGCTATAGGTATTGGTCACATCCTTTCGGCTGACGATGATATGGATATGGGACTGCAATCCCTGTTTTTTGCTCCCCGCTACGATCATTTGGCCCTTGATCTTATGGGGAGCCTCTTGGGCCAAGCGATGGATTTCCTGTTGAATGGTCTTTGGGTTGCCTTGGATTTCTTCCCGTTCCACCTTGGCCAGTTCATTTCGGAGTTTGGCGATTTGTTTTCGGTATGGGGCATTTTCCCGTACTTGCTTTTCAAAACCCCGAAAGCTGCGTTCATGTTCGATTTTCGCATAGTATTTGATAGCATCAACGGTTACCGTTCTATCGCGGTAAAAGGATGCGGCATAATCCTTCATAATTTCCCGGATGTATTGCCGTAATGCTTCGGGGTCGGTACTGATTTGCTTGAGCTCACGCTGGCTTGGACTGACCACTATGGAGTAGAACCTGGGTTCTCTCTTTTTAAGCTTGGCAGTATTGCCATCGATTTCGGATATGACCTTTTCAGGGGGAATGGCATTTTCATTTTGGTCAAAAAAGGTCTCCTGCTCCGCTGGTTCCACCTCTTGGTTTTCCTTTTCCAAATAGATCACATAATCACGAACGCTACCGTGAAAGGTCTTGAGGCCCTTACCGGTTCTCTGTGCAGTAATGGTGAGATACATTGTTATAGGTTTTGGAGGGTGCGTTTATAGTTTTCCAGTTCCCCTGTGGTGATGTCCAACCGCAGGTAAGGTTGTCCAAAAGCGGGTTTTACTAAAGCGGCATGCTCCACCAGATGTTTACTTTCCTTTTTGAGCATTTCCAATTTGTCCTTGAGGCGTTCGTAACGGATTTTGGGAACGGTTATCTCTATCGGCGGTTCCTGTTTTTGTGATACAGGTTCCTCTTTGGGTTTTTCGTGTTTGATCTTTTGCTCCAACAGGGCTTCCAGAATGGCATTGGTGGGTTTGGTCTGTGTAATCTCGATATCCCGGATAATGGCGATAGAGGCCTCCGTGCGTTTGATGGCGGTTTGGGTGAGCTTTTGATTTTTGATGATTTCCTGCAAGATACTTTGCTCCATGCGGTCCGAAGGGAGAAAGCCATGCCATTCAAAAAAGTCCATGACCGCTATCAGGGTTTCGGTGTGGGATCTGGCAGTTTTTTTAGAGAAATGACGAAACCTATCGGCCACCGCACCTTTAATATTGATAGCCGAAAATCGATCTGTTTTTCTCTCCTGTTTCATATTTTTCAGCATTTTTTTCAATCTTTTCAAGAGTTTCAAGAGGATTTACATTAAGTCAAGGATGTCCCATGTATACCATCATTCGCGGGACCCTCAGTTTGTATGGGCTTTGCTGAGCAAATGGAACACCAAGGTATTGGCCTTGCCTTGTCCTGTTGGGAAAACCACGGATTTTAAGAGCTTTGGAAGAATTGTTTTGGAGAAAATGCAACGTTATTGGGGAAGGAATGAAAATCCTCAAAAAAGTAAAAGGGAACCAAATACGTTCCCTTTGATATAATTGTGGTATTGGTTCCTGCAGTTATAACACTCCTCTATCGGCGAAACTGAAGTATTCCCCACTGGGTGCCATAATAATATGGTCGAGGACTTTGACATCAAAAAGTTGGGCGGCCAGTTTGATTTTTTTTGTAATGTCCCTATCCCGTTGGCTGGCCTCCAATTTTCCGCTCGGATGATTGTGTGCGAGCAAAATTCCCACCGAAAGGGTCTTTAATACCACTGCAAAAAGAATACGCAGGTCCACCAAGGTGCCCGTAATGCCGCCCTGCGATATTTGATAGACGCCCTTGACCTTATTACTGTTGTTGAGCAGCACAATCTTAAAGGATTCATGGACAGTGATGGTATCCTTGTTCCATGTTTGAAACAGGAGCTCCGCTGCATCCTTGGAGCATTTGATCTGTTTCCAAAAGGGGGCGGGTATGCGTTCTTTGTAGCGTATGCTGATTTCATTAACTTGTGTTCCCATTGTAATTTCTTTTAAGGGGTTATGGTGAAAAAAGAGGGCGAGACTTTCCAAGGTGTACGCCCTCTTCCGTTTTACGGTATGACGCCATTAGGCTGTCTTTTCCGTTTTGGCCTTCTTGGCTTTGGGGCCCTTGCCCTTTGGCGTTTGCTGGTCACCATCGCTTTCCTTATCTCCCAACAATAGAATCTCGGTGGCCACGACTTCGGTCACATAGACCTTGACATCCATCTCATTGGTATAGCTACGGGATACCAGTTTGCCCTCGATGGCGATTTCCTTGCCCTTGTGGGCATACTGTTCGATAACATCGGCCCTTTTGTCCCAGGCCACCACGTTGTGCCATTGGGTGGACTGTACCTTTTCCCCTTTGGCGTTTTTGTAATACTCATTGGTGGCCATGGCAAAGCGCACGGTCTTGCTACCGCTCTCCAGGACTGTCACTTTGGGATCGTTACCGATGTTCCCGATCAATTGGATTTTGTTTCTCAATGTACTCATGATTAAAAAATTTAAAGATTACTATGTAATGAAGCCCTGTTGGTCAGGGCGTTGAAGACTGATTTACTTATTATATCCAGAGTGTTTTCCTTTTTGTCTGTTTTTAACTTTTGAAGTGCTCCCGTTTTATTGTTTTGGTATGATTTCATCGCTCTTGTTTTGAATTATTTACTTACCATAGTGCCTTCACGTATCCTTTTTGTTGCTGATCGAGGTACAATCTCCAGGCTTGTACAAGGGCGTATAAAAAGCGTAGCGCCTTTATGCCGCCCGCAAGGCTGGAGGTTGTTTTGCCATCAAAAAGGAAGCACGGACGGCTTGGGCAAGGAAATCAAGAACGGGAAGTCCCAAAAGGAATGGGGACAACGGAAATAAGTGTCAGACAAAGTCTATTCCAAACCACCATATGATATGTGGTCTTTAAGAAATAAAAACCATAGAAAGGTACTTACCATGAAAAACCAGAAACTTTAAAGTAGAGCACCATGAGCCGAGTAAAGTAAGAAGCGGGGAATTGAGGGTACTAACTACTGAAGAAAAAAGGCATAAACCAAAACAATATGAATATCAATACCACTGATGGTACTGAAACCATCCGAGTAAAACTCGAGCAACCTTTATCTACAGGTAAAGCATCCAGAGGAATATTGTTTTTATAATATCTGGACTGCCATAACTATTCAAAAATCTAACTTTTCATTTTATCATATCGCGCAAGAAAGACGTCAATAAGGTTGAGCTCGTCCTCTGGTGGGGCCTCAATCTCTTCCAATGAGTTGATACGGTCTATGGTCTGGTTCAATAGGTTCATCCAGGTTCTCCACATGGGCTTTGTGGTTTGAAGGCAGCGACAGAGCAGGTATAGCAACATGCCATATTTCGCATCAATTCGGGCATGTTCGATGATGGTCTTGTACTCTTCCTTGGTAGGTTTTCTGTTACGTGGTATGTTTTTCAACCTTTTCAAATCCCACCTCTTTTTAAATAAACAAACTGCATCATACACAGGGCAATAGGGGCAGTATATATCCAAATCAGTGTCGGAAGCATTCCACAATTACCGCTTTTGCTGATTCGGCAGTCTATGTAACTTGACAGGTACAGAGCGCCGATTAAAACGCCGATGGTCGTTAAAGTCCATACCAACCAATCTTTGTCCAGTCCCGCCTTCATGTTGCGATAGACAAGAACAAGAAAGATAATGCCCATTACTATTAAAAAGATGCCCATATCAAATTAGCTTATGGTTTGTAGGGGGGAAGTGATTGTAAGTTACGCAACTAAGACAAGAAATGATTGCACAAAAACCTTAAAAAAGCTGGGAATTTACCGTATCTGCCTGAGTTGTTTAGCCAGACAATTCCTGCTACAACAAGAAAGTCCCTTAGGATAAGGTCTGATGAAATAAGGAATATTTACTTGAATCTTTATGCTGTTCAAATGAGTTCTGAAACACCATAAATGGCCACAAAGATCACGAAAATGGCCAACTCGATCAGGTAGAGGTATTTTGGTTTGAACAAGTCCTTTATGTTCTTCGGTTCTGTCATATCCTAAAGATAAGCATTATTTAAAACTTAAATTTTTCTCTTCACCTTCTTTTTCAGGACATTCTATTCAATGGTGGCAGTTCACCAAATTCCCTAACATAGGATTTCAGTTTCTCCCTTTCCAGTTCCATGCCCTTGTCCGTGCCGTGGAGTTCGATATAAAGATACTGATAGGGATACTTCTCCTGTACCGTTTTGGCATCCTTGTACCTGACACCACATTCATGGTTTGAAGAGATGTGGTCCGGGGATATGGACTTCTTAAGCGCTATCACCCTATCAAGAAAAGATGTTGCCCTACCTATGTACAATGTACCGCTCTCATCGGTTTTGAGCATTCGCTGTACAGGAACAATCTCAGTCTTGGGAAGCATACAATAGAGTTCGTATGTGCCACCACCTTCACCGAAATCCTTTTTGATCTTTTCCCAGAATCTTTTGTCGGACAGTTTGTAGCTACCGTTCCTTATCTTCATATTCGATCTGTTTTATTGGAATCGTAAATATATGGTTATCAGTAAAAAACACCTAAACCATTATTTAAAGGTTAATACAACTAGCCTCGATGTTCCCGCTTCAGAAAGGTTGACCTTCAGTCTTTCCCCTTTGTCCAGATGGAATTTAGGGTACACATATACAAACCTTGCCTTTTGTCCATGCATCACACTATTGGGGGAAGCATACCTATATAGGGGCAGTAGTTCCAATTCTTGATAAGAAGCCCTCCTACCCTTTCTGCCACTGGCCTTGAATAGTTCCAAGTTCCCAAAATCAAACTTGACACCGGAAGAGTTCTCTAGCTCAAATTGGACATATACTTCATCTTCCACGGGATACAGATTCTTTACGGCCAAAGAAAGACCTTGGGACTTTTTCCTAACGTTCCTACGCTCGGGAAGTTGCAGCAATGCCTCACAGGATTTTTGAAATTTTCTCTCTGCTTTAGTATGCTTGATCAGGGAATCCCAAACCCGTTCCTTAGATGGTCCTGTCTGTGAAACCTTCTCTCCAACATCCCTTTTTTCGGTTCCGATCCGTTCTTGCAGGGCAATAAATTTATTGGGGTATTCAAGTTTCTTGGCATAACGGACCATATAGGAATAGACACTCCCGTCATCCGTGATCACCAGCAGATTACTGTCCTTACCGGGAAAGGCCTTTAACAGTCCCAGGGTCTGTCCTTTTTCCCGATTATAGGTGAAGACAAAATTGTTGTTGCCCACAATTCCTTGTTTGATGTTAGAAGGAAAGAACAGGGCCATGTTCATGTGGTCGTTGGCATAAATGGTGTCCAAGGCTTTGTTGTTGGCGGCTTGGGATGTTACGGCCAGTAGCATCCCCAAGATAATAATTGCATTTTTCATGATGATATATTTTATAAGACCTAGAGACCCCGGTTCGAACGGGGATCAAGGGTTTATTTTTAATAGCATTGTATAGTTTTTGTAAACGGTGGCCCTGACCTTTCGGTTGGACCGTTTAAAGATGTTTTTCAGGCCCTTGACCTGGGGCACTCCCGGCACATTGATATCGTCCACGACATCATCCATCATCTCCCTGGAGAGTTCGGCCCTAAAAGAGTTCTGGATATACAGGCCTTCCAGTCCATCCCGATAGTCATAGGCCTTTAAGCTCATGGGGATATGGTCAATACTCCCTATATCCAGCAAGACCCGATTGGGCTGAAAACCCACAATACCGAATAGGATGGTACGCTCTGGCACTACCTTACCATTTATGACTACCTTTTCCAGAAGCCTGAACTCCAATCGGTCATTGGCCCTGACCGTCTGTGTCCGATGTACCACGGCCGAAACGACCGAGCCATTCCCATCTTCCACATTGGATTGGGGATTTGAAGCAAAGAACAGTTGATGGTCCAAGGCCATTTCCGGTAAGGTACGTTTTGTACCCTCTTTTGGTTCCGCTGCATTTCCCTGATCCCTCTTTTTATTGGGAACATGGACCTTCACCTGATTTTCTACAGGCGATTTCCGGTACGACCCTTGTGTATAATCGATTCTTCCCATTCGGTAAATACTGTCCACCATTCTTGCCTTTTCCGCATCGATCAGGTTTGGGTCAAATACGCCCGTTGTATCCAAATATTTCTCATCATAGATACTTGGGGCATTGGCCGTTTTCACTTCCTTGAGATCATCGAGGGCCTCCAACTTGGAGGCATATTCCTTTTGGGTCGTTTCCAAGTTCGGCACCAAGGGTTGATCCAGTTGTGCCCCTGAATCACCCCCACCGGTCAGAAAGAGCATGCAATACACAATCATAAATACCAGGACCAATGCAATGACGATCCCAAAAACGATCTTCTTTTTATCCAGTTTCATGGCAATAGTCCTTATAGGTCATTGACCTTTTTCAATTGATTTTCAAAATAGGCCGTAATCAGCAGTCCATGGGGGTTCTTGGGAAAATGCCGATCCACCGAGATAAGTTGGCCGGAAGTCCGTAGCTCGTAGGTATCGGTCACTGAACCTCTATCTATTTCAAATACCACCCTGCTCCTGAACGAAAAGGTTCCTTGTTCCCCGAAAAGTTCCGTTTCCACGGTCTGCACTTTTTGGACCAGGGAATATTGCAAGAGCCGGTTATAGACCCCATCTGCTTTTTTTTGCCGGTAGAGATTGTCCACCGAACTGTCCCCCAGCCATAGGGCCCTTTCCAGATTCTTTTGATAGTTGCTGGCGTCGATACCATAGAAGCACTTATGAAATTGCTCAATATGGGACAATGCCTCCACTTCCCGGTTTTCCTGCTGGAGCGCCCATTTCAGAGGAATGATGGACCCATCCGTTCCAATGGCAAAGTTTCCCGTCCTAGTTTCCCTGTACATCTTATAGGCCACCAAAACGGAAGACACCGTACAGAGGGCCGATGCGATGACAACGGTCAGGACCACCAAACGATTGGCCCTTAGTATTTCCGCTATATTTTTATACATTGTTTTCATATCATTTTATGTTTTATCCGGTACTAGGCACCAAATAGTTTGAGTGAAAAGCTGGTCGCACTTCGGTAGAGTTTAAATTTCAAAAAGACGATAAAACCAATGGTGCCCAGTTCCACCAAAGGTGCAAACACGGAGCTCCCATAGTCCGTCCCGAAGAGGTTCATCCAAAAGTTGTCGGTCAGTTCCCCATAGAGCGCATTGATAAAGATGTTCACCAGGAAAAAGGCCGGTACCAGCATATAGACGGCCACATAGAGCTTGAAAAAGCTGTAGGCCAAGCTCCTGAACTTCTCAAAAACGGCCAAGCTGATGACCAAGGGGAAAAAGGCGCGCATGACGCCCAGAAGAAAAAAGCGTTCCGCCAAAAAGAGCGGATAGATAAACAGGTCCAACAACCATAGGAACACACTGATGATAAATGCCAAAAGCCGCATACCGAACAAGGGGCTGACCAGTGCCTCATAGAGCAATGCCGTCCCTTTTCGTGCAGCGTCCATGATCCCGGCATCTTCTTCAATGGAAATCTCCTGCAACTGTAAGGGCAACAGATCGGGTGCCGTGCTGCGGTATTGGGTCTCAATACCTACCAGGATGGTATCAAAGGCATCCAAAACCTGATCGGAAAACAGGACCAGAATGACCACTGCAAGATTCTTTGCCAGTTCTGTTGGGGTCAATCCCCAGGTATGTCCATCGCGTTCCGCTACCCCCTCATTGTACTTCTTGACGATATTGATCAAAAAGAACAACAGGGCCAGGGCCTTCATGCCCGTGATGGTATACTGTGAAAAATCACTTCCGGTGATGGTGTCGTACACCGCATCCACATACTCCAATCCGATACTTAACGCTACGCCGGCCATTATCAATAGGTTGTTGTACGGTTATTGATAGCCTCCTGCATTTCCCGAAAGGAAATGATGTCCCGGTACCTTTTGGCCTTGCGCTGTATCTCGCCGACCATTTCCTTAGATCGTATTTCCTTTTCTTTGAGCACCGCGATCCGTTCCGCATCGGTCATCTTCAAAAAATCACTGGAAAGTATGTCCTCCACAAATTCCAGGTCTTCCAGGGAATGCTCAATGATGGCATTGAAGGCATTCGAGATACGCTCCAACTCTTCCGCACGGACATGGGGGGAGTCCAGGATTTCCCTCAGGTCGTTCCGCACCAAATCAAAAAGACGTTGGTGGTTACGGGTCAGCTCGCGAACCGCCTTTAATTGTTTGATCACATCGCTGACCTTTTCGATACGCTCTTTTTGTTCCCGCAAAAATTCGACGGTCTTCAAGAGTTCAGAGGTCTGTTTGGCCGATTCGATGATCTGCTTGCCCAAGGTGATAAAGTTGGTATTGTCATATACCGGCATCCCCTGGCAGGCAACGTCTACAGGCATAAAAAAAGCAATCCAAAGGGCCATGCCCCAAGTTATGATGGTTGTTTTCATTCTTCCTTGTTTTTTAGGTGTATAAATGCTTTGATAGCTTGCTCCATATCAGCATGCTCTTTATACAGGGCCATAATGGTTTCATTATCCGGGCCCTCGGTCAGGTAGGCCGCATATACTTCCGGGGGGACCTCCAAGCGGAAGATGTTGCTTTCCTTTCCGATTTTGATAAAAATTTCAGTGTATTTACGTCCTCCCGAAAGATCGTTCCTGATGGATTTCAATTGGTTCAGGTCATGAGAGGATAGCTGAAGTCTTTCCTTTAGGGCTGCATAGCCCTTTTCATTACGGAGACTGTAGATAATCTGTGTGTTCTCCAGGATACTTGCAGAGGTCGAATTGCGGGGCAATTGGTTGATGGACTGTAAAATGATGCCAATGGCCCCTTCCTGTTTCCGGATGGCCTGGTAATAAAATTCCACGCCTTCCAGCACATTGTCGAACTTGAGCTGTTTGGCAAACTCATCAAAGAGGATAATGCCCCGCTCTCCCCTGTTCCTCCATACGGTCCGTTGAATGGCCGTTTTGATGAGCTTGAGCATCACGGAGAGGATCTCCTTATTGTCCTTCACTTCATCAAGCTCAAAGACGATCAGGCGCTTATCTTCCAATCGATAGGGTCGATCTTTACTGGCCCCAAAAAGAAAGCTGTAGAGTCCCTCCCCAACATATTCCGAAAGGATGTGCAGGAACCCATTGATATTGAAATATTCCGGATGGATCTGCAATCGGGACAGCAGGCCCTTTTGATGTCGGCTGACGAATTGGTAAAAACTGTCCAAGGTATGCGGGGCAATTTGGCTTTCCTTATAATAGGCCAGCAATATTTTCTTCAAGGCCACCGAGCTTTCTTTTTGGGGCTTGGTCCCCTTGCCCATTAATTCGAACAGAAAAAGGGAAAGATCCTCCAACCGTTCTGGGGTTACATCCTCGCTGTTCGATATGTAAAAGGGATTGATGCCAAGGCTCTTGCCATTTTCATAACGAAGCACGGTGCACTGCTCGGGATACAGGCTCGCGAACTTGGTATAGGAACCGCCCAGATCGATGATGACCAGCCTAACGCCCTGCTCAAAATACTGCCTTAGAATGTTATTGGCCAAAAAGGATTTCCCTTCCCCTGTTGGGGCAAAAATGGCAAAGTTGCGCGCCTTGACACGCTTTTTCTGCTGGTCCCAAACATCTTTCAGTACGGGAATATTGAACTCCCTATCATTGAACACGATCCCTGTGCTGTCCGTTCTATAATTGGTTGTGTGGATCAGCAGACAAAGGGCATGTTTCAAATCGGTCACATAAAGATCATCACAGGAGAAATTGGAAGCAAAACAAGGAAAGCTGTTCAGGATATAGTTTTTGCGTTCCTTGCCACAAGGATAATAGGGCAGCATATCCAGTTCCTTGAACTCGGCCCTGATCTGTGCGTTGGTACGTTCCAGTTGCCCCATATCCCGGTTCCAATGGATGATATTGAGGTGTGCGCGAACAATCCTTGCATGATCATCCTTGTTGATCTGGTCCAGGATATGTTCGCTTTTTTTGAGGACCACCTTGTTCTGTGTCCCAAAATTGGAACTCTTTTTGAGTTCCTCGATCTTTTTCTCGAGCTGCCTTCTCCACTGGTGCCTATCATCCAGGTAGATGATCTGGTTAATGGTATGGTTTTCCTTAAGGGAAAGGCCAAGACCGTCGATGAACCCCTGGTGGAAGGTAAAATCGTCCGAGGTAAAACGTTCGTTGACCTTACTGGTCTGCACACTGTCCCCAAAACAGGATTCGCTATTGATGGCCAGCACGTCAAAGTGATTGTTGCCGATGGCCACTTTAGGGCCGTCCAGAACGATATCGGTATCACAATCGGGGTTATGTCCGTTGAACTGCTTTTGGGTCAAGGCCAAAATTTCGCTGCCCTCCATGGGCTCCAACTGCATTTTCTGTCCATTGTTGAGATAATTCACCGCATCACTTACAGCATCCAAAAACTGCTTCACCCCATCATCCAGTTGGCCGGGCAACTCCTTGGACACGCTTTTAAAGGGATTGACATATTTGGGATTGTTGAAACCCGGCCTCCTGGGACAAGTAAAGAACAGATAGCTCTGGTGTTCCATATATACCCTTCCCTTGAAATAATCATGGGTCGCTTTGGCCAGAAAGGTATCCCTGCGCAGATATTCCGAAGTGAAGGAGGATTTCAGGTAGCTATCCTGTTTATGGATCACGGTCCCTACAGGAAGGGATTTAAAGGCCTGGGACCAATTGCCGTGCAACCCCTCAAAATCGGTTTCGGAAAGCGAGTGGACCTCGGGCAGTTGCACTTTGTAACAGGCCAATACGTTGCCATTGTTGACAAATGCGACATGACCCTGAATGTCCAAAATGGGATGATGGGAGGCGATGTTAATTTTCGACATGGTTCAATAGATTATCGGGTTTATTGCTGATACAACTGGGAAATACCTTGTTGAAATCCAAAAGGTTCTTGTTGGAGGCTATCTTGGTCAGCCCCACATACCAACAACCATTCCAGACCATGGCCAAGATGATGACCATTAGATTGAAGGAAAAAATGATGATGAGCAGGGATGCCAGGATGGAGAGCATCATTAGGGCAAACAGGGATATGGGAAGCCCCCATATCCTTGCCCCTTTACGGATGTCCTTATATATTTTGTACGTTCTCATAGCAGATATCAGTAGAAAGATCAGACCACGATTCCAATGAGATAGGTAAAGATACCGACCACTGCCCCGGCAATGAGTACGAACACCAATACGCGTGTGATGCCTTTTTTAAGGTCTGCGTTCTCCCCAAAAAAATGACCTGCATTGAACAGGAAGCCCACCAAAAAGATGACCCCCAGCAGGAGGGGAAAGATGGTGCGGATGGTATCGGAGATGTCATTGACCGAATCTTCAATGCCCCCGATCTGTGAAAAAGCGGGCATGCCCGTAAGGAGCATGGCCCAGATACCTACTACTTTTTTTTTCATGATGTTAGGTTTTGTGGCTGATGGAGCCTATTGATGAATAAACTTTTTCAAAAAGTATCGGGAAGCCCCGAAAAGGATAGCGATACGCTAAAAATTAACGGGTAGCAGCGTTAAATTTTAAAGAATCCAGACTGATTTCGGGGAACCATTACAGATTGCACAATGAAACCTAAAATCTAAACTGATATGGAAAAGAAAAAGGTTTTCCTCTTATGTGTCCTGTTTGCCGTGTTCCTGAGTACATCGGGACAAAAGGACAACACCAAAAAAATGGTGATCATTGTTGATCCCGGCCATGGCGGGATCGATTCAGGTGCCGTAGGGACCAATGGCCTTAAGGAAAAGGATTTGACCCTACGATTGGCCAGGGCCATTGAATTTTATAACAAGACCCTTTGGAACAATCGCTATATCATTTTCTTCACCCGATATAGGGATACACTCATTTCATTGAGGCATCGCACCCAGCTGGCCAAGGCCATACAACCGGCCCTCTTTGTCTCTCTACATTGTAATCACGCCGATAATCCCAAAGCGGCGGGATTGGAGGTATATCTGTCCAAAGGTTCCATTCCAAAGCTACACATAGGCATGGCAAAGGAAATGGATACATATCTGCAAGAGCATCTGGGCTATCGGAGCCGTGGTGTGAAGCGGGCCAACTTTCAAGTATTGCGAGACAATAGGAAGGTATGCCCTGCCCTACTGTTGGAACTGGGCTTTTTGTCCCATTGGGACGAGGCACGGCACTTGGAAAGCAACGAAAACATCAATGCCTTGGGATTGGCGATTTTAATGGGAATCAAAAAAATAATGAAATGAAGAAGTTATGTAAAAACCTTTTTATTGTGCTCAAAAAAATAATAGTTGAAGTGGGCCTAGAACTGCGGAATCTCTTTAAAAATAGGGCATAGACATAAAGTAATTATATCTTTATACGACAATAATGGAACACCACAATTGTATACTTCAATACATATATACCCCCAATTCACCAAAATCTGCTACACACGGCCACTTTGCTTTTATTATAGATTCCCTGTAAAGCAATGAAAGAATCCAATAATGGAAAACTCACCTTTGGTCGTATTGGGGTTTGGGGCTTGCAGCACCCCCATTACGTCGCGTTCGCCATTATATCGATTTCTGATTCATGAAAGGTTTTTTTAAAACCACTGTTCAATTGAACTCTCAATGTAAAACGACTCCACTCACTGGTTTATTAAAGTTCATTTCCCGGTACTAAATGAATAGTTTACATCCTACCGTTTATCTAAGCTATTAGGTTATGGGTGTTTGGATATGCCCGGTCAGTGCCCAAAGGAAAGTCAACAGGCAACAATTGCTTGATTTGTAAGAATAATATGTATTTTAATGCTTTATAAGCACCATAACCATTAAGCACATTACTTCATGAAAAGATTATTAATTGGATTTCTACCATTTATAATTATCGCTTGCAGTAGAAAACCAAACGACCAGTTCGAGCTAGACGGTTTAACCAATGACCTTGAAAATGGCACAGTTCTATACCTTGATGATACTGAAGCTGAAACCTTGATCGATTCCACCATTGTCGAAAAAAACACCTTCCATTTTCAGACCGAACTGACAAAAACACCTTTACAAGTGATTTTAAGAACGAAGGACTTTTCCCATTATAGATTTCTATGGTTGGAAAACAACCCCATGACCTTTGATGCCGCCAATTCCGATTTCAGAAATGCCATTGTCACAGGTTCCCTTGAAGAGAGCTTGAGTTACAACTTGAGCAAACAAACCGATACGCTTCCCAGGGGTCAAAAGATAATAACGGAGCAACAATTTGTAAAGCAGCATCCTACCAGTATCCACAGTGCTTACGTTCTCTCGGTATATTCCACAACTTGGGGAAAAGAAAAGACCAAAGAACTTTATGACAACCTTTCAATTGAAATGAAGCAAACGGATTTCGGAAAGAAAACAGCCAACTATATTAAGCTGAACAAGAACCCAAAGATAGGCGAAAGTTATGTGGATTTTGAAATGGAGAATCCTAATGGAGAGCTAAGAAGACCATCTGATTTTGAGGGCAAATTGGTCTTGTTGGAATTTTGGGGTTCCGGTTGCCTTCCATGCAGGAAGGAAAATCCAAACTTGGTCAAAACCTATGAAAAATACCAGCCAAAAGGATTTGAGATTTTTGCCGTGTCACAGGACACAAAAAGAGAAAGTTGGCTGAAAGCAATTAATGATGATCAATTGCCTTGGATTCAAGTCAGTGATTTAAAAGGCCATAACAACACAGCTTCTTTAATTTATGGAATCAGTTATATTCCCGACAATTTTTTGATAGACCAAAACGGTATCATAATAGAACGGAACCTCCGAGGAGATAAGTTGAATGAAAAACTGAATGAGCTATTAAACTAAAAAGTATTGATCAACGAGTTCAAATAGACAATGAAGAAAAATCTGAAAAATGCAGAACATTACAAATGGGGAACGGATTGTAATGGATGGCATTTATTGAAAAGTCATAGCCTGAGTGTTATTGAGGAATTAATGCCCCCCAACACAAGTGAAGTCAAGCACTATCATTCAATGGCACAGCAATTTTTTTACATTTTGAAAGGTGAAGCGGTATTTGAGTTGAGAAATGGGATTGTGAAAGTTCTGGAACGGGAGGGTATTCACATTGCTCCCAAATCTGTTCACCAAATACGAAATGAGGGGAAAGTGGATTTGGAGTTTCTTGTCATTTCAGAACCCACCTCTCGAGGAGATAGAATAGAGATTATATGAAGTTCAAATAAACGATATCCACTCCAATGATTAAATTCTAATTTGGTAAAATATATACATTTTAGTGCACAGCTAAAACGCAAGCAAAATGACTGAACTTCAAACCCTTATCAAACAAACTGAAAATGCATTTGAGTGGACAAACAAATTGATTGTTTCTGTTCCAATGGACAAATGGGATATGATGGCCGATGGAATTGAGTCAAACGTAAGCTGGCAGGTCGGACATCAAATAATCAGTATTTATTACCATACGATAATGACGACGGTAGGACACATTTCCGAATTGATTGAAAACCTTGATTTACGGCTATATACCGAAATTTGCAACTATAATACTTTTGCAAGTGATATGGTTGGAAAAACGGATTCCAAGCAGTTATTGGAGCATTTAAAACTTATGCAGGAACAATCTTTGGCAGTAATCAGTTCCTTATCAGAAAATGATTTGCCGAATGCTGTTGAACCAACTAAAGTTCCACACCCAGTAGCCAAAACTAAATTTGATGCTATTGACTGGAATATTAAGCATACGATGTGGCATTGCGGGCAAATTGCGACCATAAAACGGATTGTAGATAATTCATTCGATTATGGGATTAAAAAACCTAAAAAAAGAGGAAAATAAATAAACGTTGCACAATTAAAGAACTAGGTTGGCCCAGGTTCAAATAAACGGTTCCAATAGAGGATGGTCAAAAAACATAGATTTTCCGCTTTTTGGGATGTGTATCTATGTACCTTACAACATCTCTATAAACAAGTTGAAAAGTGAAAAAAACGATAAACATTATTATTCTCTTGATCATTTCGCAATCGGCAATAGGTCAAAACACAATTTTGTGGAAAGTAACAGATTCAATCAACCATAAAACTTCTTTTATACTTGGAACTTTTCATCAATTTGGAAATTCATTTGTTGATTCTCTACCTGAAATTAAGGAATCACTTTTAGAATCTGAACTTGCCATTTTTGAATCTATAAGCAACCCCGAAAATACCAGGAAGCTAATTAATGGTAGAAAAAAATCCGATGAACTTGGGAAAAGCATCAGAAAAAGAGAATTTCAAAAACTTAAAGAAATTTCAGAAGATTGGAAAGTCGATATTAACAAGCTAAAGCCAATTGAGTTAAGATGGAAGCTACAGCAGGAATTTCAAAAAATTAAATGTAAAACAGTTTTACCGGAAGATCAATGGGATCATTTTGATAATTATCTAATTCATATTGCCAAGGAAAACGACATAGAGGTTTATGGACTGGAAACTGATAACGAACAATTGAACGCAATTGAGAAACAATACGATTCGCCGGATTGGGAAAGTGAAAAAAGCATCATTAAATTTTGGATTAAAAAATTGAGTTCAAAACAACTTGCTGATGGGGATTGCAGTTTTACCAATAAATATAGAGCTTTTGACCTTGACTATAACTTTTCAGAAGATTGTCCAAATGACATTTTAATAAAACAAAGAAATGAACAATGGATGAATGTTATACCTAATTTGATAAAAGCTAAAAATTGCTTTATCGCTGTTGGATATCGACATCTTATGAATAATTGTGGTTTAATCATGACCTTAAAAGAAAATGGTCTTATAGTTGAGCCTATAAATTTAAAGCCAATTTCTAACAAAGCTCCCCTTAAAAAAGTATAGTCGAGTTCTTCAATGTTCAAATAAACGATGAACCGAAAGAAAAAGCTGAATAAAGAATACAAGGTTCACTTTTCTAGCCTTAGGGATTTGATTAATTCATGGGACCTAATTCCTGAATCACCTCCCGATGAGTTTGATTCTATAAATCATATGTGTTTAAGTCTTTTATGTCGAGGAGCTGATAGAATAAAACTTGGTGCATCATTACATCATGAGTTAACTACCAATTATGGGTATGCTGTGGACAAACATTCAACAGACATTCTTGCAAAACAGGTATTTGAATTGTGGTTGACAATAAACAAAATTTAAATAAACGATGATAGAATACAAAGTCGAACACAATTTGAAAGTTGAAGAGTTCAAAGAGGTCTTGGTAAATTCCACTTTAGGAAACCGTAGGCCAATAGATAACCTTGACACCTTGGAGAAAATGGTTAAAATGGGGAATCTTATCATTAAAGCAAGGCAAAATGGCAAACTTATTGGTGTTTCCAGATCATTGACTGATTTTTCGTTTTGTACCTACCTATCTGATTTAGCAGTTGATTTAAAATATCAGAAAAAAGGGATAGGAAAAGAATTGATTAGAAGAACAAAAATGGAAGCGCCGGAAGCCAAATTAATTTTGGCCGCCCCAGAAGCTATTCCTTACTACCCTAAAATTGGGATGACCCAATATGAACATTGCTATTATTTGGATAAGATCCAAAACTTAATTTGAATTGATAAAGTTCAAATAAACGATGTTTTTCGTTTTATCAACCCTTAAAGGATACCTCTTTCATTTCTGGAATAGCAACTGTGGTGAGTTCTTCCTTAAAAAACAAAAGGTCATTTTGTATGCTGGCGCTTTCAGGGGATAAATACGTTAGAAACAAATCCTGATAATAGAGGATTCCGTCAAAGAGATTACTTTTAAAAGCCTCCCATTTCTTGATCTGTTTGGTCGTGACCTCTTCTGAAATAGTTTCTATTTCATTTTTCAAATAATCCACATACATTTTCAATTCCTTCATAAACATATTTGGGCGGTACATGGAGGAAAGCACAGACCCATTTCCATAGATATGCTGCATCATTTTGGAAAGTGACACTTCACTATCGAAATAAGCCATATTAGGTCCTGGACAAATGATCACACCTTGTTCCTGTCCCTTTATTTTAATATCGTTCTCCAAAAAAGACGCATTGGCCAAACCTACACAGAGACAGGCCTTTTCAGTTATTTTGGCTTTGGTATTTTGATAGGTACTTTGAGAGACTTCACATCTTTTGGCCTGCAATTCTTGGAGTTTCACATCTTGATACTTTTTTGAAGCTGTACAAATGCCTTTTGCACCCAATTCTTTGCTCAATGCCAAATATTTTTTTGGACAAGAACTTCCTGCTTTATTGTTGTCGATACGTTTTTGCCTGTGGTACTCGTTTGTGGTGCCTTTTATGGTGTTAAAAGGAATTCCCAAAGGCGAAATATTGCTTAAATACAAATCCTTTTCCATGGCATTGGCCAATAACGTCCTAGTTTTCTTATCTACCGATGTAGCTTCCGGAACCAATAAAAATGGGCTTCCCCAACCTACGGAATCAACTTGGTAATTTTCAAGTAAAAATTCGTGTTCATCTGCTGTGCCAACACCTCCCTGTACGGTAATCTTCAAACCCAAAGGTTTTTCTGGGACGACCAGCCCTTTCTGAATCAAGCCTTTTGCCAAAACATTGTGCGTGTCCTGTATTAATTCTGCTTTTTTACTCTTAAACTCTTCCAAAATAGGGCCCAACAAGAAGCCATCTGTTGCAAAGGCATGTCCGCCACAATTTAGACCGGACTCAATCCTATATTCCGAAACCCAAAGTCCCTTTTTAGCCAAGAATTTACCCTGAATGATGGCCGAACGATAATCGCTGACCTTAAGGACAATCTTCTTTTTTAACTGGTTGTTTTTATCAGGAAAGAAATCTTTGAAATTTTCAAAGTAGCTGTACAACCTTGGGTTCATTCCTGCCGAGAGTACTACTGAAGAATTTAAATTACTCTTGGCATAACCCCGGAGCGATGCGTGCGCATCGTTAAATTCGATAGGCAATTGCTCACTTTTGACAAAGTTGTCCTTATCAACTTTCGTCATGATGTTCACATCAACATCCCCAGCCTTTAAATATACTCCCAAAAAGTTTTCTATGTCATCCTTGCGGACTGAACCTTCGTTCATTAAATTGGAAAGCTCTTCCTTTATATAGGATTTATTGGGCAAGGTGGCGATAAAGCTTTCCAATGCCGATTTACTTTCAGCCAGTTCTTTTTTAAATCTCGAGAATTTTTCCTTGACGATGGTATCTACCAAATTTAAATAGGAAGTAATACGTTTGGCACGATAATCCTGTGTCTTTTTGGATATTTCTTTATAGGGGAAATTGAATTTTTTGCAGTAAAACGAATTCATTTTCTCCATCAGCTCATCGTCAATGATGGATATTACAGAAGAAATACCGTAGTGGGCCACACGAATTGGGCTGTCTATGGTATAGGCTAATCCCATTACTGGAATATGAAAGGTGTGTATCGATTCAGGCAAAACCGCTTTTTAGATTAAACAAGACACAAAAGTGACCTTTCTTTTTCAAATAAAATCTGACATATATCATAGCCCAAGGTCTTTTTAACAGTATCAATCTTGTGAAGAATGTAGATAACAAAACTTAATGTGAAAGGAAAAAGGTGGTTGGTATCTTTACCTTAAAGTTCATATAAACGATACCCATCGTATTCGTTTTTATGCTGAATTGGACGTATATTGGGTGTATTATATAACTCACATGGATCTAAAAGATATACAGGGACATATTGATCAAGTAATAAATGAGCAAAACAATAGGTCGATTCATGAATTTGAAGGATACTCACCTTTTGAAATGCACCATATTTTAAATTTAACTTTCGGGTCCAATAGCCCTATAAGCGTTCAAAAACTAACGGACTCAGATTATGCGGAGATTCCGATTCACAATCAGATAAAATATTTTTTGGGCTTATTAAAAAAGACTGGTGAGATAAAACTCACTGCAAAAGGATTTTTACCCACAAAGATAGTTAAGGACATTTATGCACAAGGATATTTAGAGGAACCACTTTTTACTTCAGGCACGTATCAATTGTATAAAGAGAGCGATTCCATGACCGTTAACCTGACCAGACTCCTAGTTGAATTATCCGGGCTGACGAAAAAAAGAAATGGTAAATTAAGTTTGACTAAAAAAGGAGAGAAAATATCTTCCGATAACTTTGAATTATTTGACCTGATTTTTAAAACTATAACAACTAAATTTAATTGGGCATATTATGACGGATACGGGGACAATCAAATCGGTCAGTTGGGATTCGGTTTTTCTTTGATCCTATTGCACATGTATGGTGAGACAAAGCGACGAGATACATTTTACGCAAAAAAATATTTTAATGCATTTCCAGGTTTGGTCGATTCTATACCTTTTTCCGATTTCTCTACTCCAGCAGAACGAGCCAGTAGCTGTTATTCATTACGGACATTTGACCGATTCTTAGATTATTTTGGATTAGTTCAAATGGAGACAGACAGGGAAAAACGGAAGTCAGCTAAGTATATAACAAAAACCGATATATTTGATAAACTAATAAAGGTGCGACCACATAAGATGCAGTGACATTAATAAGGATTTCAGTGGTTTGCAGGGCGTAGTTTCCCGCTTCAAATTTTACCATTACCAGATAGGTAAAAGCCCGAAAGCTTTATTGACCAAACCGCTAATAGGTTGAAAAATTCAAATAAACGATGAATACAGCCATTCGAAAGAAAATTATTGAAGTTTGTGATAGTAAAATTTCATTAAAAGGTGAAAATGTTGGCCTGTCATTTTATGCATTTTTCAAAAATAAGAATGACAATCCAGAGCTTTTAATGGAAGTGGCAAAATGGTGGATTATGGAAAACAAGTTAAACCATTTTGAAAAGGCTGTAAAAATCAAGAAAATGGTAAAGTTCAAATAAACGAGTTTACACTAGCGGAGTGCTCATAAATTCATTTTCCATTGGAAAACCCTATTTTTTCTTCGAATGGATAAATGAAATGTTTTCCTCAGCAATACTATTACACACCTAATTGACACCACAGTAAAGGATGTTCGCTGGCTGCCCCCCTTTCACTTGTGATACTCCCAAAAATATCCCATTTCGGTTGCTTTTTGAACCACATGCCCTTTCTGACCAATCCGCAGCTTTCCACAGTTCCAAAGAGTTCTTTGGACAACATCAAATAATCCCGCTGTTGGATATTGACCCCCATTTTATAAGCCCCCAACCGAAAGTAATCAGCATCTTTACCCTTGTCCAGACCCCCCATAAAATTTGGATGTTTTGTAATATCCCTTAAATAGTTTTCCTTAAAGATGGGAGCAATGGAACTGCTATAAATAGGAGCATTAAGGGTCCCCATAAATATTTGATGAACTGATAAGTCCCTTTGTCTTCGGGCCAGTAATCTCGCAATATATTCAGATTGCCGGTTTTGACCTTCTTTGAAGGTTTCCATATGGCCATCTTTATCAATGAAGTGGGTGCACAGCAGATCGAGGCAATTACCGGAACTGGTCCTGAATCTGTATTCTTGTAAATCCACATCAAATAGAGTCTTGTCCTTCCCATCAAGATCATTTACATGGGTCCGTATAGATTCAAGATCAAACCCATCTTTGGCCATCACTCCAATGCCACGACCGAAGGGATCATTGGTTCCCAAAAAAACGATTTCCCTGTAGGGCGAATTTCCCATGGAACGCAGGAAGTGTTGGTTGAAGTTGACCAGCGAGGCCCTGTCCTCGACCTCCAGTACTACGAGAATATCCGGATCGACCTCTTTGATGACCTTGGCCTTGTTCCTGATAGCTATTTCATTGATCGGCAAGGAGTCAATTTTGGCCCACCCCTCCCAATCGGACAAATGGGATGCTTGGGACATCTTCCCATCCAAACCTTTTCTGAGCCGTAACTGGCCCATGGTGTTCTTTATCGTAAAATAGGGCATCTGTCCTTCGCTATCAAATTCCAAAAAATGGGAAAGTACCCTCATCCTGTCATATTGTTTTTGGGTACGTTCAGATTGGGTCAATAGGGTCTCAAACTCCGCTATCCATCGGGATCTATTTTCATCACGATACCTACCCACCAATTCTATATGACGGTGGAAGATGTTCTGTATGTTGTAAAAAGCTATTTTCATGACCTATTCTTTAACATAAAAATCTTGGTATCCATAAGGATGTTATGGATTTCCTTATCATCATAGTAAATGATGCCCCCTAATTTGTGAAATGGGATGGTTCCATTGATCCGGAAATTCTGAAGAGTCCCTGGACTAATCCCCAATTTGTCCATGGTACTATTTGACTTGATCCATCGATTTAAGGCAATACGGTCGTGTTTCAACAATATTTCCTGGATCTCTTACAAAAGGGACTCCTTGAATCCCTCAAAATCCTCTTGGGCAACAATATTTGCTGGTATGATTCTTCATTTAGTTTACCCTCAAATTTGAGAATCGGAGCAAAAACAAATTCACAAGTTGTTCCCAAGTTGGGTCAAATTTTAACATTTGACCACTTTTCCCAGGGCTTATAGTAGGATTAATCCTTATTATATACTTGTAAATTCTTAATCCATTATATTTATGCACTATAAACACTAACCATGTTTCGCACCACTTTTCCCAACTATCGGCAATTGGACAAGATGGACTGTGGCCCCACATGCCTCAGGATCATCGCCAAATATTATGGCAGGGAGGTGCCCTTAGAGCGTCTTAGACAGGCATCATATATTGATAGGGAAGGTGTTTCATTGGCAGGTATAAAGGAAGCTGCAAAGCAAATCGGTTTGGAAACTTTCCCGGTCTTGATCACTTGGGAAGACCTTATTGAAAAAGCCCCATTGCCATGTATTGTTCATTGGGAAGGCAATCATTTTGTGGTGGTCTATCGCATAACCCCTACTAAAGTATATTTCTCGGATCCGGCCAAGGGAAAATATAGTCTAAGTGCCGATGCATTTAAAAGAGGTTGGCTTTCTGCAGAGAAGAAAGGAATTGCCATGTTTTTGGAACCGATGGATGTTTTCATCAAGGGTAAATTGGGCAGCTTAAAAAACAAAAGTCATCTCATACATGCTCTTAAATATCTTTTTGATTATAAAAAGTTGGTCGGGCAATTGGCCATAGGACTTTTGCTCTCGTCCATTATCCAATTGGCCCTGCCCTTCTTTACCCAAAGTATTGTTGATTATGGTATCGAGAACCAGGACCTGAATTTTATCCAGGTCATTCTGATAGGGCAGGTATTCTTTGTATTGTCAAGAGGGGCCATAGCCATCTTACGGGATTGGATCTTGTTGCATATGTCCATGCGGATCAACATTCGGATGATGAATGATTATCTTACGCGATTGATACAATTGCCTGTTTCGTTCTTTACGGGTCGGGGCATCGGTGATTTGGTAAAGAGAATCAACGACAATGAACGGATCGAGGAATTTTTCACCAATGGTTCTTTGACTTTTTTATTCGATATATTCAACATTCTCCTTTTCAGTTTTGTGCTGGCCTATTATAACCTCAGGATATTTTTGGTCTTCCTCATCGGATCTGGAATGTACTTGCTATGGTCATTGGCATTCATGAAGAAAAAAGCTTTGTTGGACACTGCATACTTTAAATCCAGTGCAAAGAGCCAATCCAAGGTCCTACAGATCATTTACAATATTGAAGACATCAAGGTCAATGGTTCCGAGGATCGGCGGAAGAAAGAATGGAACGCCACACAATTGGAACTGTTTGGGGTCACATCAAAAAACTTAAGAATCCATCAATTACAGACCAATGGAGGACAGCTTATCAATGAACTAAAGAATATAGCCATTATTTTTCTTTCGGCCTATGCCGTTATCGAAGGAGTCTTCAGTCTTGGTGTGATGTTGGCCATCCAGTTCATCATTGGTCAGCTTAATGTACCACTGAGCAAGATGATGGATTTTTTATTGGACTACCAAAAAGCGGAATTGGCGCTGAGACGGCTTTTTGAAGTTTGGAACGAGGAACCCGAGGGTCATGATTTGAACCCAGTTGAAAAAAAAGCGCACGAAAGCATTGATTTCCACGATGTCTCTTTCAGATATGGTCCTCCAGGGACCAAGGCAGCTCTGTCTCATGTTTCCATAGCCATACCTAAAGGAAAGGTAACCGCTATAGTGGGACACAGTGGTTCCGGAAAATCGACGTTGCTCAAGCTTCTATTACAGTTCCATAGCCCCACCGAGGGAAAGGTCACCGTTGGAAACACACCTTTATCGAGCATTGCACCTAGAATTTGGAGAGAAAACTGTGGCGTGGTATTGCAGGAGGGAAGCCTTTTTGAGGATACGATAGAACGAAATATAACGGAATCCAAATCCAAGACCCCATTGGATAAAGATCGATTTGAGACGGCCTTGTCCTATGCCATGTTAAATGGCTTTGTCGATGATCTGCCCCACGGCACCAAAACCAAAATCGGGGAAAATGGAATCAGATTGAGCGGCGGTGAGAAGCAGCGAATATTAATGGCAAGGGCCATATACAAAGACCCGGATTACTTCTTCTTGGACGAGGCCACCAGTTCGTTGGATTCCATCAATGAAAAGGGAATACTAAACAACCTGGATTCCTTTAACAAAAACAGAACCGTTGTTATTGTGGCGCACCGATTATCTACTATCCGCAATGCGGACAACATCATCGTTCTGGATAACGGAACTGTAAAAGAGCAAGGAACACATCAAGACCTCCTGGGCAAAAAAGAGGTGTATTGGAAATTGGTACAATATCAAATGGATGAGGTGGATTATGGAAGATAGAGTAGTTTTTTCGGAAGACTTTTTGAACCGTCCCCCAAGCTGGATGGTTCGGAGAGGAAACCTGATTTTTTTCTTTTTCTTTATTTTGTTGGTGCTACTTGCCTACTTTATTCGATACAACGAAATAGTTGAAGCAGACATACTGGTGACCAGTGAAAATCCTCCGGTCACTCTTTATAGTAAGCGTCAGGGCCAATTGGTCTATATGAATTTTGAAGCGGGTCAGCAAGTGGACAAGGGAGGAATTCTGGCCGTTGTGGAAAACCCTTCAAAATGGGAGGATGTATTTTATCTAAAGGAGCAATTGGACGACACCTCCTTGACCCATACACTGGATGGGCTACATCAAAGGTTCCCCAGTAATCTGGAACTGGAAGTAGGAATGCATATGTCCTATCAGAAATATTTAAAAGCATACCAAAACTATCTGTTTTATTTGAACCTTGATCAAGAAGCACTTGAAAGCAAGAACCTCGACCTAAGATTAGCAAAGTACAAAAGTCAGATAGCCATCAAACGGTCGCAATTAAAAACCGTAAGAAGAAACTATTCCCTGGCCAAACAAAGTTATGACAGGCAGCAAGCACTTCTTGGAAAAGGTGTAATCTCCCAGCAGCAATTGGATGGCAACGAACAAGAAGTGTTGTTGGCCCAAAACGAGGTCAATACCATCAAGGAAGAGCTGGAGGCTTTACAGGTGGATACGCTAAGCCTGAAAGATCTTAGTTTAAAATCTTTGAACAGGGATATTATAAATGCATCATCCTATTTCTCGGAACTTCAATTGGCCAAGCAAGAATTGAAGGGTAAAATGGATGAATGGGAAAACAACTATGCACTAATAAGTCCGGTCTCTGGAACGGTAACGGTTTTTGACATCTGGGACAACCATCAACAGGTATCCCAAGGGGAGCATATCTTGACCGTTGTGCCGAACAAAAAAACTGGGTTAATCGGCAAATGTAAAGTTCCCATCAGAAACTCGGCCAAAATCAAAAAAGGCCAAGATGTTATCATCAAATTGGACAACTACCCCTATCGGGAATGGGGCCTATTGAAGGGGGTTGTGGCTCAGATGTCCTTAACACCAAAAAAAGGTGATGATGTATATTATTCCGTATATGTTGAGATGCCACATTTAAAAACGACCTATGGCCAGGAGATCGAGTTCAAACAGGAAATGATGGGAACGGCCAAAATAGTCCTTCAGGAAGCCTCCCTGTTGGAAAGGGTTTTCTACCAGTTCAGAGGACTATGGTCCGATATATCATATTAAAAAACACAGAATTCTTATGCGGCCTTATCTAGTATTTCTTTTATTGTCAATGATGACCATTACGGTTTTTTCACAAGATTTGAACAAAGATCAATTACTCCAACTGTCCTTCGATTCCCTTGATCGGATTGAAAGCAAACTGGAATATGGCACTATGTATTCAAAAAAGGTTTTTGATGCACATATCCTCAAAGCCAAATATGCAAAAGATACGGGACAACTTGCCGAGGCATATAGAAAACGGGTATGGGGCGAGGATTTTGCCTCGGCCATCAAATATGTGGATTCAGCCATTGGGATATCCACAGGTGTCCATGAAAAAAGATTCCCATCCAAAGTGCATTACACCAAAGGAGGTCTGTTGTATGAAGCCGACAGACCTGATGAAGCGGTCAGGGAATTTGTAACCGCCTATGAATTTGCTAAAAAAGCCAATGATTATGAACGGATAGTCGACTGCTTCAACGCCATAGCTATCATAAAAGGAGAATATGGCCATCAAGAAAGGGCGATATCCCTGCTTCGCCTTTCTCTGGATTACTTAAATAGGTACGAGGAAAAAATCGATAATTATAATTTGACCAAACTCATCACATTGGATAACATTGCCCGTTGTTATCTGCAGATCAAAAAAATCGATTCATCACGGCATTATGCCCAACAGGGCCTCGATCTTTCTTCAAAGATGAAGGATTTGGACACTTATGAATCTTTAAGTGCACTCTATGCACAAATAAACTATTATGATGGCAGCTATATCAAGTCCAGGGATACACTATTAAAATATGTAAAGGGCACCGGAGATCTCTCGCAGGCAGATCGCCTTTTTTATTTGGGCATGATCGAGGGGAAAATTGGAAATTCAGGACAAAAAAGATGGTATTTCAAGCGAATTGATTCCTTACTGGAGCAGAACGGTTATCCTTTGATGGACAATGTGAAGGAAATCTTTCAATTCCTTTTAAAAGATGCCATCTCAAAAGACGAGGAACCCATGGTAAAGAATTATGCCAATCGATTGGTCTATTATGACAGTATATTGACTACAGCGGAAAAAGAGATCCGCAGTTTCCTGTGGACTGAATTTGACCTTCCAGAACAAGAGGCCTCCAAAAAAGTATTGTCCGATGAAATCCAAAAGAACGAAGGAACGATTCGGAACTACATTCTCTTGTCCGTCCTGCTCATTTCCCTTTTGGCGCTTTATTTCATCAAATACAGCAGGACGCAAAAGAAATTGAGGGAAGTCATGGATCAAGATGTCGAGCCTTTAAAACGTCATCCCCAAAAAGATGACATTGCTCAAATGGATATTGACCCCGAAGTTGTTCAAAGCACACTCGAGGCTTTGGATAAATGGGAAACAAACCTCGGTTACCTTGACCAAAAAACCAGTCAAAATTCATTGGCCTCTGACCTTAATACAAACACAACCTATCTTTCAAAGATCATCAATACCTATAAGGGGCAAACGTTTTCCAATTATATAAAAGATCTTCGGGTAACCTATGCCATCAACCATTTAAAGGAAAACCCTCAAATCATCGATACCCATTCCACAATTCAGATTGCAGAAATGTTCGGGTTCAGCTCTTTGGATGTCTTTGCCCGGGCCATAAAATCCAAAATCGGGGTGACCCCAGCGGTCTACTTTAGAAAACTAAAGAAAAGCAATTTATAAAATGCGCATAAATTAAAATGTCTTGAATTTTATTAACCATTAGTTTCGGCTTGAACAATAACACTACCATCAACTATTTAAAAGCTGAACAACATGATTAAAAAAGCATTTTTAACACTATCACTGGCTAGTACAGTCCTATTTTTCCTCAGTTGTGAAAAAGAGAATCAACTCGATTTGAACGAGGAAACGGCCGAACCCCCTTCTGACATAACTGAAGTAGCTGTCCATTTATCAGAAGAAGGACCCCTTGAATTTACCGATAAAGCATCCTTGGCCAAGCTCTTGGAGGAGACGGACAAAACAACATTCAACGCTAAGGTCCAAGAACTCACCGATAATGGATTTCAATCCCTGAGACCTGTTTTTGATGATTTGGAATCTCCTGAGGTACAAAGTTTTCTTTCCGAAAAATCGGGAAGGCTACAGAAATCAGGCATCCTGTATTCTTTAAAGGGAGGTCAGGACGAGGACGATATCGAC
>JANSXF010000020.1 GCA_024743095.1 Flavobacteriaceae bacterium
CAAACGATTTACCCATAAAGGAATCAAAAAGGTGGAATTGGAGTTCGGATTGCACGCATTGGCCCATAATATGCGCAAAAAAGCGGCATAGGGCCACTTGGAAAATTTATCCCTTCACCAAAATAGGAAAATTAAGAGGTCAAAGACTCCAAATTAAAAAACCGCCCCATTCTGTGAAATGAGACGGCTTCTTTTTGGTTAAGATTCTTTTTGCTCAGGTTTTAGGAGCATGGCGTCAGGATATTTTTTCCGAACCTCCAAATACTTTCTTTCTGCCTCCAATTTGGTTTTGAACCGTCCCAACCTCACGCGATAGGTGGGTGATTCAAATTCTATTTTAGAGTACCAATCTGGAAAGTCAATTTCGACTTGGCTCAATAGGTCTTGTGCTTTTTGGTAATTGCCGAATCCAACTTGGATTTGATAATATCCAGTGTTCGCGTTTACCTTGGCATACAATTTTACCAACTCGTTGATTTTTGGGTCCTGCTGAATCGTTACTTGCCCGTCTTGGGCAAAAACCTGAGTTGTCAAAGCAATTAGAATTGTGCTAAATACAGCCGTTTTCATGTTATTCACTCGTTGTATGATTTATGCTTATTGCAAATGTAGATTATTAAAGGTTAACCAAGTCGAGGGCAAGTTATTTAGAATCTTTATAAATTAAGAGTTATGAATACCTTAAGATTTCAAAAAATGACTGTATGTCTTACTTTTGTTGCCATTCTTGGCAGGGTAAAAAGCTATTGCTCTCAAACTCAATAGAAAGAATCATGCCAAAGATTTCGATAGAAATTTCACGAATATGAAAAAGGTTTTATACCGCCATCTATTTTCTAAAGTTTTAGGTTTAACTCTCCTATTATTCTCATCATCTTTTTATGCACAGGAAGAAGCCGAGGCTGCGACCGATCCTGCCGCAGAGCAAACTGCAGAGGCTGTTGATGGTGATCCGGTAAAAGGAAAGCAACTTTTTAATCAGAACTGTGCCGCATGTCACTCCTTGGACAGGAAAATGACCGGTCCTGCGTTGGCAAATGTGGAAACTAGGCTGGCCGAAGATGAAGGGCTGGACAAAGAATGGATTTACGCTTGGATTAAAAACAGTCCTGCGGTAATCTCTTCAGGAGATGCTTATGCAAACAAAATTTACGCGGAGTACAATCAGGCGGCCATGACGCCTTTTCCAACATTGTCCAATGAGGATATCGATGATATTTTGGCCTATACCGCTGCTCCGCCAAAAGCTCCTGCTCAGGCGGCAGGTGCCACTCCGGCAGGAGGTGAGGGTTCTGGTGGTTCTAGTTCTGGTATTTCCAATGAGATGATTCTTGGTGCCTTGGCGTTGGTTTTTGGTCTATTGGTCATCATGTTGATCTTGGTGAACAAGACCTTGCGCAGAATTGCCGAAGCGAACGGTGTTGTGCTGGAAAAGGAAAAGGAAAAGCGTTTGCCCATTTGGAAAGCGTTTGTTCAAAATCAGTTCTTGGTTTTGGTGACAGTTGTCTTCTTGTTGCTGGGCAGTGCCTATTTTGCTTACGGATACTTAATGCAGGTTGGTGTAGATCAGGGGTATGCTCCGGTACAGCCAATTCACTTCTCCCACAAGATTCATGCGGGCGACAACGGTGTTGACTGTAAATACTGTCACTCTTCCGCGAGGGTTTCAAAAACCTCTGGGATTCCTTCCTTGAACGTTTGTATGAACTGTCACAAATCAATCTACGAATACACTGGTAGTCCAGAAGGTCCATCTGCGGAAGATTTGGCTGCTGGCCATACAAACGAGTTCTATACGGGAGAAATCAAGAAATTATACAAAGCAGTGGGATGGGATGAAGAAAACCAAAGCTACACGGGTAATACACAGCCGGTGGAGTGGGTGAGGATTCATAACCTTCCTGATTTTGCCTATTTCAATCACTCACAGCACGTTTCCGTGGCGGGTGTGGACTGTCAAACATGTCACGGACCGGTTGAGGAAATGGAAATTGTTGAGCAACATGCCCCATTGACCATGGGATGGTGTATCAACTGTCACAGAGAGACCAATGTGAAGGTTCAGGGCAATGCGTATTACGAGGCGATCCACGAGGAGTTGTCCAAGAAGTATGGTGTTGAGGAGTTGACCGCGGCAATGATGGGCGGTCTGGAATGTGGAAAGTGTCACTATTAAAAATTAAAAGAAGATAATCTCAGATATATCGTATGGCATCAAACAAAAAATATTGGAAAAGTGAAGCGGAGTTGAATCCGAACGATTCCATTGTTGAGGCGCTAAGAAACAACGAGTTTACCGAAGAGATTCCCGTTGATGAATTTTTGGGGGACAAAGAAAATTTGTCCGCCTCTAACACATCCCGCAGGGATTTCTTGAAATATGTAGGTTTCAGTACAGCTGCAGCAACTGTTGCAGCGTGTGAAGGTCCGGTTCATAAATCTATCCCGTACGTGGTGCAGCCGGACAATATTGTTCCCGGAGTGGCCAATTACTACGCAACCACTATTGCGGACGGTTTTGATTTTGCCAGCATCTTGGTAAAGACCAGAGAGGGAAGGCCGATTAAAATTGAAAACAATACCGATGCAAAAGTAAATGGCAGTGCCAATGCAAGAGTGCAGGCTTCCGTTCTGACTTTGTACGATAGTAAAAGGGTTCAGGGGCCGATGGCCAATGGCGAGCCGGTAGAGTGGAAAGTGTTGGATGCTACCATGAAAGCGAAATTGAATGCTTTGAAGGGTTCCAGCAAGCAAGTGGTGTTGTTGACGCAGACACACGCCAGTCCGTCCACTGCAAAACTAATATCTGAGTTTAAAGCGACATACGGTGACAATGTGAACCATGTGGTTTATGATGCCATTTCTGAAGATGCTGCCCTAAATGCATATAGCAAGGCATACGGTGAGCGTGCCTTGGCGGATTATGACTTCGAAAAAGCAGGTTTGATCGTTTCCTTTGGAGCTGACTTTCTTGGTGACTGGCAAGGTGGTGGGTATGATTCTGGTTATGCCAAGGGTCGTGTTCCAAGAAATGGAAAAATGTCCAGGCACGTGCAGTTGGAGGCCAATATGTCTCTGACCGGTGCCAATGCGGACAAGAGGTATCCAATGACCCCTACCCAACAGAAGATTGCTCTTGCCAAATTGTATGGTAAGTTGAACGGTAGCAATGTTGGGGGTGGAACTTCTGATGTGGACGAAGCTGTTGATAAGGTTGCGGCCGAAATCAAAAAAGCGGGCAGCAAGGCGGTTGTTGTTAGTGGGCTTAATGATGAAAATGCACAGACCGTTGTGTTGGCCATTAATAAATTGTTGGGTAGTGAAGCTTTTGATGCCGACAAGCCAAAATATGTTCGACAAGGTGATGTTGCAAAAGTAAACAAGCTTATTGCGGACATGAATGCAGGTCGTGTTGGTGCATTGATCATGGATGGCGTTAACCCAGCTTATACATTGCCAAATGCCGATGAGTTCCTAGCGGGGCTTGGACAGGTAGATGTGTCGGTTGACTTTGCTTTTAATAATGATGAAACTGCTCAGGCTTCTACTTATGTGGCTGCAGCTTCCCATTATTTGGAGTCTTGGGGTGATGCCGAATTCAAAAAAGGAGAATTTAGCTTAATGCAGCCAGCCATTAGGGAGTTGTTTGATACCAAACAGTTTCAAACAGCACTTTTGACTTGGATGGGCGTTGAGAAAACATATTACGAATACATCAAAGAAACTTGGAGTGCTGATGTGCTTCAAGGTGGTTCTTGGAACAAAGCGTTGCAGGACGGTGTTTTTGCCGCTCCATTTGTAGCTCTCGAAGTTGATAAGGGAACTGTCGCAGAAACTGCATCGGAAGAAGAAGTTCGGCCAGAGATAGTTCCGATTGCTTCTGCAATTCGCTCTTTGGTGAATTCGACAAGTTCCGGTACCGAGTTGGTGCTGTATTCTAAAACTGGAATGGGTGATGGTCGTCAGGCCAACAACCCTTGGTTGCAAGAATTCCCTGATCCAATTTCCAGGGTTTCTTGGGATAACTATTTGACTGTTTCCAAAGCAGATGCCGAATCTTGGGGCCTTGAAAACAGTATTGAGGCTGATGGAGGTGTAAACGGTAGCTATGTAAAATTGACCGTGGATGGAAAAGTTTTGGAAAATGTCCCAGTTATTATCCAGCCAGGGCAAGCGGTAGGTACTGTAGGTCTGTCTTACGGTTATGGTAAGAAGGCCGGTATGCAGGGAGAGATGGCAACAGGGGTCAACGCCTATACTTTGTACAGCAATTTCTCCGATGTGCAATCTGTAATCGTTGAGAAAACTGGAGGTGAGCACGAGTTTGCTTGTATCCAATCACATAAGACATTGATGGGTAGAGGGGATATTATCAAGGAAACCACCTTGGAGATCTTCAATACCAAAGACCACGCTGAGTGGAACCCGATGCCTCACGTAACCTTGAATCACAATGAAATACCTGTGACTTCGCCGGATGCGGATCTTTGGGAAGAATTTGATAGAAGCGTTGGGCATCACTTTAACCTGTCCATCGATTTGAATGCATGTACCGGTTGTGGTGCCTGTGTTATAGCATGTCATGCAGAGAACAATGTTCCTGTGGTTGGTAAAGCTGAAATGCGTCGTTCCAGGGATATGCACTGGTTGCGAATTGATAGATATTATTCTTCCGAAGAAACTTTTGAAGAGGATAACGAGAAGAAGGAAAATATGGATGGCCTTTGGGGTGATCAAGGTTCCCTTGGTGGATTCAGGGAGATGGAAGATCCGTCTGCCAACCCACAAGTGGCCTTCCAGCCTGTAATGTGCCAGCACTGTAACCACGCTCCTTGTGAAACTGTCTGTCCGGTTGCGGCAACATCTCACGGTAGACAAGGTCAAAACCATATGGCATATAACCGTTGTGTGGGTACAAGATACTGTGCCAACAACTGTCCATATAAAGTTCGTAGGTTCAACTGGTTCTTGTACAACAACAACGACGAGTTCGACTTCAACATGAACAACGATTTGGGTAAGATGGTAATCAATCCAGATGTTAACGTACGTTCAAGAGGTGTAATGGAAAAATGTTCCATGTGTATCCAGATGACTCAAAAGACCATTTTGGATGCCAAGAGAGATGGAAGGGTCATCAAAGATGGTGAGTTCCAAACGGCATGTTCTGCAGCTTGTAGCAGTGGGGCTATGGTATTTGGGGATATCAATGACCACGATAGTAAAGTGGCGGAGTTGAAGAATGATGACAGAATGTACCATCTGTTGGAACATGTAGGGACAAAACCAAATGTGTTCTACCATGTAAAAGTTAGAAACACCAACGAGGCTTAATCAATAAAAGAAGTAACTAGAAGATAAATTATGGCGTCGCATTACGAAGCACCTATTCGAAAGCCCTTAGTGGTCGGAGACAAAGGATACCACGATGTAACAGTGGACATTGCCCGTCCGGTTGAGGGAAAGGCCAATAAACAATGGTGGATAGTATTTTCCATTGCATTGGTGGCATTCCTCTGGGGTCTAGGATGTATCATTTATACCGTTTCCACGGGTATTGGGGTTTGGGGACTTAACCGAACCGTTAACTGGGCCTGGGATATTACCAACTTTGTATGGTGGGTAGGTATTGGTCACGCAGGTACACTGATTTCAGCTGTACTCTTGCTTTTCCGTCAAAAATGGAGAATGGCGATCAACCGTTCTGCAGAGGCGATGACCATTTTCTCGGTTGTTCAGGCAGGTTTGTTCCCGATTATCCACATGGGTCGTCCATGGTTGGGGTACTGGGTACTTCCTATCCCTAACCAATTTGGTTCCTTGTGGGTGAACTTTAACTCCCCATTGCTTTGGGACGTATTTGCGATTTCAACATATCTTTCTGTATCATTGGTGTTCTGGTGGACAGGTCTTTTGCCTGACTTTGCCATGATCCGTGACAGGGCGGTAAAACCATTCCAAAAGAAAATATACAGCTTGTTGAGCTTTGGTTGGACAGGTAGGGCTAAAGATTGGCAACGTTTTGAGGAAGTCTCCTTGGTATTGGCCGGTTTGGCAACACCACTTGTGCTTTCAGTACATACCATCGTATCGTTTGACTTTGCTACTTCTGTAATTCCAGGATGGCACACCACCATCTTTCCACCGTACTTTGTTGCCGGTGCGATTTTCTCTGGATTTGCCATGGTGAATACACTTTTGATCATTATGAGAAAGGTGTGCAGTCTAGAAGCTTATATCACAGTACAGCATATCGAGTTGATGAACATCGTGATCATGATCACAGGTTCCATCGTAGGATGTGCCTATATCACGGAGTTGTTCATTGCTTGGTACTCAGGGGTTGAGTACGAACAGTACGCCTTCTTGAACAGGGCTACGGGACCTTACTGGTGGGCTTACTGGTCCATGATGACCTGTAACGTATTCTCGCCACAGTTTATGTGGTTCAAAAAATTGCGTACCAGTATCATGTTCTCCTTCTTTATATCTATTGTGGTAAACATAGGGATGTGGTTCGAGCGTTTCGTGATCATTGTTACCTCATTGCATAGGGATTACCTGCCATCTTCATGGACCATGTTCTCCCCAACATTTGTGGATATCGGAATCTTTGTTGGAACCATCGGATTCTTCTTTGTGCTGTTCCTATTATATTCCAGAACATTCCCTGTAATTGCACAGGCAGAAGTGAAATCAATTATGAAGGCTTCAGGAGAGCGTTATAAAAAATTAAGGGAAGCGGGAAAACCGTTGTACCAGATGCCTTCCAATGTAAACAGAACAGTGACGTATCATGAGCCGATTACGGACGATGTGTTGATGGGTGAACCTAAGCCAATGGTAGGTGATAAAGTAGGGGTTGATGAATTGCTTAGCGCAGTAGGAACATTTGATTCCACTACGGAAACACCGGATGACCTTAAAAAGATTAAAGGAGTAGGCCCGGAAATGGAACGTACCCTGAATGAAATAGGCATATTTACCTATGCCCAGGTCGCTAGAATGACCGAAAGAGAGTATGATTTGCTGGACTCGATTACTGGAAGGTTCCCAGGGCGTGCACAACGCGATGATTGGGCTGGTCAGGCAAAGTTGTTAAACGATAAAAAATAATTATGGCGTCAAAAGTTATACAGGCACTTTACAACGACGATGATGTGTTGATGCATGCCGTAAAAAAAGTTAGGGCAGAGCACCATCATATCGAAGAAGTGTATACTCCCTTTCCGGTTCACGGTTTGGATAAGGCCATGGGCTTGGCGGATACACGAATCGCTATCACATCCTTCCTTTATGGATGTTTGGGACTAACGGTCGCCGTAGTTATGATGAACTTTATCATGATAGAGGATTGGCCTCAGGATATCGGTGGCAAACCAAGTTTCAGCTACTTGGAGAACATGCCTGCCTTTGTTCCAATTATGTTCGAGCTTACGGTATTTTTTGCAGCGCACTTAATGGTGATCACTTTTTACCTAAGAAGTAGAATGTGGCCGTTCAAAAAAGCCGAGAACCCTGATAAGCGTACCACCGATGACCACTTTTTAATGGAAATCGGATTGCACGATAACGAAAATGAACTTGCCGAATTGTTGTGGGAAACAGGAGCGGTAGAAGTAAAAGTTACAGAAAAGGAGTCTTAATAATATGAAGCAATTAGGTAAAATAAGTGTTGTTTTGGTTCTGATGATGTTCGCTGCTTCTTGTGCGGACAAGAACAGTCCAAACTACCAATTCATGCCAAACATGTACGAACCTGTAGGATATGAAACCTATCAAGGTGTGGACAACGGATTGTTCCCCGATGGGACCGAGGCCATGTTGCCGCCAGAGGGAACCATTTCCAGGGGATATATGCCCTATGAGTTCGAAAACACTCCGGAAGGTAAGGAATTGGCAAGATTGAATACAAGTCCTTTGGATTCCTTGAAACAGGAAGAAAATTTGGCAAAAGGGGCAGAGCTCTATGCGATTTATTGTGCTGTTTGTCATGGACCAAAAGGAGCTGGACAAGGAAATCTTGTGAAAAGAGAAAAAATATTGGGTGTTCCCAGCTACGATGATGCAGCCAGAAATATTACGGTAGGAACCACGTACCACACCATCTATTACGGATTGAACTCTATGGGTTCATATGCCTCACAGTTCGCCAATGAGGAAGAAATGTGGCAAGTGTCCGAGTACGTGATGAAATTAAAGGAAGACCTAACAAAATAATAGGATAAGAAGAAACTATGTATACCTTTTCAAACAAACTTAGACTAGGATCTTTCATCGCCATGGGGCTTGGATTTATTTTCCTTGTAATTGGTTTTATGTCTGCCCCATCAACTGTGGAAGAAGCCAAGGCCATGGTAGCAGTACATGATGATGGACATGGAGGAGGACATGCAGAAGCGGCCACCGAAAGCCATGGAGATCAAGGGCACGGCGCCGAGGCCTCTCACGGTGAAGAACACGATTCTTCGCACGATGAGCATTTGTTGAGCCAGTTGAAAAACAGGCCTTGGTCCGCACTTTATGTAGCAGCCTTCTTTTTCTTTATGATATCGTTGGGCGTATTGGCCTTCTATGCCATACAACGCGCGGCCCAAGCAGGATGGTCCCCACTGCTCTTCAGGGTAATGGAGGGTATAACAGCCTACCTGGTTCCTGGAGGAATCATTGTATTTGTGATTTTGTTGCTTTCTGCCATGCACATGAACCACATGTTTGTGTGGATGGATCCAGAAGTAGTTGCGCACGATGAATTGTTGCAAGGTAAAGCGGGATATTTGAACCCAACTTTCTTTTTGATAAGAGCCGCCATTTTCTTGGGCGGATGGATTTTCTACCGTCAATATTCTAGAAAATTGTCCTTGGCGCAAGATGAGTCCGATGACAATACCAACTTTGTCAAGAACTTTAGATGGTCCGCCGGTTTCTTGGTGTTCTACCTAGTGACCGAGTCCATGATGTCCTGGGACTGGATCATGAGTGTTGACCCTCACTGGTTCAGCACATTATTTGGATGGTACGTATTTGCCAGTATGTTCGTTTCCGGTATCACTGTTATCGCTATGGTAACCGTTTACCTTAAATCAAAAGGATATTTGGAAGATGTTAACGATAGCCATATCCACGATTTGGCCAAGTTTATGTTCGGTATCAGTATTTTCTGGACCTATCTGTGGTTTGCACAGTTCATGTTGATTTGGTACGCGAACATTCCGGAGGAGGTTACCTATTACGTGGCAAGGTTCCAAGATTACAAACTACCGTTCTTCGGTATGTTGGTGCTGAACTTTGTGTTCCCATTGTTGGTACTTATGAACAGCGATTACAAGAGGGTCAACTGGTTTGTGATCATGACCGGTATTGTGGTGCTTTTTGGCCACTATTTGGATATATTTAATATGATAATGCCTGCAACAGTTGGTGACCAATGGTTTATTGGCCTGCCAGAGATTGGCGGTATTTTGTTCTTCGGAGGTTTGTTTGTGTTCTGGGTGTTCACAGCTTTGACCAAGGCACCGTTACAGCCCAAACGAAACCCATTTATTGAGGAGAGTAGACATTTTCATTATTAATACAATACGATTTAAGTCTTAGATAGATATACGATGACTGCATTATTAACATTTACTGTTTTAGTACTGGTTGCGATTGCGATTTGGCAGATGACCAAGATTTTTGAACTATCGCAAACTAAAACAGAACGCGCTGAGATAGCTAACGATTCCGATAACAAGAACAACGGGTATTTGTTGTTCGCCTTCCTTATCTTCATATATGGAATCACAATTTTCAGCTTTGCCAAGTATTATAAAATGCTTTTGCCAGAGGCGGCATCCGAACATGGTGGTGATTACGATCAATTGATGTGGGTCTCCTTCGCAATAATCTTTTTTGTACAGACCATCACACAGGCATTGTTGCACTACTTCGGTTACAAGTACAGGGGAGAAAAGGGTAGAAAAGCACTTTTCTTTGCAGATAATGACAGATTGGAGTTTATCTGGACCATTATTCCGGTGATAGTATTGGCAGGTCTAATCCTTTGGGGATTGTACACATGGACCAATATTATGGATATCAACGAAGATGACGACCCATTGATCGTGGAACTTTACGCCCAGCAATTTAACTGGACGGCCAGATATGGAGGAGATGACAACGTTTTGGGCGAGGCCAATGTTCGGTTGATCGATATTGCCAATGCCAACGTTCTGGGTATTGATGAATCTGACCCAAATGCGGAAGACGATATCATTGTAAAAGAGCTTCACTTGCCGGTTGGAAGAAAGGTAAACTTTAAAATGAGATCCCAAGATGTATTGCACTCTGCATATATGCCCCACTTTAGGGCGCAAATGAACTGTGTTCCCGGAATGATCACACAGTTTTCTTTTACACCGACCATAACAACGGAAGAGATGCGATTAAATCCAGATGTTGTGGATAAGGTAAAAAGAACCAATGCCATACGTGCCCAAAAGGGCGATGACCCATGGGAGTTTGACTACATTTTGTTGTGTAATAAAATATGCGGAAAATCACACTATAACATGCAGATGAAGATTATAGTGGAAACCGAAGAGGAGTTTAATGCCTGGATAGCCGAGCAGAAAACCTTTAAAGAATCTGTAATGGTCGATGAAGCAGAAGTGGAAACTGAAGAGCAAGTAGCTAGAACAGAAGGAGAAGCTGATGTTGAATCGGAAGAATCCGCTTCGGAAGAGTAACAAACAACTTAAAAGAATAACAAAAAAATTAATTGGAATATGTCTGAAGTCGCCCATGTAAGTCACGATGATCACCACGATGATCATGGACATCACCATAAGGAAACTTTCATAACAAAATACATTTTCAGTCAGGACCATAAGATGATATCCAAGCAGTACCTTATTACAGGTCTGATCATGGGATTCATCGGTATAGCCATGTCATTGTTGTTCAGAATGCAATTGGCCTGGCCAGGAGAGTCTTTCGGGATTTTTGAGGCTGTTTTGGGAAAATGGGCCCCAGATGGTGTAATGGATGCCGATATCTATTTGGCATTGGTCACCATCCACGGTACTTTAATGGTATTCTTTGTATTGACACAAGGATTGAGCGGTACCTTCAGTAACCTTCTCATTCCGTTGCAGATCGGTGCCAGGGATATGGCTTCCGGATTTATGAACATGATTTCTTACTGGATGTTCTTTGTGTCATCCGTTATCATGATCATTTCATTGTTCGTAGAGGCTGGTCCAGCGGCAGCAGGTTGGACAATCTATCCACCGTTGAGCGCATTGCCAATGGCGCAGCCAGGCTCTGGTATGGGTATGACGCTTTGGTTGGTGTCCATGGCCATATTTATCGCTTCCTCTTTGTTGGGATCATTGAACTACATTGTAACCGTCATCAACCTTAGAACAAAAGGTATGTCCATGACACGCCTTCCTTTGACGATCTGGGCTTTCTTTGTAACGGCAATCATTGGTGTTATATCTTTTCCGGTATTGTTGTCTGCAGCCTTGTTGTTGATCATGGATAGAAGTTTTGGTACATCGTTCTTTCTTTCCGATATTTTCATCCAAGGAGAAGTGTTGCACTATCAGGGAGGTTCTCCCGTATTATATGAGCACTTGTTCTGGTTCTTGGGCCACCCTGAGGTATATATCGTATTGATACCTGCATTGGGTATTACTTCCGAAGTAATGTCTACAAATGCCAGAAAACCGATTTTTGGATATAGAGCAATGGTTGCTTCTATTTTGGCAATTGCATTCTTATCTACCATTGTATGGGGACACCACATGTTTATATCCGGTATGAACCCTTTCTTGGGATCTGTATTTACATTTACAACACTTTTGATCGCGATACCATCGGCGGTAAAAGCATTTAACTATATCACTACACTTTGGAAAGGTAACCTGCAGCTCAACCCTGCCATGTTGTTCTCCATTGGTTTGGTGTCAACATTTATCACAGGAGGTCTAACAGGTATTATTTTGGGTGATAGTACATTGGATATCAACGTTCACGATACGTATTTCGTAGTAGCTCACTTCCACTTGGTAATGGGTATATCGGCCTTGTACGGAATGTTCGCAGGTATCTATCACTGGTTCCCAAAAATGTTCCACGGCCGCATGATGAACAAAAACTTGGGTTACGTACACTTTTGGATTACCGCAGTTTGTGCCTACGGAGTATTCTTCCCGATGCACTTTGTGGGAATGGCCGGTGTGCCACGTCGTTACTATGAGAACACAGCCTTCCCAATGTTCGATGAGTTGACCAATGTACAGGTATTGATGACGGTGTTTGCGATTATTGCAGGTTTGGCCCAGTTGATATTCGTTTACAACTTTATCTCAAGTATCTTCTACGGTAAAAAAGGGCCTGTTAACCCTTGGAGCTCCAATACATTGGAATGGACAACTCCTCAAGAGCACATTCACGGAAACTGGCCTGGAGAAATTCCGCACGTTTACCGTTGGGCATACGATTACAGTAAAACATACGAGAATGGTGAGTACATTATTGCAGGACAGGATTTTGTTCCGCAAAACGTTCCGCTTCAAGAGAACGAAGAAGAACTCAACCACTAAACATATAGTTATATTAGTGAGAAGGCCCGTCCAATTTGGATGGGCTTTTTTTGTTGGAACGTATTTTGATGCGAATTGTATATCTTTAAAAAGCATTTCCCCCTATCAAAAACAACCGTGATGAATAAGATTGTTATCCTACTTTTAGTTTTAGTTCCGATAGTGACCTTCGCCCAGCGTAAACCTAAGATAAAGGGCAGTCGTATAGTAAGGCAGGTCAGTGAGGAACTTCCACCTTTTAATGCGGTAATCTTAAATGATGACCTTGAAATCAATTTAAAGAAATCTTTGGGCCCAGGCTACCACCTGATAGCTGATGATAACCTGGTGGATATTTTAAAGTTCGAGGTCAATGATGGTACATTGGTGATAAGTTCCTACTACAATATCACAGCAAAAAAAGAATTGGTAATCACGGTGAATTATACCCAACTCAATGCGATTACAGTAAAAAGCGGGACCATGGTCTCCCAAGATGTCATCCAATCCGAAGAACTGTTCGTGGATGGTTTCAATAATACCAAAGTGGACATTAAGGCGAATGCAGACGTAATGGATATTAATTTGGAGGATACCAGTAGCGGCGATTTTCATCTAGAGGTAGACTCCTTGAACGTAAACCTGAACCAAAGGGCGCAGGCCTATGTGTACGCGCAGATAAATTCCGGCGTTGTAGATATGGAAGGAAATTCATCCTTGGCCATGGAAGGCACCTCGGATAGATTGCATGCCAATTTGCTGGAAGATGCCAACTATAAGGGAGAAACCATGCAAATCAATTCAGCGCAACTCGATATTACCGGCACCGCCAATGCCAGGGTATATTCATTTGGTGATATATCCATAAAATCCTCTGGAAACGCAGGTATTTACCTCTACGGCACACCAAAGATTACCATAGAAGAATTTTTGGGGACCTCCCAGCTTATCAAAAAAGAGGATTGACGATTACTTGGTGATAGGAGCACTCATGCAATGCTCAGGGATACCGAAGCCATCTACCAATATTTCTATATGCGGCCTTAGTTCCGTAGATAATCGCTCTACTCGCTGACGGATAGCCTTGGATTTGGTATTGCCAATGTAGCCTTGCTCTAAAAACCACCTTGCATCCGAATTTATTTGGTCCAAGGCATATAGGCACCCCACCTTTTCCATTAAAGCACGGTACTTAAGGTCGGTAACACCTTCGATGTGGTCACAAAAAATACTGTAGGACAGCTCAATACTATAAGCCTTGCCGAGAGCCAGTAAATGGGACTGCACCTTTAGAAAGGCTTGGTACGACGGAACCCCCTTTTTAATGTAGTTGCGAATGCGCATAGCGAGCGTATAGGTCAGCCTTCTGGTACGATAATCAAAAGCATGTTTATGGAACTTTGGGTTGTATAGGTGCTCCGCATCAACTTTGTTCGAATACAGTGGATTGATGGCCGTAAGCTTATCCGTTAGCTGTGTCTGCAAAAGTTTAAGTACCGATGCAAAACCTGCACTGTTGAATTCAGCTTGAAAATCGGATAGGATACCTTTTGCTGCCAGCTGCAACAACACGGTATTGTCTCCTTCAAAAGTGGTAAAAATGTCCACATCTCCTTTAAGGTCGGCAATCCGGTTCTCCAATAGATATCCTTTTCCCCCGCAGGCTTCACGACATTCTTGAATGGCATCATTGGCGTACCAGGTTATCATGGATTTAAGGCCCGCTACCTGGGTTTCTATCTTTCGCTTATCAGGTTGGGAGTCGTCACTGTAGCGCTTCATCATATCCTCCAAGGTGAAATGATATACGTAGGCCGCTGCAATTTTTGGGGTCAACCTTAATTGATGGGTGGGGTAGTCCATGATCAGGTCCTCCTGTACCTTCACATTATCATTGAACTGCCTACGGTTAAGGGCATATTTTACCGCTATGGACAAGGCCATTTTGCTGCCTCCCAGAGCGCCCCGGGCCACACAGATACGTCCGCCGACCAAGGTTCCCAACATGGTAAAAAATCGCTTGTTCGGATTTTTAATGGAGGAAAAGTATGAGCCATCATCCTTGATTTCCCCATATTTGTTCAGCAAGTTTTGCCTGGGGACCTTTACATTATTGAACCAGATTTTTCCATTGTCCACTCCGTTCAGTCCCAATTTGTATCCATTGTCCTCGATGGTGATGCCTTCCAATGTCTCATGATTTTCGTTCCTCAGCGGAACTAAAATCGCATGCACACCTTCATTTTTGCCATCGACGATCAGCTGTGCAAAAACAGATGCCATTTTTGAATGCAGGGCGTTTCCGATGTATTCCTTGTTGTCGTTCTTTCCTGGGGTATGTATAATGATGGAGTCCGATGTTTTGTCGTAAGTAGCAGTTGTCTTGATGCCACGTACATTGGAACCATGCCCGGTTTCTGTCATTGCAAAACAGCCCAGTAATTTCGTTTTTCCTGCATCGGTCAAATACTGGTCATGGTGCTTTTTTGTGCCTAATTTTTGAATGCTTCCACCAAAAAGACCGAACTGGACCCCAAATTTTATGGCCAAACTGCCGTCCACGAACATCAAATGTTCAAAAATAGCGGCATAAGCCGGCATGTTGCCAGTTCCGCCATATGCATCAGGATAGGCCATTGCACCGTATCCGGCTTCGCCTAAAAGCTGTACCTGTTTCAATACCCTATTTCGGAATTCATCTTTATTCCTTAAAATTTCCCAGGCAAAATCAGGTTTATCCAAAAACTTCCGGAACTCATCTACTTCTTGGGCATGTTCCCCTTTTAAAATAGTGTCCAGTATGTTGGCATCGTATTCGTCCGAAGTCTTTTCGTGCACCACCTCTACATCAAAGAGATGGTTGTAATGGTTGGGCTGTATGCCGAGATGCACTTCGATATGCTTTAGCTGCTCATTGAGATCATCACTTTTAACCAATCGCTGACTAAGTGAAGTAAGTGGATAGGTATCGCTCTCAATCAATTTAACCTTGGAATTGGCAATCGTCTGTTTCCATTTTTTGATTTCATCATCATGTGGAGGACGGTCCTTGTCCAACCAACCCTCCAATTGCTTTTTCTCTTCACTGCTCATTGTTTCATCCAGCGCTATTACTTTTTGAACAACCGATATTTCGGAAGCGGAAAGGAGGTCATCAGACCAAATGACGTAGAAAAAAGGGATGTATTGTAGGATTCCAGTGGAATAATCTGTGGTAATCATAAAGGGGATATATTGATGTATTATAAACTTATCTAAGGTAATGTTTAGATTTTTAAGAAGTGAACTCAAAACGGTATTTTAGTGCTTGGGACTTTAGGTGGACTCCGTTTTCAACTATATTTGTTCAACCATGAATGAAAATTTAGATCCAACAGGCGAAAATCTTTCCCCGGAAGAGTTTGATATAGAAAGAGCTTTACGGCCCATTAGTTTTGATGACTTTACCGGGCAGGCACAAGTATTGGAAAACCTAAAGGTTTTTGTACAGGCCGCCAATCTTAGGGGAGAAGCCTTGGACCATACCCTTTTTCATGGTCCTCCGGGCCTTGGTAAAACAACGTTGGCTCACATTCTTGCCAATGAGCTTGGTGTGGGGATTAAGGTTACCTCTGGTCCTGTGCTGGACAAACCTGGTGATTTGGCCGGGTTATTGACCAATTTGGATGAACGGGATGTCCTTTTCATAGATGAGATCCATAGGTTGAGTCCCATTGTGGAAGAATACCTGTATTCCGCGATGGAGGATTATAAAATTGATATCATGATCGAGACGGGTCCCAACGCCCGTACCGTGCAGATTAATTTGAGTCCGTTCACCTTGATAGGTGCCACAACAAGATCGGGTCTGTTGACAGCTCCCATGCGTGCAAGGTTTGGGATCCAGAGCCGTTTACAATATTACAATACAGAATTGTTGTCCACTATTGTGGAGCGCAGTGCGGAAATTTTAAACGTGCCCATTACCAATGATGCCGCCATAGAGATTGCGGGTCGAAGCAGGGGGACTCCAAGAATTTGCAATGCACTTTTACGCCGTGTCCGGGATTTTGCCCAGATAAAGGGCAACGGGAACATCGACCTTGAGATTTCTCAATTTGGTCTTAAGGCCTTAAATGTGGACGCCCATGGACTGGATGAAATGGACAATAAAATCTTGACCACCATCATAGATAAGTTCATGGGAGGGCCGGTTGGGATCACCACCTTGGCAACGGCAGTGTCCGAAAGCGCCGAAACTTTGGAAGAAGTTTACGAGCCGTTTCTGATTCAACAAGGTTTTATCATGCGGACCCCGAGAGGCCGTGAAGTCACCGAACTTGCCTATAGACATTTGGGCAAGGTAAAGGGCGGTACACAAGGCGGCTTATTCTGATATAACCGCGCTCCCTGGTTTTAAATCTTTTTGTAATTTACTTGCTTATTTGATTTCATGGAATGATTTAGCAAATCATTGGATGAGAATCAAGAACCCCCGTCTTACCATTTCATAATTGCTTTGCATGATTAAAGGAGAATCATGGGAGAACCAATACATCCTAAAGAGCCGAGTTCGGATAAAAACATGGCCATTGCCTCGCAGATTAAAAAGCTGTGCGTGCAATTGGGTGTTTGTGTTGCCTTGATGCTGGGGTTGGCTTTTACAGTGGTCTTGGTCGCATTTGGCGACTTTGGTCCCAAAGAATATACAGCATTTCCAGATAATGTCTATTACTTGGATTACAATGTGTACAATCTTTCCAACTCTGCTAAAAATCAAAAAATCAAGGAAGGTTTTGAAATTTTCAGGAACACTCCGCAACATTTGGGACCCAAACAAGCGGATTCAACGCAAATGTATGCAGGAAACAATCTGGCCTGCGCCAGTTGCCATTTAAATGGAGGGACAAAGCCTTATGCCGCTCCGCTGATAGGTGTGATCAAGCGATTTCCGCAGTATCGTGGTCGAGAGGATAAAATGGGGACCATCGAGGAGCGCATCAATGGTTGTATGGAGCGCAGTATGAACGGTAAGGTCATGCCAGAGGACAGTGGAAAAATGAAATCTTTGCTCGCCTACATAGAATGGTTGGGAAGGGCCGCACCACCGAACGGGGAAATAGAAGGACAAGGTTTTTTGACCATTGAAATTCCTGATAGGGCCGTGGATTTACAGCGTGGAGAACAGGTCTTTGTCAAAAACTGTGTGGAATGCCATGGCACGGATGGGCAAGGGGAGTCCCAAGCGGATGGCACTTATCTCTACCCGCCATTATGGGGAAACGATTCTTACAATAATGGTGCCGGCATGACACGAGTGATTACCGCCGCACAGTTCATAAAGGGGAACATGCCCTATGGAACCACATTCGATACCCCCGTACTTACCGATGATGAAGCGTACGATGTAGCTGGATACATCAATCAAAAACTCAGGCCGACAAAGCCGAATCGGGAGGTTGATTTCCCTGATTTGGTAAGGAAACCGGTTTCTACCCCCTACGGACCATATTCTGACAATTTTAGCGAAGAGCAGCATCAATTGGGGCCGTTCCAGCCCATAATGAAATATTATAAAGATGAATTTGATATGGTCAAAACCAAATAGGTTTTGGGAATGGACAATTACTTATCCATTTCGCAGCCTTTCAAAATCATTTGTAACCCCCATGATAAGGTGTCCGTTACTTTTTGATTGTCCAATCCGCAGACATCTTTGACTGTGATGATGGATTCTATCCCCATCAAAAGAACGGACAGATGAATCAACTTTTCTTTATCCTCTTCGCTCAAATCTGCCTGATTGGATTTGAAGTGCTCCTTCAGGGTGTTGATACGATTTTTTCCCCTGCGCATATGTGGGTTCGATGACGCAAGCACCGCAGCCAAGAACTTTCTTGAGGTTTGTTCGTTTCGAAGACTGAAATCCAGATAGGCTTTTTGGATGTCTAGAATCGCATCGCTGTCTGATGCTCCTTCGTTGTTTTTAAAAATGGTGTCAGGATTGGGGACATCGAGCTGAAGGATCAAATCCATGGACAAGGAATCGATATTGGTGTAGTACCTATAGATCGTTGCCCTGGAAATACCGGCCTTTTCCGCTACATTTTCCATGGTCAAGGTCGCTTTCCTTTCCAATAATTGCCGAGATGCTTCAAGGATTTTGTCCCTTGTGTTTTGCTTCTGTTTTTTACGCCCGGACGTAATATGTTTTTCTTTCATGAGACAAATATCTCATAAAATTTTGAACTGTGAAAATTAATGGGTATGTTTGTGAGACACAAATCTCACGAAAATGAAAAACAATGCTTCAAAATGGGTCTTGGGCCAAAAGGTAACATTGCACCCGACCACGGGTGATTATGATTTGGTTGTTTGTGAAACCCCTGCTGGGGCACAAGGTCCACCGCCACATGTGCATAGTGAGTACAAGGAAGCTTTTATGGTAATCGAGGGCGAGCTTGAGTTTTTTGTGAACGGAAAAACATTTATTTGTAAACAGGGAGAGTCTGTGGATGTGCCACCGGGAACCCTGCATACCTTCAGCAACAAAACGGATTCACCTTGTACTTGGGTCAATATTCACAGTCCCAAAGGATTCTATAAGTTTTTTGAAACTTTTGGTGTTCCCGAAACGGAAGATAACGCCGAGATGAAATCTGTTAAACCGGAAATCATTCAAAAAGTATTGGCCACGGCTTTAGATTTTGATATGGCCATTCCTCCTCCTCCGCAATAAAATTGAGCATGTCTTTTGTATATTGGTGCTTCAAAATATAAGTAGTCACCGATATTGGATTCGACCATAAAACATACTTCCATGATCAAGACCGAAGCCAAGCGCCTCGGTTTTTTGTCGTGCGGCATATCAAAGGCGGGGTTCCTGGAAGAAGAAGCTCCGCGTCTGGAGAAATGGCTCAAGCAGAACATGCATGGCCAGATGCAGTACATGGAAAACCATTTCGATAAGCGTTTGGACCCCACAAAATTGGTCGAAGGGTCCAAGTCCGTCATATCACTCTTGTTGAATTACTTTCCCTGCGAAGAGCAAAATTCCGATTCCTATAAAATTTCCAAATATGCCTATGGGATGGATTATCACTTTGTGATAAAGGACAAACTCAAAAGCCTGCTCCATTTTATTCAAGAAGAAATAGGGGAGGTGCACGGCCGTGCATTTGTGGATTCCGCTCCCGTTCTGGACAAGGCATGGGCCGCTAAAAGTGGTCTGGGTTGGATAGGTAAAAACAGTAATTTGCTTACCCAACAAGTGGGCTCATTTTATTTTATTGCAGAATTGATCGTAGATTTGGATTTGGCCTACGATACACCGGTCACCGATCACTGTGGTACCTGTACCGCTTGTATTGATGCCTGTCCTACGGAAGCCATTGTGCAACCGTATGTGGTCGATGGCAGTAAATGTATTTCCTATCTCACCATTGAACTGAAAAACGAGATTCCCTCGGAATTTGATGGCAAACTGGATGATTGGATGTTCGGTTGTGATGTGTGCCAAGATGTTTGCCCATGGAACCGATTTTCAAAATCGCATAGCGAACCCCTTTTCAATCCTAATCCTGATTTGCTGTCCCTTACCAAAAAGGATTGGGAAGAGATAACAGAGGATGTCTTCAAAAAAATCTTCAAAAAGTCAGCTGTAAAAAGAACAAAATTATCCGGTCTTGAGCGGAATATCAATTTTTTGAAGAAATAGCATTATATTGAGCTGAATTCTTAAGATTTCCATGTCTTTTGTTGAGATATGGTAAAGACTAGCTAATCAGACGGGATGATCAGGATTAAAAAACCAAAATTAAGCTTTTGGCAAATTTTTAATATGAATGTTGGCTTTCTTGGAATCCAATACAGCTTTGGGTTGCAGCAGAGCGCTATCAATCCCATATTTCTTTTTTTGGGGGCCACGGAGGAAATGCTTCCCATTTTAAATATTGCAGGTCCTGTAACGGGATTGATTGTTCAACCTATCATTGGGGCCGTATCGGATAAAACATGGTCGCCACGCTGGGGCAGGCGAAAGCCTTTCTTCTTGATAGGTGCCATAATGGGCAGTATCTGTTTGTTTGCCTTTCCATTGAGTCCCGCCTTATGGTTCGCTGTGGGACTGTTGTGGATCTTGGATGTGGGCAACAACATGGCCATGGAGCCCTATCGGGCGTTTGTGGGGGATAAATTGCCAGAGTCCCAATTCAGTATGGGCTATCAGATGCAGAGCCTTTTTGTGGGTGCGGGTATTCTTTTGGCAAATGCTTCCATCTTTTTGTTCCAGGATTGGTTCGGTGGTGGGCAAGAAGTGGAGGGGACTGTGCCCAAGTGGTTGTACTATTCCTTTTTTATTGGATCGTTCTTATCGATAGCTACCATCTTATGGTCTGTTTTAAAAACTCCCGAGATTCCTCCTACCGATGAAGAGCTTTCAGAAATCAACAAACATAAAGCACTGCCCTTTGTGGAACGCGTCAAGGTACCTTTTGTGGAAATTGCCAAAGCGGTCAAGGATATGCCCAAATTTATGTGGAAGCTTTCCGCAGTTTATCTTTTTCAGTGGTATGCACTATTTGTATATTGGCAGTTCATAACGCCATTGTTTAGGGTCTCATTGGGATACGACACCTCCGAAGCAGCGGCCCAAGCCGCTAAAATGAGCACAACTTATAATGTGGTTACCGCTGTGGTGGCATTGGTATTGGTGCCATTGACCATGCGTTTTGGGGGCAAAAAAGTGTATGCATTGAGCTTATTGGGCACTGCCGCGGCATTATTTGCAATCCCATACATTCAAGATCCGGTATATGTACTGTTTCCCATGGTGCTATTTGGAATCGGTTGGGCTGCGATGATGGGTATTCCGTATAGTATGGTGTCCAAAGTGGTCCCACAGGAACGGAGAGGAGTGTACATGGGTATATTGAATATGATGATCGTAATTCCAATGGGAATAGAAACACTTTCTTTTGGCCCTATTTTTAAAAACCTTTTAGGAGGCAATTCGGTCAATGCGATGCTTTTTGCAGGCTCGTTTTTTGTTATTGCGAGTATTTTGGCCATGCGACTCAATGTAAAAAAGGCTAAAAGGGAATATCCCTTGGATTCCTAAATCGAACTGAGGCAGTAGGTTATAAAATTACGTTTTTAATTTTTCGGTCAACTTGAAATTGATTATCAAGATTTTAAGATAAAAGCAACGAATGCCCTAACTTTACCACTTCATTTTTTACAATATGAGCAAGGAAAAGCAAAGAAGGGAAGCGTTATTGTACCACGCAAAACCACAGCCGGGAAAAATCAAGATTGTACCAACAAAACCATATTCCACCCAAAGGGATTTGGCATTGGCCTACTCACCAGGGGTGGCCGAACCTTGTTTGGAAATTGAAAAGAACAAGGATGATGTTTACAAGTACACAGCCAAAGGAAACATAGTTGCCGTAATATCCAATGGAACGGCTGTATTGGGACTGGGGGATATTGGCCCGGAAGCTTCCAAGCCGGTAATGGAAGGAAAGAGTTTGCTTTTTAAGATTTTTGCTGATATAGATGGAATCGACATCGAATTGGATACCAAGGATGTTGATCGTTTTATTGAAACCGTAAAGACAATCGCTCCGACTTTTGGAGGTATCAATTTAGAGGACATTAAAGCTCCAGAGGCCTTTGAGATAGAACGAAGGTTGAAGGAGGAACTGGATATTCCGGTAATGCACGATGATCAACACGGTACTGCCATAATTTCTGCCGCCGCTTTGTTGAATGCCCTGGAAATTGCGGAGAAGAAAATTGAAGATGTCAGAATCGTGGTAAGCGGGGCTGGTGCAGCTGCCGTTTCATGTACCAAGCTGTACAAGGCATTTGGGGCAAGGGCAGAGAATATCGTAATGCTCGATAGTAAAGGGGTGATACGAAGTGACCGAGAAAACTTAAGTGCGGAGAAAGCAGAGTTTGCTACGGATAGAAAAATAGACACTTTGGAAGATGCCATGGTCGATGCCGATGTCTTCATTGGGCTTTCCATAGCTGATATTGTTTCTCCAGAAATGTTGAGTTCCATGGCTGAAAACCCGATTGTTTTTGCCATGGCGAACCCTAATCCTGAGATTGAGTACGATTTGGCCTGTGAAACAAGAAAGGATATCATTATGGCCACTGGACGCTCGGACCATCCTAACCAAGTGAACAATGTGCTTGGTTTTCCCTTCATATTTAGAGGGGCCTTGGATGTGCGTGCCACCAAGATCAATGAAGAAATGAAAATGGCAGCGGTCAGGGCCCTCGCCGATTTGACACGAGAGCCTGTTCCTGAACAGGTAAATATTGCTTATGATGCCACAAGGTTGACCTTTGGCAGAAATTATATCATTCCAAAACCATTTGACCCACGTTTGATAACTAAAATTCCGCCAGCGGTGGCAAAAGCCGCTATGGATAGTGGGGTGGCCAAATTCCCTATCCAAGATTGGGATAGGTACGAAGAGGAACTGTATCAAAGGTCTGGCAACGACAATAAAGTAGTGAGGTTATTGCACAATAGGGCCAAGGTGAATCCAAAACGCATTGTTTTTGCGGAGGCGGAATTATTGGATGTAATGAAGGCCGCTCAGATTGTTTATGAGGAAGGGATAGCCACGCCTATTTTGCTCGGGAACAAGGAAATCATAGAGCATCTGAAGAAAGAACTTGAGTTTGATGCGGAGGTACCGATTATTGATCCACGCTCCGATGAGTTCAGTGAGATGCGCTCCAGATATGCGCTAAAGCTCTGGGAACTCAGAAAAAGAAAGGGAGAGACCAAGTACAGTGCCCGTGTGAACATGGGAAAGCGTAACTATTTTGGCGCAATGATGCTGAAAGAAGGCGATGCAGACGGTATGATCTCCGGTTATTCCAGAGCATACCCCAAAGTGTTGCGCCCCGTTTTTGAGGTTTTGGGAAGGGCCAAAAACGTACAAAATGCTAGTACTGTCAATATCATGATTACGGATAGGGGACCACTGTTTTTGGCGGATACCTCCATCAATATAGATCCAAATGCAGAAGAGCTTGCAGAGATTGCCCAAATGACTGCGAACGTAGCCAAAACCTTTGGTTTTAATCCAATTATGGCATTACTTTCCTATGCAAACTTTGGTTCGTCCAACCATCCGCATGCGAAAAAAGTTAGGGAAGCGGTGAGGATCTTGCATGAAAGGAACCCAGATTTGGTGGTCGATGGAGAAATTCAAACCGATTTTGCCCTCGACCCAGGGATGAGCGATAAAAATTTCCCGTTCTCCAAAATATCCGGTAAAAAGGTCAATACCTTTGTGTTTCCGAACTTGGAATCCGCCAATATCACCTATAAACTGTTAAAAGGGCTGAACAATGCTGATTCGATTGGCCCGATAATGGTAGGACTTACCAAAGCTGCCCATATTTTACAGTTGGGCGCGAGCGTAGATGAAATGGTGAATATGGCGGCAGTTGCCGTAATCGATGCCCAGGAACGCGAGAAGAGAAGGAAGGCTAGAATGCAAGGGGAATAGTCTCCATAAAACCGATAAGATGATTACCCATTTAAGAGGAAAACTGGTCGAGAAAAATCCAACGTATGCCATTGTGGAATGCGCTGGGGTGGGCTATTTTTTGAATATTTCGTTGCATACCTTTTCCTTGCTCACCGATGAGGAAAATATATTTATCCATACGGATTTATTGGTAAAGGAGGACTCCCATACGCTCTTCGGTTTTGCTGAGCGTGCCGAGCGTGAAGTGTTCCGTTTATTGATATCCGTTTCGGGGGTAGGGGCCAGCACGGCAAGAACCATGTTATCCTCGTTGTCACCTACCGAGGTCAGGGATGCCATTGCCAATGGGGATGTTCCCGCAATCCAGTCTGTGAAAGGGATTGGGGCCAAGACTGCCCAACGTGTAATCTTGGATTTAAAGGACAAGATTTTAAAAGTCTACGACATAGGCGAAGTTTCACAACAATCAAACAATACAAATAAAGAAGAAGCGTTATCTGCATTAGAGGTTCTTGGTTTTACCAGAAAGCAATCTGAAAAGGTAGTGGACAAGGTACTTTCCCAAGATTCTTCGTTAAGCGTGGAGAACATTATAAAACAGGCGCTGAAAAATTTGTAACTAGTTTGAAAAAAGGGGCAAAACCAATACTTAAACCAATACGTTTTAAGTACATCTTCTTTGTTGTTTGTTTGCTGTCCATATCCAACCTATTGGCGCAGCAAACCAACGAACAGGCTCAGGATTCCGTACGAACAGGAGTTGAGCTTGGCCGCCTTATTCTGGATAATCCTGATAGTATTGTTGCAAAATACACTTACGATCCCAAAACTAATACTTACGTCTATACCGAGAGCATTGGTGATTTCAATATAAATTACCCTGTAATACTTACTCCTGAACAGTACTATGATTTGGTGGAGAAGGAGCAGATGAAACGCTACTTTAAACAAAAAGGAGACGCATATGCAGGGAAAAAGGCAGGGAGCGAAGAGGCAAGACGAAATCTTTTGCCCAATTTTTATGTGAACAGTAACTTTTTTGAGACTATTTTCGGGGGAAATACCATAGAGGTGATACCACAAGGGTCGGTTGCCATGGATTTGGGTGTGTTATGGCAAAAAAATGACAACCCTGCATTGTCCCCGAGAAACCGAACCAACCTTTCGTTTGATTTTGATCAGCGAATTAGTTTGAGCTTATTGGGAAAAGTTGGGGAGCGTCTTCAAGTGACCGCAAATTACGATACAGAGGCCACTTTCGATTTCCAGAATTTGGTCAAGTTGGATTACACGCCGACCGAAGACGATATTCTTCAAAAAATTGAAGTAGGTAACGTAAGTATGCCGCTCAACAGTTCCTTGATCACCGGTGCGCAAAGTCTGTTCGGTGTAAAAACACAACTTCAATTTGGAAAAACGACCGTTACTGCTGTTTTCTCTGAACAACGTTCGCAAAACAATACCGTAGTCGCCCAAGGTGGGGGTACGGTGAACGAATTTTCCCTTACGGCCTTGGATTATGATGAGGACAGGCACTTTTTCTTGGCACATTATTTCCGTGACAATTACGACCGTGCTTTGCAATTTTATCCTTTTATACAGACCCAGGTACAGATTACACGTTTGGAGGTATGGGTGACCAACCGAAACCAACAGACTCAAAACGTCCGAAATGTAGTGGCCATCCAGGATTTGGGAGAGGCCATTTCGGATAATACCCGAATCGGGGTCAATAACGGGGACCCGGCGGGGTTTTACAATCCACAGGCCGTCGCAACCGGACTGCCGCAGAACGGGGCGAACGATTATGACCCCAATCAAATTGGAAGTGGGGCACTTACCCAGTCCATTCGTGATATAGCTACGGTGGAAGCTGGTTTTAATGTTCCCGGGTATTCTGTAAACCAGGGTTTTGACTACGCTATTTTGGAAAATGCCAGAAAATTGGAGCCGGGCAGGGATTATGAGTTTGACTCTCAATTGGGTTATATCTCTCTGAGCCAAAGTTTGAGCAATGATGAAGTTTTGGGTGTGGCCTTCCAGTATACCTTCAATGGGCAGGTGTATCAAGTTGGGGAATTTGCCAACGGTGGCGTGGATGCCACAACAATTCCGCCAAATTCCAATTTGATAGAGAACAATGCATTGATTCTAAAGCTGCTCAAGAGCAATATCACCAATGTACAAGACCCTATTTGGGATTTGATGATGAAAAACATCTATTCTACAGGGGCCTATCAATTGAGCCAAGAAGACTTTAAGCTTAATATTCTTTACTCGGACCCAACACCCAGAAACTATATTACCCCGGTCGACCCGAACGCAGGTTGGCCCGCAGGTCTACAGGACCAAGTGTTGCTAAATGTATTTAACCTGGACCGTTTGAACACCTATAACGACGTACAGCCAGGGGGGGACGGCTTTTTTGATTACGTCGAAGGCATAACGGTAGATTCCCAATCCGGTCGTATTATCTTTACGAAGGTCGAGCCATTTGGGGAGTATCTTTTTGAACTGTTGGGAGGAGGGGTTTATGATGTGGATAATGATCAGGGCTATAATCCGAACCAACAGCGCTACGTGTTCCGCAATATGTATGCCAAGACCAAGGCTGCCTCGTTACAGGATGCAGAAAAGAACAGGTTCCAGCTAAAGGGTAAATACACTTCGCAATCCAATAATGGGATTCCCATCGGGGCCTTTAATGTGCCACAAGGTTCGGTTACCGTAACCGCAGGTGGCCGCCAATTGCAAGAGGGCATTGATTATACGGTAAACTATCAGGCCGGAACGGTGCAGCTTCTTGACCCAAGTTTGGAAGCTTCCAATACGCCTATCAATATTTCGGTGGAGAACAATGCCGTATTCGGTCAACAGACCAGACGTTTTGCAGGGGTGAACGTGGAACACAAATTCAATGATAAATTTGTTTTGGGGGGAACCTTCCTCAATTTGAACGAGCGTCCCCTGACCCAAAAATCAAATTATGGTATCGAGCCCGTGAACAATACCATTTTTGGACTGAACGGAAACTTCAGTACCGAAATCCCTTTCTTGACTAGATTGGCCAACAAATTGCCAAACATTGATACGGATGTGCCTTCCAATCTTTCCGTTAGGGGAGAGGTAGCCTTCTTGAGGCCAAATTCACCGAAAAATGCCGATTTCCAAGGTGAGACAACCACCTATTTAGATGATTTCGAAGGAGCTCAGGCCTTGATAGACATTCGTTCTTCCCTTGGCTGGACTTTGGCGAGCCCACCAGTCGAATTTTTGAATGATAGAACAGGAATAGATGTTGGGTACGAGCGGGCAAAAATGGCTTGGTATACCATCGACCCTATTTTTTACACCAATCAAAGACCTTCCGGAATGTCCGACAACGACATTTCCTTGAACACAACCCGTAGGGTTTTTATTGATGAAGTTTTTACGGAAACGGATATTGCCCAAGGACAGACTCAGGTACAAAGCACTTTGGATGTGGTCTATTATCCAAATGCTAAAGGGCCCTATAATGCCAATCCAGGTTTTGAGACCGAAACCCCGGAAGCCAAATGGGGTGGAATCATGCGACCGTTGAGCAGTACCAACTTTGAACAATCCAATGTGGAATTTGTTCAATTCTGGGTGTTGGATCCATATATTGATGGGGAAACCGTTGATGGGAACGCTGGGGAACTGGTTTTCAATTTGGGGAACATCTCCGAGGATATTTTGCCCGATGGGCGTAAACAATATGAAAACGGGCTGCCGGCAAGCACCAATAATGAAATTCCGAGGGAGACCATATGGGGGCAGGTGCCATCCACGCAATCCTTGGTGTATGCCTTTGATGCCGACGAGGCCAACAGGTCCGCACAGGATCTTGGTCTGGACGGGTTGGGTGATGCCGAAGAAGCCGCTATATACAATGGTCCCGCAGAGGATCCTGCCTTGGATAACTATCAGTATTATTTGAACCGCGAAGGAGGAGTCCTGGAGCGCTATTTGGATTTTAACAATACCCAGGGCAACTCTCCTGTTACCGTTACAAATACGAATAGGGGTTCCACTACTTTACCGGATGTAGAGGATATTGATAGGGATTTGACCATGAATACGGTGAACAGCTATTACGAATACCGTATTCAGATAAAGCCAAATACCACAATTGATGATCAGTACGTGACCGATATCCGTGAAGGACAAACACCTACTCTGCCCAATGGAACACAGTTGAACCGTAGGTGGATTCAATATAAAATTCCATTGAGTGATTTTACCGATGCCGTGGGCGGAATTTCGGATTTTAGGTCCATTAGCTTTATGCGGATGTATCTTACCGGGTTCTCGGATGATGTGGTTCTTCGTTTTGCAACCTTGGATTTGGTGCGAGGGGACTGGAGGACCTATACCAGGTCCCTGCAGCCCAATGTGGACAACGACCCTTCGGATGATGCTACCGTGACCGATGTGAATACGGTGAACATAGAGGAAAATTATGGAAGGCAGCCCATACCATATGTATTGCCTCCAGGAGTTTTCAGGGAACAGTTGAACAACAACAATACGATTATCCGTCAGAATGAGCAGTCATTGTCCTTTGTGGTGGAAAATTTGGAGTCCCAAGATTCCCGTGGGGTGTTTAAAAATGTAAATGTGGATGTGCGCCAGTACGAACGTTTGAAAATGTTCATGCACGCCGAAAAAATATTCAATGCCGATTATTCCGATAGTGACACCCCTTTGGTCGGTTTCTTGAGAATCGGTACCGATTTCTCCGAAAACTTTTACCAAATAGAATTGCCACTTCAATTTACTTCTTTTGGAGCTTCATCTGCAGAAGAGATTTGGCCGGATGTCAACGAAATAGATGTTGCGCTAAGGGATTTGAACAAGGTGAAATCAAAAGGGATATCCGATCAGACCCTTGACGAGATCAACTACTACGAAATAGTGGATGGCGAGGCTGTTTTGGTAGATGAGTTCGCTCCACGAACTTTGGGCAGGGTTCGTATTGGAATCAGAGGTAACCCATCATTGGGCAGTATCCGTGGTATGATGGTGGGAATCAAAAACATCGATGATATTCCAGCTCGAGGTGAAGTTTGGTTCAACGAACTTCGCTTGGCGGGATTGGAAAATAATGGGGGGTGGGCCGCCACGGCAGCTTTGGACGCCAATATGGCGGATTTTGCGAACGTGACCGCAACAGGAAGCAGAAGTACATCTGGTTTTGGATCTATAGATCAGACCCCGACCGAGCGTGCTTTGGAAGATGCCATTTCCTATGATGTGGTGACCAATGTAAACGTGGGCCAATTGTTTCCCAAGAAATGGAACTTGCAGTTGCCGTTTAATTACGGGATATCGGAAACACTGATCACCCCAGAGTTCGACCCAGTGTATGATGATTTGAGATTGGATGACAGGATTGCTGCAGCTTCGACACAAGAGGAGGCGGAAACCATTCAGGAGCAGGCTGAGGATTATACCAAACGCACCAGTATCAATTTGATCGGGGTCAGAAAAAATAGGGGAGAGGAAGCTGAGGAAAATTTCTTCGATGTAGAAAACTTCACCTTTAATTATTCCTACAATGAAACAGACCATAGGGATTTCGAAGTAGCAGAGCTTCGGGACCAAAACGTTTCGACCGGATTCGTCTACAATCATAATTTTAAACCGGCTCCAGTGGCACCATTCGCCAAAAAAGATTCCATGCTCACCGGTAAATATTGGCAATGGCTCAAGGATTTGAACTTTAATGCCCTGCCAACAAGCTTGTCGGTGAATGCCAATTATAATCGTTCCTTTAATCAACAAAGGTATCGAGATGTGTTGGAACCCGGAGTGGATGCGCTACAGTTGCCATTGCTTCAACAGCGTAACTACCTGTTCAATTGGCAATATGCCCTCAACTATAGTTTGTCAAAATCATTACGGTTGAACCTGACCGCTTCCAACAACAATATTGTTCGCAACTATTTTAATGTTGATGATGACAGGGATTCGGGAATCAATCGGACATTGGACCTTTGGGACGGGTTCTTCGATATTGGCGAGCCCAACCGACATGCACAGCAAATGCAGTTGAACTATGAGCTGCCGTTCAGCAAGGTTCCGTTCCTCAATTTTATAAATGCACAATATACCTACACCAGTAACTTTGATTGGCAACGTGGAGGCGATGCGCTTATAGAGGTTGCCGGGGAAAACATCAACACGGTCCAAAATGCCAGTACCCATAATCTGACGGCCAATATGAGCATGCAACGTTTTTATGACTTTTTGGGTCTTAGGAAACGTGATGGAAAAGTAACGTCGAACCAGGCGGCGATAAGAAGGGACAAAGCAGGTAATCCTGCTAATGGTGAAGATGCCGAAGGGCCGCGAAAAACCGGTAAGGGCTTCAATACCTTGGTAGATATCGTAACCATGGTAAAACGGGTCAATGTCAATTACAGCGAAAACCGGGGAACGGTATTGCCAGGTTATACGCAATCCATTGGGTTTATCGGAACCTCCCGGCCAACGTTGGGCTTTGTTTTTGGAAGTCAGGCCGATGTAAGGTTCGAGGCGGCGCGTAGGGGTTGGTTGACGGATTATCCAGAGTACAGCAACCAATTTATGCAGAACACCAACAGGCAGTTGAATGTTACCGCTACGGCCCAGCCTACACAAGATTTGACAATCGACCTAACGGCAGATAGAAATTTTATGAGTTCATCCCAAGAGACCTATAGTCCTGGGGATTGGGCAAATGGACAGCCTGGGTTGATCAACGAGATGGGGAACTTCAGCATCTCAACGATGATGATCGGAACCGTATTCAGCAAAAGTGATGAATTTGATTCCGAGACTTTCGAGCGGTTCAAGCAAAATAGGATTACCATTGCCAACCGGTTGGTGGCGGACAGGGGAGAGAATCCAGGTCAGTTGGACGAGGATGGATTCCCTGAGCGCTATGGCAAAACACAGCAGGATGTATTGCTTCCGGCTTTCTTTGCTGCCTACACCGGGCAAGATGCTGAACGCGTAAACATGGATGCGTTCCGCGAAATCCCGATTCCCAACTGGAACATTAAGTATACCGGTTTAATGAAAAACCGATGGTTCAAAAAGAAATTCAAGCGATTCTCCTTGAGCCACGGGTATCGTGCTGCTTATAGTGTGAACTCCTTTCAGACCAATTTAGAGCGCCAGAACACTGCTCTGGATTCTGAGACGGGTGATTGGCTTCCCAAAACATTGATCAATAACGTGGTGCTTACGGATGAGTTCAATCCGCTGATGCGTGTAGATTTTGAGATGCAAAATTCGTTCAGCTTCTTGGCCGAGATGAGAACCAGTAGGACTTTGTCCCTAAGTTTTGATAATAATCTTTTGACGGAGATTAATGGAAACGAGTATACACTTGGTCTTGGTTATCGCTTCAAGGATGTGAAGTTCGTGACCAATATTGGTGGGGAGAAAACACGTTTAAAAGGGGATTTGAACCTGAAGGCGGACCTTTCACTCCGTGATAATATCACCATCATCCGTAATTTGGATATCAATAACAATCAAATTACCTCGGGCCAACGGTTGATGTCCATAAAATTCACTGCCGATTATGCCCTTAGCAAAAGTTTGAACGCCCTGTTTTTCTACGATCATTCTTTCTCGGAGTTTGCGGTATCCACTGCATTTCCGCAGACTACCATCAATACGGGCTTTACCTTGCGCTACAACTTCGGAAACTAGAAAACGCCCTATATTTGTTTATACGTCATTTTGAGGCAAAGTTTCTTTGAAAAGCTTTCCGCAATCTGTTACATTTGCCCATCGACTAATTCAAATACATTAGCAATGAACATACCATCAGAATTAAAGTACACAAAGGACCATGAGTGGGTCAAGATAGATGGAGATATCGCAACCGTTGGAATCACGGATTTTGCCCAGAGCGAACTAGGGGATATCGTTTACGTGGAAGTGGAAACTTTGGATGAAACCTTGGACAAAGAGGAGGTTTTTGGAACAGTTGAGGCCGTGAAGACCGTTTCCGATTTGTTTTTGCCGTTGAGCGGTGAAATCGTAGAGTTCAATGAAGCATTGGAAGATGAACCTGAAAAGGTGAATTCCGACCCTTATGGCGATGGCTGGATGGTGAAAATAAAAATAACTGAGCCTTCCGAGGTGGAAGAACTCATGAGTGCCGACGATTACAAGGCATTGATAGGTGCTTAAAAAAAATATATACACCATATTGTTTATAAGCTGGGCGGCGATCATCACAATGCTCAGCTTATTTTCTTTCTCGGAAATGGATTTGGATACTGGAAACCTTAATATTCCATATGCCGATAAAATCACCCATTTTATATTTTATTTGGGGTTCGCTACTATGGGAAGCCTAAGTTTACGGGAAAGAACCTCGGGAGGTCTTGGATTGGGAAAAACCTTGTTTATTGTTTTGGTTTTTGCTATATTATATGGAATACTGATCGAGGTGTTGCAATATACGGTCACTATAGATCGAATGGCCGAATTTGGCGATGTTTTGGCAAATACATTGGGAGCATTTGCAGGAATTGGACTGATTCGGTGGATTTTTTCTAAGAAAAACCCGTTAAAATGGAAATTTTAATTGTTTATTTAACCAATTAATAATTAAATTAGCAAACACTAAATTTAGAAAAGGAGAAAAAGGATGGAACCAAAAAAGAACCCGAAAGCAGACGTAGGAAGGAACAGTGCCCTATATTTCGTTATAGGATTGGCCGCTGTTTTGGCATTGGTATACGGAGCCATGGAGTGGAAAAAATATGACAAGGTCAATGATTACGACATTTCTATGAATGTTGAGGATCAGTTGGACGAAGAAGTGCCAATGACCGAACAGATCAAGACTCCGCCACCACCACCGCCACCTGCAGCCCCCGAAGTTATCGAGGTTGTGGAAGATGAAGAGGAAGTTGAGGAAACAGTGATCGAATCTACTGAAACTAGCCAAGAGGAAGAAGTAATCGAAATCGAGGAAGTTGAAGTGGAAGAAGTGGAGGAAGATATTTCGGTTCCCTTTGCAGTTATTGAAGACGTGCCAGTATTCCCTGGTTGTGAAAACGCCAAGGATAAAAAGGCTTGTTTCCAAGAACAAATGCAAGCCCACATTCGTAAAAACTTCCGTTACCCGGAAATTGCCCAAGAAATGGGTGTTCAAGGTAGGGTGAGTGTAATTTTTGTTATCCAGAAAGACGGAAGTATCGGAAACATTAGGATGCGTGGACCGGACAAAAACTTGGAGGCTGAGGCGATGAGAATTATCCAAAAATTGCCTAAGATGACCCCTGGTAAACAAAGAGGTAGACCGGTAAAGGTTCCTTTCAGTATCCCAATTACATTTAAGCTTCAGTAAAATTTATATAATTCCTATCGAGGAGGGAATGGAAAAAGCCCTGATGGAAACGTCAGGGCTTTTTTTATACATTTAAATACTGGAATCATAAAACTTTAGCTTTGGTTGCAAAAGATATGCGCTGGCGTTATCTTTGCCAGCCAATAATGTAGTGGATGAAATCTGCCGTAGGTTCAGTAAAGAATAATACCCTTTCCATAGTATTTTCCGACTTTAAGGAGATTACCAAGGCCAAACTTGCCGTAAGTGTGGTCTTCTCTTCGATCGCGGGATATTTTCTGGGTGCCTATCAAGTCGATTTGGTTTCCCTGCTTTTGTTGATGTTCGGGGGGTACTGCATGGTAGGGGCCTCAAATGCCTATAATCAAATTATAGAAAAGGACCTTGACGCTTTAATGAAGCGTACCCGGAACCGCCCCATTCCCTCGGGAAGAATGAGCGTGAGGACCGCATTGATCATTGCAGTCACGTTAACAGTGCTGGGAGTTTTGGCTTTGCTTGCACTTAGCCCTAAAACGGCGATGTTCGGTGCTATATCCATTTTTTTGTACACCAGTGTTTATACACCGCTGAAAACAAAATCCCCACTTTCGGTATTTGTTGGTGCCTTTCCCGGGGCCATACCATTTATGTTGGGATGGGTAGCAGCGACCGATGATTTTGGTATTGAACCCGGCACCTTATTTATGATCCAATTTTTTTGGCAGTTTCCACACTTTTGGGCCTTGGGCTGGATGTTGGATGACGACTATAAGCAAGCAGGATTTAAAATGTTGCCCACAGGAAACAGGGACAAGGGTACGGCACTTCAGATAATATTGTATACCATCTGGATGATAGTGATCTCCATTGTGCCGGCTTTTGGTTTTACGGGAAGGTTGCATCTTTCCATTCCCGCGGCGATCATTGTATTGTTGTCCGGATTGGTCATGTTGCTTTTTGCGTTCAAACTATATGAAAATAGGGACAATGCATCGGCCAGAAAATTGATGTTGGCCAGTGTCACATATATATCATTGATTCAGGTAGTGTACGTATTAGATAAGTTTATAAGTTAAAAATGGATTTAACCCAAGGAACAGCGGAGGAAAAGAACAAGCGGGCAAAAAAAATGATGCTCTGGTTTGGTATTGTGAGTTTGATCATGGGCTTTGCCGGGTGGACCAGTGCCTATATTGTGAGTAGCAAGCGAGAGGATTGGGTGAGCGATTTGGAGCTGCCCGGTGCGTTCTTTATCAGTACGGCGATGATCGTCCTGAGCAGTATCACCTATTTTGTGGCAAGAAAAGCTGTAGGCGGCAATAACCAAAAAAGGGGCACGATATTTTTGCTCATTACTTTGGGATTGGGAGTCACTTTTATATCATTACAATTTGTGGGGTTCTCACAAATGTTGGAAAACGGTTATTATTTTACCGGCCCCACCAGTAATATAAAAATGTCCTACGTATTTTTGATAGCGGCGGTGCACATAGCCCACGTAGTGGCAGGATTGATATCGCTTTTAGTGGTCCTTGTACAGCAAATAAGAAAAAAATATACCCCTGAGAGTATGTTGGGGATTGAGTTGGGTGCCACTTTTTGGCATTTTTTGGATTTTATTTGGGTATATCTAATTCTATTTATGTATTTCGTGAAATAAAACAGGATTGGCGCAGTTTTCAATCAAGTTTGTCTTTTACAATACATCAAAAAATGTAAATTTGTGAAAGTTTTAATAAAACGACCTTTTATATGGATGCAACGGTAAGTACCGGTACAGAAGACAGCGTTTGGGGAGGCGGGAATAAGCCCCTTGGCGCTAGCTATGGAAAAATGATGATGTGGTTTTTTATCATGTCGGACGCCTTGACCTTTTCCGGGTTCTTGGTAGCCTATGGTTTCTCGAGATTTAAGTTTATAGAGCTATGGCCCATAGCAGACGAGGTGTTTACCCACGTGCCCTTTTTTCATGGGAACTATCCTATGTATTACGTGGCTTTCATGACCTTTATTTTGATCATGTCTTCGGTGACCATGGTACTCGCAGTGGATGCCGGTCATAAAATGAAGCAAAAAAGCGTTATACTGTATATGTTCCTTACCATTATCGGTGGTGCCATCTTCGTTGGCTCACAGGCATGGGAGTGGGCAACTTTTATAAAAGGTGACTACGGAGCGGTAGAAACCAACTCAGGAAGGATTCTTCAGTTTGTAAATGCCGAAACCGGAGAAAGGGCTGCCTTGGCCGACTTTTCCAAGACGCTTCCCGAAGATAGAGTGAAGCATGTGGAAAGCAAGGGTATTTGGTTTGCAGGAGAAGGCTACCAAACTTCTTATTCTTTAAACGAAGTTGTTGAAGGCTTCAAGGCAACACCCAATATCCTCATTCGAACCGAACAGCTCAACGAAGAAGGGGAAAAGACCCTTTTGGACAGAAAAGAATCACTTTCAAAAATATTGGAAGCCAATCAGGTGGTAGAAGGTGCCAACCTTATCCACAACGAATATGGACATAGATTGTTCGCCGATTTCTTTTTCTTCATTACGGGATTTCACGGGTTCCACGTGTTCTCAGGTGTTGTGATCAATATCATTATCTTCTTTAATGTGATATTGGGAACCTATCAGCGCAGAGGCCATTACGAAATGGTGGAAAAAGTTGGACTGTACTGGCACTTTGTGGATTTGGTATGGGTATTCGTATTTACATTCTTTTACTTGGTATAAAAAACATTGATTATAAATGGCACACGATCATAAACTTGAGATTTTTAGAGGACTTTTGAAATTTAAGTCGAACACCCAAAAAATTTGGGGAGTACTTATATTCCTCTCCATAGTTACAACGGTAGAAGTTGCATTGGGTATTATAAAGCCCCGGTTCTTGACCCATAGTTACTTTTTGGGAATGAAACTGCTAAACTGGATATTCATCATCCTTACCTTGGTAAAGGCCTATTACATTGCATGGGACTTTATGCACTTAAGGGATGAAAAAACCGCATTGCGAAGGGTGATTGTATGGACCCCAATTTTTCTTGTCTGTTATTTGATATTCATCCTACTGTTCGAGGCAGATTATATTTACACTGTGTACGGTGATGAATTCATAACTTGGGACTTCTAAGAAAAGTATTTAACAAATTTAAAAGACGGTTTTCCAACCGTCTTTTTTTATTTTTGTAGGGTTTTAAAACACTATGAAAAAGAAAATCGTCTTAGCTGTCCTATTTATTCTTCCCGTAGTGGTGTATTTGTTTTTTGCATCAGGGGTAAACAATTTTGGTCGTTTGCCCATACTTACCGAAAAAGTAGCGGATATTTCCCAGATGGACTCTAATGTCCAGCTAAAAAATAAGATAACCATATTGGGCTTTTTGGGTAATGATGTGGAGTCCAAACAAGGAAATGCATTCAATTTGAACCAAAAGATCTATAAAAGATTTGGGGAGTTCAACGATTTTCAGATGATTATGGTGGTGACTGAGGACCAAAGGGACCAAGTGGAAGATTTTAAAGGAGAATTGGGGAAACTGTCCGATATTGATAAATGGCACTTTGCCTACGGTAACAAGGAGGAAATAACCACTTTTTTTGGGTCGTTGGAAACCAATGTCGATTTGGAGAATGATCTTTCCACTCCCAATGTGTTTATAATTGATAAGGATCTAAAATTACGTGGGCGAACCGACGATGAGGACGAAGGTGTCAAGTATGGTTTTGATACCTCTTCAGTAGCAGAATTGAACAATAAAATGGTAGACGATATTAAGATTATCTTGGCCGAATACCGTTTAGCTTTAAAAAAGAACAATGCCGACAGGAGCAAATAACAAAAGAAAGCATACCTACATTTGGGTCTCGGCAATCATACTGATTTTTGGGATTTTTGCCGTTTACGAAATTACTAAACGGATAAAGGGAGGTACCGTAGTGGAAAATGACCGTATGAGCAATGGTTCCAAAGAAACCGAGGTGGGTTTTGTGGTCAACCAAGGTGAGAAACGCCGTGTGCCAGACTTTGAGTTTTATGACCAAGACAGCACATTGATAACCAACAAAGATTATTTGGGCAAGGTGTACGTTGTGGACTTTTTCTTTACCACTTGTCCTACAATTTGTCCCATAATGACCAAAAACTTGGTAGAATTGCAGGATACCTTTAAAGGTAATGAAGACTTTGGAGTGGCCTCCTTTACCATCAACCCACGTTATGATACACCATCGGTGCTAACGGCATATGCCCAGAAATACGGTATTACCGATAAGGATTGGCATTTGATGACCGGTGACCAAGGAAAAATATACGAGCTCGCCCAACAAGGCTTTTACATTTTTGCCAATGAAGATCAAGATGTGCCTGGAGGTTTTGAACATTCCGGTATGTTCGCTTTGGTTGATAAAAATGGGTATATTCGTTCACGCAAGGATGAATTCGGTAACCCGTTGATCTATTATCGAGGAACCATTACCGAGGAGCAAAAGGTAAATTCGGATGGGGAAACCCAACAGATTACGATATTGAAAGAGGATATTAAAAAATTATTGGCAGAATGACCGAGGAAATTACCCTTAAGGAAAAACGGTACAACAGGTTGATAACCGTAATTTCCATTGCAATACCCTTAGTAGTGGCACTTTTGTTTGGCTATAAGATCCCCAATGCAAAACCGTTGTCGTTCCTTCCCCCGATTTATGCGGGAATCAATGGTCTAACTGCGATTCTATTGGTTGCCGCCATCATAGCGATCAAAAATGGACGTCAATTGATTCATAGAAGGTTGATGTTGACCAATATTGTCTTGTCCGCCTTGTTCCTGGTGATGTACGTGGCATATCATATGACTTCCGAAACCACTGTTTTTGGAGGCGAAGGACCTATCAAGTTTATTTATTACTTCATTTTGATGACACATATTGTGTTGTCCATATCCGTAATACCATTGGTATTGATCACGTACTCAAAAGTGTACCTTGATGATTTTGAAAGCCACAGGCAATGGGCCAAATACACCTTTCCCATTTGGTTGTATGTTGCTGTTACCGGTGTCTTGGTTTATGTTATGATATCACCTTATTACCCATACTGATTTTCCATGAAGACAAGATTTTTTATTATTCTGTTCATAGTATTGGCCACTCCAACCATAGCGGAAGCGCAATGTGCCATGTGTCGTGCGGTGGTGGAAAGTGAGTCCGGTGGAAAAACGGCCGAAGCGATCAATAATGGTATCGTTTACCTTATGGCCGCACCTTATCTGCTGGTCGCAGGTCTTTTCTATTTTATTTATCGGAAGATGAGAGGTTAAAAAAACCTTTCGACATGGATTTTTGATCCAAACTGTAACATTCTGTGCTTTTGATAGTCTTATTGATGTACCCTCGCGTCAATCATCAATCAAAATCGCTAACCTATGTTCGACCTGGAACGGTGGCAAGAAATATTTGACACCATACGAAAGAACAAACTCCGGACTTTTTTAACAGGGCTTTCCGTAGCCTCTGGTATCTTCATTTTGGTTATTTTATTGGGCTTTGGGCAGGGTATGCGCAATGGTATTGAAAACGAATTCAAACAAGATGCATCTACCAGTGTATGGGTTTGGCCGGGTGTAACCTCCAAAGAATATAAAGGACTCAATCCAGGAAGGCGTATTCAGCTTGTAAACGAAAATTTTGATAAGGCAAGCACAATGTTCAAAGAGGATATTCAGCGCGGTTCGGCCAGGATATTTGTAAGGGGGGCCAATGTCAATTACGGAAAAGAAGCACTTATCTATGGGGTCCAGGGAGTCGCATCCGATTTTCAATTTATTGAAAATGCGGACATGGTAGAGGGCAGGTTTATCAATTACCAGGACGAGGTCTCCAATGGAAAGGTGGCCATTATAGGAAACAAAATAAAAAAGGATGTTTTTGGCGGGGTGGAAACTCCAATTGGCGAATTCATTGACATTTCGGGCATTCCTTTTAAGGTAATAGGGGTGTTCAAAGAAATGGAAGACCGGGAAGAAGAGCGTATTTATATTCCCATAAGTACGGCACAGAAGACATTTAATGGCGGAAATAGACTCAACAATATGTCCTTCACCCTGCCACCGGTCGAGAATTTTGATGAAGCCGTTGCCCAATCCATAGAATTTAAAAACGGGCTACGTCAGTACTTACAGCAAACCCATACCATTGCCCCGGAAGATACCGGGGCCATTGAGGTGTGGAGTGCCATGGAAGAGGCCAAACGATATTATGGGCTTACCAATAACATAAAACTTTTCTTCTGGTTCGTTGGGGTGTGTACCATTATCGCAGGGGTTGTCGGAGTGAGCAATATTATGATGATCGTGGTAAAAGAACGCACTCGTGAAATCGGAATCCGAAAGGCTTTGGGAGCCAAACCATGGGCCATTATTGGGATGATACTGCACGAAGCAATATTCGTGACCGCTATTTCCGGCTTCGGAGGACTCATCTTTAGCATGGCGTTATTGGAACTGGTCGGACCCAATATAGAAGTCGACTATATTATGAACCCCTCGGTCAACTTCAACGTGGCCTTTTCCACGGTAATTGTTTTGATAGTTGCCGGGACCTTGGCCGGATTTGTGCCGGCCTACCGCGCAGCAAGAGTTAAAGTAATAGAATCGCTTAGGGACGAATAACGAGATCCGATATGTTCAATAAAGATAGATGGCGGGAAATTATAGAGGTGCTCACTACCAATGTGTGGCGCACCATCTTTACGGCCTTTGGGGTATGTTGGGGCATTTTTATTCTGATCGTACTATTGGCTGCGGGCAAGGGATTGGAGAATGGCATCAAACAAGATTTTGGGAACATAGCCACAAATACCATGTTTATGTGGACCCGAGCGACCACCAAAGGTTACGAAGGGCTTCCAAAAGGGCGAAGTTTTGAGTTCAAGATCAGCGATGTGCAAGCGCTACGTGACAATGTGCCCAACCTACGTTTTATCTCACCGCGGAACCAATTGGGGGGCTTTGGTGGCAACAATAATGTGGTACGTGGCATTAGGACCGGTGCTTACAATGTGTATGGCGATTATCCCGAGATCATCAATCAAGACCCAATGGCGGTAACGGCCGGCCGTTTTTTGAACTACAACGATATCAGGGAAAAACGAAAGGTGGCCATAATTGGTCAAGGGGTAAAGAGCGACCTATACGATAAGGACGAAGATGCACTTGGGACCTATATCAAAATACAAGGAGTGAACTTTATGGTTATCGGCACCTATAAAAAGAACAATAGTGGAGGGGGAGAAGAAGGTCAAAAGGAGATATTTGTTCCATTTACCTCTTTTTCGCAGGCCTTCAATCGTGGGGAGGATGTTGGTTGGATGGCCATTACGGCCAACGATGGCAGTTCCATATCCCAACTTAAGGATAATATAGTGGATGTGATGAAGAAGCGCCATAAGGTACACCCGGAAGATACACGGGCCGTGGGTTATTTTGACCTTTACGAACAATACAATCGGGTCGAAAGTCTCTTCGGAGCGCTGAAAGCCGTTGCCTATATTGTGGGCATCATGGTATTGCTTTCGGGAATCATCGGGGTGAGCAATATTATGCTCATTGTGGTGAAGGAGCGTACCAAGGAAATCGGAATACGAAGAGCGCTGGGCGAACAGCCATGGTCCATAAAAAAACAAATTTTGATGGAGTCCATCTTCCTGACCTTGATCTCGGGAATGGTAGGCATCATTTTTGGGTCGTTGGTCATATTCGGCATCAACTCGCTGTTGGATAGCGTTGGTCCCGTGGATATGTTCATGAGTCCCAGTGTCAGCATTGGCGTGGTCACCGGGGCATTGACCATTTTAATGGTATCCGGGCTATTGGCAGGCTTCATTCCAGCACAGAGTGCCATACGGGTTAGGCCCATCGAAGCGCTTAGAGCAGAATAATACGTAAAGAATCAATCAATAACATCAATAAAAATGAAAAAATCGGTAACCATTGTCATCTTGTTGCTCATCGTAATAGTGTTCGGTGGCTCCATGTACTATTTGTATCAGAAAAATGCTGAGGACCCCGTTGTCTATCAAACGGAAACACCTTCCAAACAGACCATTGTTAAAAAGGCCGTGGCCACGGGAAGTATTCTTCCCTTGGAAGAAGTGTTGATCAAGCCCAATATCTCCGGAGTCATAGAGGAAATTTATGTGGAGGGTGGAGATTATGTAAAATCGGGAGATCTTCTGGCAAAGATCAAGGTCGTTCCCAATCTTTCCGCATTGAACGATGCAAAGAATGCAATCGATGAGGCCAAGATAAATCTGGACGATCAAAAAAGGAACTACGAGCGACAATCCACACTGTACGGCAAAGGAGTGATCCCCAAAACCGATCTGGAGCGGGCACAAGTGGCCTATGATCAGGCCAAACAGGCCTATGCCGCTGCCAACAAGCGCTACGATATCGTAAAGACAGGAACCACCAGCGGATTGAGCAGTTCGGCCAATACCATGATACGTGCCACTGTAAGTGGTATGGTGCTCGAAGTCCCTGTGGAAGTGGGCAATCAAGTAATCGAGAGCAATACCTTTAACGAGGGTACCACCATAGCCGCCATAGCCGATGTGGACAAAATGATATTTGAGGGCAAGGTGGATGAATCCGAAGTAGGGAAGATAAAAGAGGACCTTCCCTTGGAAATTACCGTAGGTGCCATCGAAAACCATGTTTTTGATGCTGTTTTGGATTATATTGCACCCAAGGGCAAAGAAGAGAACGGAGCCATCCAATTTGAGATCAAGGGCACCTTGAAGAAGAACGATACGGTTTTTATCAGGGCAGGGCTCAGTGCCAATGCTTCTATTATTTTGGCACGCGCCGATAGCGTTTTGGCGGTCAAGGAGGCATTGGTTCAGTTTGATGATGACACCAAAATGCCATTTGTTGAGGTGGAAACCAATAATCAGCAGTTCCAACGAAAAGAAGTGGAGCTAGGAGTAAGCGATGGTATTTTTGTCGAGGTAAAATCTGGCCTAGCGGAGACGGACAAGATTAAAGTGTGGAATGCCCTGGCCGAAAAATAGTGCGTATAAATCGCCCTTCTGAAAAAAAATAAAAAAATCTTGTAACATTTTAACAACTTATATGTCTTACTAGCAGAAGTAAATGTAAGATAGCTAACATCATCAATCATGATAGAAATCAAAGATCTTCATAAATCCTATAAAATGGGGAGCAATTCCCTGCATGTTTTAAAGGGAATAAATTTTAAAGTCGAAGAAGGTGAGCTTGTGGCCATCATGGGGTCTTCCGGTTCTGGGAAATCCACTTTGTTGAACATTTTGGGAATGTTGGATGGCGCTGATTCCGGCGAATATACCTTGGATGGTGTTCCGATCAAAAACTTGAGCGAGACCAAAGCGGCCCAGTATAGGAACAAGTTTTTGGGATTCATTTTTCAATCCTTTAACCTGATCAACTATAAAAGTGCCGCGGAAAATGTGGCACTGCCGTTATACTACCAAAAAGTACCTAGAAAGGAGCGCCAAGAAAAGGCGATGCAGTATTTGGAAAGAGTGGGCTTAAAACCTTGGGCGGGTCACTTGCCAAGTGAACTTTCCGGTGGTCAAAAGCAAAGGGTTGCCATAGCGCGGGCCATGGCAGCCGAACCAAAAGTGCTTTTGGCAGATGAGCCGACGGGAGCTTTGGACAGTAAAACTTCCTATGAGGTCATGGACCTTATCCAAAAGATCAACGATGAAGGGAACACCATTTTGGTAGTTACCCACGAAGAGGATATTGCCCACATGTGCAAGCGAATCGTCCACCTGAAAGATGGTCTTATCGTAGAGGATAAAAAAGTGGAACAAGTAAGAGCTGAACAGTATGTTTGATCGAGACGTTTGGCAGGAAATATTCAACACGCTCAAGACCAATAAGCTCAGGACCTTTTTGACTGGGTTTTCCGTGGGGTGGGCCATTTTTATCTTGGTCATGCTGCTCGCCTCGGTGAACGGCATGCAGAACGGTTTTGTGGGCCAGTTCAATGATGATGCCACCAACTCCGTATTTGTGCGTACCGGTACCACTTCCAAGGCCTATGGTGGTTTTGAGGCAGGAAGACGTATCCAATTGAAGAATGATGATCTGGAATACATCAAGCAAACTTTTCCAAAAGATATCGAATATATCAGTGCAAGGTATTATGCCAACGCAACGGCACGGTATAAAAGTGAGACGGGTTCTTATTCCGTACAGGCTACCCATCCAGGACATCAGGCCATAGAAAAGACCTTGGTGGTCGCCGGTAGGTATATCAATGAGGCAGATATAGTCAATAAGGCCAAGGTTGCGGTAATCGGTAGAAAAGTGGCGGAAGACCTGTTTAAGACCGAAGACCCTCTTGGAAAATTCGTTGAATTTAATGGGCTTCCGTTCAGGGTAATAGGAATCTTTACGGATGACGGTGACGACAATGCCGAGCGAAGAATCTATGCGCCGGTAAGTACCTATCAGCGCATTTATGGAAATACCAATGAAATAGCCAGTATTGCATTGACCTATAATCCCAATTATGATTTAACGGAAGCGCTGGAATTTTCAGAAAGATTGGAGATTTTGATGAAGCGCAGACATAAGATCGCTCCAGAAGATCAAGCAGGTCTCTCCGTTTGGAACTATGCCGAAGCATTTAACGATATCAGCAGTTTTACGGCAGTTCTTAAAGGTATTGGTATTGGGGTCGGATTTCTGATTCTCATTGCTGGGATTGTGGGCATTGGAAACATTATGGTGTTCACGATCAAGGAAAGAACCAAAGAGATAGGAGTTCGAAAGGCCCTCGGCGCTCGACCCAGCCAAATAGTCAATTTGGTTTTGTTGGAATCAGTTTTTATAACTGCAATTTCAGGTTTTGTTGGGCTTCTGTTCGCATGGATGATTTTGGCCGCGATCGGCCCCATGATCGAGACGCCCGCCTTTAGCAATCCATCGGTAAACCTGTCGACAGTGATTACCGCCACCATTATTCTAGTAATTGCCGGAGTATTGGCAGGACTGTTACCAGCTATGAAGGCTGCAAATGTTAAACCTATTGTAGCACTAAGTGATAAATAGTTATGTGGTTATTTGATAAGGACATGTGGTTCGAAATTTTTCATACACTGGGCAAGAATATGTTCAGGACCTTCTTGACCATGCTGGGAGTAATCTTTGCTATGATCATATTGGTCCTGTTATTGGGATCTGCCAATGGTATGAGCAATGGGTTCAACAAAATATTTGCGGGAACGGCTTCAAACAGTTTGTTCGTTTGGGGACAATCAACCTCCGAGCCTTACAAAGGTTTTGAACGAGGAAGAAGGATTCGATATAAACTGGAAGATGCCGACATCTTGAAAAGACAGATTCCGGAAATTCAAGTGCTTGCCCCAAGAATTGAGTTGGCCAGTCACAGGGGAACGGTCACCGTTTATAGGAATGGCCAGACAAGTGGCTCGGCGGTTTACGGAGATTATCCGGAGATCGACGATATTACCAAAAAGAAATTGGTAGAGGGCAGGTTCCTGAACCAAACGGACATTGACCACTCCAAAAAGGTTTGTGTGATCGGGGAGGAAACCTATAAATTGCTTTTTGAAAAAGGCGAGAAGGCCATTGGTAAAGAAATCAGGATCAACGGGGTGTATTTTACAGTTGTGGGTATATACAAGCCCAACAACAATATCAATATTGATGGAGAGAACGCCGTGTTCATTCCCTTTAGCACCTTTCAAGTAGCCTTTAATTCGGGCGATAGAATGGGTTGGATGGCCATTGCCGTAGAGGAGAACACTCCCGTGCCGTTCGTTGAAAGCCAGATAAAGACCATTCTAAAGGCCAAGTACGATATTCATCCAGATGACGACCGCGCCATAGGCAGCTTCGATATGTCCGAAATATTCAACAATATTTCCGCCTTTACCACAGTGCTTCAAGGATTCTCTTTTTTTGTTGGGATCTTTACCTTGCTCGCCGGTGTAATCGCCATCAGTAATATATTGCTGATAACGGTAAAGGAGCGTACCCAGGAGATTGGGGTGCGTAGGGCCTTGGGAGCAACCCCGGTGATCGTAAAACGTCAAATTGTTTTAGAAGCAATAGTGTTGACCGCTTTTGCCGGACTGGTGGGATTTGCGGTTGCTGTGGGAATATTGTCCATAATGAATTCCATGTGGGGCAGTGGTGATGATTTCCCCTTCGTGCAACCCATGATCAGCATTCCTCAATTTGTCATTTCATTTGTCCTAATGGTAGGTTTAAGTGTGCTCATAGGCCTGTTGCCAGCCAATAGGGCGGTAAAAATAAAACCCATAGATGCATTAAGAGAAGAATAATCATCAATACAATTAAATAACGAAATCAAATAAGCAATAATGAACAAGTATGTAAAATACGGATTGATAGGGGTAGTGGTCATTGGTATTTTGGCCGCAGTAGTCTACTTTTTAAAGCAGAACAGTACTCCTGTAGAGCTGTATAAAACCGAAACAGCAGAACGAAAGGACATCGTAAATAAAGTAATCGTTACAGGAAAGGTGATTCCTGAGGACGAGATCAACATCAAACCTCAAATCTCGGGGATCATAGATAAAATTCTTTTGGAAGAAGGTGTACGCGTGGAATCCGGAGATCTTATTGCCGTGATCAAGGTAGTTCCGAACGAGCAGTCCTTGAACCAAGCAGCGGGAAGGGTAAGAACGGCAGAATTGGCATTGAACAATTCCAAGATAGAATATGATAGGAACAAGACCCTTTTTGATAAAGGTGTGATTTCCAGTCAAGACTTCAATAACCTAAAGCTTACCTATGAGCAAGCTCTGCAGGAATTGAAAAATGCCCAGGCCGATTATCAGATCATCAGAAAGGGCTCTGCCGGAGGTTCGGCAAGTGCGAACACCAATATTAGGGCCACTGTCGCAGGAACCATTCTGGAGATTCCTGTAAAAGAAGGAGATCAGGTCATCCAAAGTAACAACTTTAACGATGGTACCACCATTGCCACCATTGCGGATATGAACCAAATGATCTTTGAGGGGGAGGTCGATGAAGCTGAAGTTGGAAAACTTAGCGTTGGAATGCCCTTGGAGATTAGCTTGGGAGCTTTGGAGGAGCAGAAATTCAATGCCAAATTAAAGTTCATCGCGCCAAAAGGTGTTGAGGAAGAAGGAGCTGTACAGTTTAAGATTGAAGGGGACTTGGACGTAAAGGCGAGCGACAGTACCTCATACGTAAGGGCCGGTTACAGTGCCAACGCTTCCATAGTGTTGGAAGAGAAGAAAGATGTATTGTCCATCAAAGAAGCATTGCTCCAGTTTGATAAGGACACCGAAAAACCATATGTGGAAGTGCAGACAGGTGAAAATGAGTTCGAGCGCAGAGATCTTGAATTGGGTGTCAGCGATGGTATTGATGTAGAGATTGTTTCGGGTATTGGTGAGGATGATAAAATCAAGGTTTGGAACAAGTTGGAAAGTAGATCGGACGAAAACTAAACCATACTGGACCATCATTTATAAATCAAAATCGAAAAACGAATGAAAAATAGCATAACCATATTACTTGCGTTGTTCGCTGTTACCTTGTCGAGTGCACAGGTGCGACAATGGACACTCCAGGAATGTGTGGAATACGCAGTGGAAAACAACTTGACCGTAGAACAATTTGAACTGGATTTGGAGAATGCCCAAATCGATAAATCCGATGCCGTTGGAAATATGCTTCCAAGCTTAAATGGAACAATGTCGGCTTCGAGCAACACAGGTTTCTCCATTAATCCAACAAATAACTTGCCGACCAACAGTACGGCAAATAACGTGAACATTAGTGCTACATCCAGTATTACACTTTTTGATGGGTTGAGGAACATCAATCAGTTTCATAGGGCCAAAATGAACGCGATCGCAAACCAATATCGTTTGGACGATCTAAAGGACGATATCCGTTTGAACGTGGCCAATGCCTATTTGCAAGTGGTGTCCAACAAGGAGCAGCTTAAAACCTTTAGGGCGCAATATGCCGTTACAGAGCAAGATCTCAAGCGGACCAAGGAGTTGGTGGAATCGGGTGTTGTACCACGTGGTGACCTTTTGGAAATCGAGGCCACGGCCGCCAATCAGGAGCAGCAGATCATCAATGGGGAAGGCAATGTGTTGATATCCAAAGTGAGCTTGGCCCAATTGCTTCAGATCACCGATTATGAGAACTTTGATATAGCGGAGGAGGAATTCGATATTCCACCTTCCGATATTCTGGATAATTCACCTAAAGTGATATTTGACAAGGCCATGACCTTTAGGAACGATATCAAATTCTCAGAATCCAATGTAGATTTGGCCGAGCAAGACCTTAAGATTGCAAAGGGTGCCTATTTGCCCACATTATCGGCTTTCTTTCAATATGGAACTAGGTATTCGGACGTGACCCAGATTCCTGATGGAAACGGGATACCATATACTCCGAGCCTTACCGACCAATTATGGATTTTTGATGGTATCAGTTACGGGGCACAGTTGAACATTCCTGTTTTTAACGGATGGAGCACGCGCAACAATGTGACACGTTCACAAATCAGCTTGGAAAAGGCCAAGCTTCAATTGGAGCAGGACAAGCTTGATCTTGAAAGTACCATTCAGCAAGCCTATGTAAATGTAAATACGTTTGAAAAGGCCTATGCAGCTGCAGAAAAAACGCTTGAAGCAAGGACTTTGGCCTATGAGTATGCCAGGGAACGCTATGATGTTGGTTTGATGAACGCTTTCGATTTTAGTCAGGCACAGTCCAGGGTCGAGAATGCACAGGCGGATGTGATCCGTACCAAATACGATTATATCTTCCGATTGAAAATATTGGAGTTCTACTTTGGTATACCCATTTCATTAAACTAGTATCTTTGTGGCCGCTATGGCCACAATACTACATTTAGAAACTGCTACCACCAATTGCTCCGTGAGCATCGCAAAGGACGGCAAGATGGTTGTCCTAAAGGAGAACAATGCAGCGAACTACTCGCATTCGGAACAATTGCACGTATTTATAAAAGAAGCCTTGGAAGAGGCTTCTTTGTTATTTTCGGCTCTGGATGCCGTCGCGATCAGTAAGGGTCCGGGTTCGTACACTGGGCTCCGGATAGGGGTGTCAGCGGCTAAAGGCTTATGTTTTTCATTGGACCTTCCTTTGATTTCCGTACCTACGCTCCAGAGTATGGCACATCAGGTAAATCTAAAACCTGGTGAATTGGTTGTTCCTGTTTTGGATGCAAGACGCATGGAAGTGTATTCCTGCCTATACGATGCTTCATATAAAGAAGTTCGCGAAACCAGGGCAGAAATCATCAATGAAGACTCTTTTGTGGATTATATATCGGATAACAAGGTCTATGTTATTGGTAGCGGGGCGGAAAAAATTAGGGGTGTCCTAGAACACCCCAACTTTATTTTCAGTGAATCGGTGGTTCCTTCTGCCAAGGATATGATTCACATTGCTTTTGAAAAGTATCAGTCCAACGAATTTGAGGATGTGGCCTATTTTGAGCCGTATTACCTCAAGGACTTTGTGCTTCAGCAAAAGAAGAAGAATTAATCTTCCAATGCTTTGTGCATAACGCGTTGTGGAAATGGAATTTCGATTCCAGCCGCATCAAACCTTAATTTGGTCTGTTCGATAACATAAAAGTGGGCGGGCCAAAAAACATCGTTGTTTGCCCAAAAGCGCAAAGTAAGGTCTACGGAACTATCGCCAAGATTGCCAACATAAACTTCGGGTGCAGGTTCTTTGTTGATGTTCTCGTTCTCGGCACAGATCTGTAATAAAATCTCCTTGGCCTCTTTTATATTGGAGCCATACCCGATTCCCACATCAATTTTGTCCCGACGGGTAGATTCCATATTATAATTAATAATGTTGTCGTTGGAAAGCTGACCATTCGGAATAATCGCAATTTGATTGCCAAAGGTGCTCAGTTTTGTATTAAAAATAGAGATTTCCCTGACCGTGCCATCCACGCCCTGGGCAGAGATGAAGTCCCCAACCTTAAAAGGTTTGAAAATAAGAATAAGTACACCGCCGGCAAAATTTGCCAAGGAACCTTGCAGTGCCAAACCAATGGCCAAACCAGCGGCACCTATAATGGCCACCAATGATGAAGTCTTTACGCCCAATTGAGTCACTACGACCACAAAGAGCATGACTTTGAGGGCAATGCTTATGAAACTCTGTAAAAAGGATTCAAGGGTCTCGTCGTATTCCTTTCTTCTGAAGAAACCTTTTACCATTTTATTGATCAGTCGGATAATCCATAGACCTACAAAAAATATAACAATGGCCAGGATGATATTGGGTACTACCCCAAAGGCCCATTCAATAGCTTGATCTACATATTCTTGGTAATTTTCGAGTTCTTTCATAATAGCTTTTAGTTTAATTGGCAACGTAGTTAATATTCAAATAATAAAAAAGAAAAGGCTTTTAAACAAATGTTAATGTTAAAGGCTTTTTAAAATTGTTCAAATACTTCTTTTACAGTGCTGACGGGGAGTTTGCAAGCTCCTTCTTGACATACATATGTTAAGGTTTTGTCCGGTACTCTCCTGTTTTTCAACAAATCAAGGTTGCCATCCTTTTGGGAGCCCACCAAAATGCTATTGGGCAGGTATTCCTTGCTGATTTCCTGTGCCATGGCCAAATAATGATCTCCGACTATGGCTATCTCATAAAAGTTATGATTGATGTAAAGTGCCAAATGTAACCAATTGGAAAGTCCTTGTGCCCTTCTATCAAAATCCTTTTGAACGTTTTTGAACATTTGAACGGAAATTTTTCCATAACCTTCTTCGGGAAACAGCTTGTCGAATTTATATAGATTGATGGCCATTATGGAATTGGAAGAGGAGATAACATTGTCGTCCACCTCTATGGTCCTCCTAATCAGGGATCGGTCTTTATCCGAGGTGTAAAAGAACATGCTTGATGCATCATCAAAAAAGTGTTTTTTGGCATAGTCCAACAGTTTTTTGGAGCGGTTGAGCCATTTTTCGTCAAAAGTGACTTCGTAAAGTGAAAAATAGGCGTCGATTACAGTGGCATAATCATCCAAAAATGCATTGATGGTGCTTTTGCCATTTTTGTGGTTTCGGTAAAGTGAACCATCCCTTTTTATGAGTTTATCTTCAATGAATTCGGCATTTTTTAAGGCAAGTTCCAGATATTCTTGTTTTTCCAGATAACGATGGGCATCCACCAGTCCTTTTAGCATCAATCCGTTCCAAGAGGTCAAAATTTTGTCATCCAACCGTGGTCGCGTACGCTTGCTTCTTTCACTTTTAAGTGTGGACAGGTTTTTTTTGATGGTTTTCCTCAACGCTTCTTTATCAATGCCAAAATTGCTCGCTATCCCTTTATCGCTCTTATCCCTGATCAGCACATAATTGTCTTCTTCCCAATGGCCATATGTGTTGATGTTGAAATATGCTTGGAACAAATCGTAATCATCCCCCAACAAATTGATGAGTTGCTCTTTTGTCCAAACGTAATAGGCACCTTCCTTCAAGTTGCCATGCCCGTCAAGGCTGTCCGCATCCAAAGAGGAATAGAATCCGCCATTTTCATCCAAAAGTTCCTCTTTGACAAAGGCAACCGTTTCGGCAACAACACCTTTGTACAGATCATTCTTTGTAACGGCATAGGCCTTGGCGTACAAACTTGTCAATTGTCCATTGTCGTACAACATTTTCTCAAAGTGGGGTACATGCCATTTCACATCAACGGCATAACGGGAAAACCCCCCGCCCACATGATCATAAACACCTCCGTAGGCCATTCGGATAAGGGTGGTGTCCACAAATTCCATAATCTCGGGTCTGTTTGTCGCCGTGGCATAGTGCAATAGAAAGTCCCAATTATTGGGCATCATAAATTTCGGAGCGCGTTTATGCCCGCCCAAAAAAGTATCGAAATACTGTGTCCAATTTTGAACGGCACTATCCAACTGCTCCAAAGAATAGAGTTCACTGTCTTTATTGTTTTCTACCAAGTTTATGGCCTGTAGTCCATTGGCCAGGTCGGTTGCATATTCTGTTACCCGTTGCTTGTCCTTTTTATAAAGCTCGGCCAATTGTTCCAGGGACTTTATCCAATTATTTTTTGGGACGTAGGTTGCACCCCAAAAAGGTCTTCCATCGGGCAGGGCCACAATATTGAGCGGCCACCCGCCTTGTCCCGATATCATTTGGATGGCGTCCATGTAAATTTGGTCCACATCCGGACGCTCTTCCCTATCAATTTTTATATTGATGAAGTTCTCGTTCATCACTTTGGCCACTGTTTCGTCCTCAAAACACTCTTTTTCCATCACATGGCACCAATGGCAGGCAGCATATCCGATACTGATAAGCAGAAGTTTATCCTCTTTTTTGGCTTTTTCCAGCACATCTGGATGCCAAGCTTCCCAATTTACCGGATTATGGGCATGTTGGAGCAAATAGGGGCTGGTTTCATGGATAAGGGCATTGGTATGTTTATGGTTCACGTTGTCTGAATTTTGTTTGCAGCTTAAAGCTACGGTTCCAAGTAGTATGAAGAAAAACACTTTTCTCATCAAATGGACAGGTTTGCGCATAAAAAAATGCGTCCGTTTCGGGACGCATTTTCTTTTCTTCATTTTTGTTATTGTACTTCAAAGGTAATCTTAACGTTTACCCTATAATCGTCAATCTTCCCATCTTTCACGGTAGCGCTTTGCTCGTTGATGTAGATGGAACGAATATTCTTAACTGATTTTGAGGCCTGCTCCAAGGCTTTGTTGGTTGCATCTTCCCAGCTTTTGCCGGAATTGGCCAATACTTCAATAACTTTTAAAACTGCCATGGTCAATGTAATTTTTAGATTCCCTTTAAGGTAACAAATTTTGACCGGAATATGGCGGTGATGCAACGAAAATTATCCATTAAGGGCCACCACTTCCTTGATTTTATCGCCCATCATGTTCTTCAACATGGTCTCGATACCATTTTTTAAGGTAAAAGTGGACGATGGACAACCGCTACATGCTCCTTGAAGGATCACGCTCACCGTGCCACTTTGCTCTTCATAGGATTGAAAAAGAATGTTTCCGCCATCCCCGGCAACGGCGGGTTTTACATATTCTTCCAAAATGTCTATGATCTGTAGCGATGTGTCATCGTAATCAGTGCCCGATTTTTTTTGTTCTATGGTTTCCTTACCCTTTTGAATGGCTTCTGCGGTTACCACTTCCTTGCCATCGGCAAGGTAATCACGGATAAATTCGCGTAATTGCATATTGATTTCTTCCCAGTCGGCTACTTCGTATTTGGTGACGGACACGTAGTTTTCATCCATAAAAACCTCTTTTACGAAGGGCAAATGGAAAAGTTCCTTGGCCAATGGAGAATCTTTGGCCTCGTCAATGTTCTTGAACTCATATGTTGAAGGAACAATCTTTTTGTTGGAAACGAATTTCATCACCGCTGGGTTCGGTGTAACCTCAGCGTATACGGTAATCGGCTCTTTTTTTGTAACGGCCTCCTCGTTGACGACCGGTTCGCCGGCGTTGAGGTACTCTACCAATTGTTGGGCCACTTCATCCTTCACATCGTCCCATTCCACAATATCAAAACGTTCCAATGCCACAAAGTTACTGGCAATGTAGACGGTCTTGATAAACGGAAGGTAAAAAAGTTGCTGAGCCAAAGGGGAGTTTTTGGCCTCATCAATATTTTTAAACTCGTAATTGCCCTTGACCAAAAAATGATTGGCCTCTAATTTTATTATCTTGGGGTTGTTGGTGGTAACAACCGTTATGTTGAACTCTTTCATCTTGAATATTTGTTGCAAAAATACCAATAGTTGCGATGCGCAGCAAAATATTATAATAATGTGATAAGCTTATCGTTATTTAAGTGTTTTACAGCATTCGATAATCACTAGCCCCAACCGTCAGATGAGACGAATCTTAACCTTAATGTTTATAGCCTTGTTTTTTGGCTCCTTTGCAAGAGCGCAAGAAGGTATTCCCGTGTATTTCGATTACTTGGCGGATAATTATTATTTAGTTTATCCATCCATGGCTGGTATCTCAGAGGGTACCAAAGTCCGTCTTACAGCAAGAAAACAGTGGTTCAGCGTGGATGAAGCACCTAACCTTCAAACACTGAACATTAATTCCCGAGTGGGGGAACGCAGTGGAGTAGGGGGCATCCTCTTTAACGATTCCAACGGTTACCATTCGCAAACAGGATTCAAGGCCACGTATGCGCACCACTTGCAATTGGCGGGCGATTTTAGGACGCTCAACCAGCTATCTTTTGGACTGAGCGCCGGTGTGATACTGAGCAGTTTGGACGAAACCGAATTCAGGTCCGTAATTCCCGACCCGGTAGTAACAGGGGTCAAAAACACCACTAGTTATTTTAATGTTGATCTAGGGGCATCCTATAATTTGTTCGAGTTTTACGCACATGTCGCTGTCTTGAATCTTTTGGGAAGTGGACGTGATCTGTATACTGCCGCCGAGTTTGATAACCTAAGGCGCTATTTGTTCTCCGTAGGCTATGTTTTTGGGAAAACTACCCGAATCGAGCCATCTATTTTGTTTCAAATGACGGATTTTACAAAAGAAAAGACGGTGGACTTGAACGCGAAGGTATATCGAGATGTGAGTTTTGGAACCGTTTGGGCCGGATTGTCCTACCGTCGCAGTTTTGATGGGGCACAATTTCAATCCAACGGAAATTTTGGGGAGCAACGTCTTCAACTGTTTACGCCTATTATCGGGGTCAATGTGAACCGATTTATGTTTTCTTACAACTACTCCTATCAGGCGGGGGATATCCGCTTTGATAATGGAGGGTTTCACCAAATTACGCTAGGATACGACTTCGGGCAAAGTGACCAAGGCAAGCGTTACGACTGCTATTGTCCTGCGGCCAATAACTAAAATGGCCCATCTTTTTATGATGGACCATTTCAATCTTAAAAAGCGTCAATGTTATTTTTTATCCCAAGTATAGTTTTTCTTTGATGCCTGGGCCTTTATAGCGGATAACATGGCATTTTCCAATTCCCCGGTTTCCTCTTTTTGATTTTCGGCAATGTAAACCTCTCGTTTGGCATTGAGTTCTTGTATTTGTTTTTGGATCTCTTCCCGTTCCGCTTTCTTTTGTTTTACATAAGCTTTGATCTCACTTTCGGATTTCCCTCGGAGTTCTTCGGGCAGATCTTTTTGTGGCAACTCTGCAATCAAGGATTCATCATCTTCAGCGGCATCAACAAGGTCCCAAGTCGAATTTTTGTACAATCTGGAACTTTTGCTCACAGCTCTTTTCACAGCTACCACTTCTTCCAGTTCTGCAGCATTGGCATCTTGAGCATCTTGCAGCTCCTTTTTTTGTCTGCCAATGGAACCATAGGAAACATAGGTCCCGTTCAATTTAGAATTCAATTTGATGATAATATCGTCATAAGGCGTGTTAATGTGGACCACCTGTCTGTTGTGGTCAATGGCCATATATTCGCCGCCGGTAAGTGTGGCGCCGCTCTTCCACATGGTGGAAATACCTTGCTCGTAATTGCCACAAAAAATGGTGTTTACAATAACACCCTTCTCCTTTGCATTGGTGGTGGCGTCCGTGTAATCCAGTTTTCCTTGGGTGAAGGGCTCATTACCGGCAATAAATATCATTTTAAGGTCATCGGCATTTTTGCCCCAATCCAATTGTTTCAAAGAAGTATGTATAACCTGTCCGCAATATTCTTCACCTCCATTTGTGGTCAGTGAGAACAATTTCTCTGATATCTCGTCCAAGTCATTACTGAAACCCAACACCTGTCTTATGTACCCTTCACGTGAAGAAAGATTGTCATTTCCATATTCATAAAGTGCAATTTGAAGTGATGGTCTCTTGCCAGTGCCACATTTGGCATGGGTAAACTCATTGACAATATCCCACAATTGTGCCTTGGCCTGATTGATGAGCCCATCCATACTGTTGCTTGTATCCAAAAGCAGCGCAATTTTAACGTATTGCTCCGAAGGCTTTTCGGTTGTGGACTGAGTCACTAAAGTTGTTTTCTCTTTCGTGCGCGCGTTAAGGTTGCAACCGTAACTTGTACCCGTCATAAATAACAGAAAAGCTGAACCTAAAAAGTAATTCATATGTTTCATGATGCAATGATTTTTAAAGTTGGGGTAAATGTATCGGCAACTTTGTTCAATTAAAATCTGAAATGAGTGACATGGCATTTCAAATGAGTGAATGCAACCGACAACTTCGCAACGAGGTAAAATAGAGGTGTTTTTTACTTTATTTCCGGTTACATCCATTTTTTAAAATGCTTGGGAAGCAGTATGTTTACCTAACATATGCCTCGCAATATTTACATATTACTATTGATTCTTTTCACCTCGTTGGGCTCTCTGGCCCAAGTGGGAAATGCACAGGGTCAACTTCAAATCAAAGGTTCTGTAAAGGGAAAGGAAAATTATGCCCCCATTTCAGGGGTCCGGGTATCTACGGACAAAGGGGCCTTTACCACCACAAATGCCTTGGGCGAGTTTGTTATCAGGGCTTCGGTAGGAGATATGTTGATGGTTGAAGGACCCGAACTTGAAACCGTGCGATACCGTATCAAATCGGGTGAGGATGTGGATGTGTTGGTGGAAGGTTATTATGGAGGGGTTTCGAAAAAACAAAAACGGGAAGCAGTTAGTTCAAGGAATTCCCTTGCGGACCATCAACGGTTTTTGGATTCGGCCAATGTCTATAAGAAAACCAATTTGGAAAAGAGCATCGATTTTATCGCACGTTCCATGGAACCCTTGGGAAGTTCGGGGAATAAAAATGAATTTTCTGCCTCGTTGCGAACTTTGGGGGAAATATATATGTTCCATGAACAGTACGATTTGGCCATCACCAATTTTAAGGATGCCTTGGCCGCCCAAGAATCCAACAGGACCAAAATACTGCTGGGTAAAGCTTATGTACTGAACAAAAACCACGAAAGCGCCATCTCTATTTTGGAACCTCTTATAATGGTAAGGAACATGGTGCCCTATCAGCGTATTGAACTTTTTGAAGCATTGGGAGATGCCAACAAAGAGCTGAACAAATTGAAAGGGGCCCAAGGGTACTATCGGCAGGGGCTGCTCATTGCAGAAAAGAATCAAATCTCTCCAAAGGAAATTGATCTCAATTCAAAAATTGCAGATGTATTTGCAAGCGAGAATAGGGTAATAGAAGCCGAAGGGTTTTATCAAAATTCCTTGAACTTGTCAAAAGAAGTGGCGCCTGAACGCTTGATTCAAGAAAGTGAAAAAGTAGCGGATTTCTACAATCAGAAAAGCCGTTACGATGATGAAATCCAATTGAGAAAAAGAAATTTGGATGAATTAAAGCAAATATCAAAGTCCAGTGTGGCTTCGGCAGAACGAGGAATCAATACGCGGGATACCATAACCTCTCAACGCATCAACTATAAGATCGCAAACGCTTATATCGCACAGGATAAATTGGACGAGGCGATTCCCTACCTCGAAAAAAGTATTGTGGAAGCGGACAAGGATGATGATCTAGTAGTGCAAAAGGATGCCACACGAAGATTATCCGAATTATATCGTAATAAAGGGGATTATACCAGGGCATTGGAATCCTATCAAGATTATGTGGCCGTGGTGGACAGTCTGTATGTGCGAAAGGAACAGGAAATTTCGAGGGCGGCACGTTTTAACCGCGAGATCGCGAACACCCAAAACCGAATTTCCAGCTTGGAACAGGAACGTGAGCTCAGTCAAAGCAAGTATAGTCTGGCGGTAACGGAGCAACAATTGTACGAGGAGACCAGCAAGCGACAAAAATGGATCATCTACTCCCTGATATTTGGAATTGCCCTGATGGCACTTACCGCATTCTTGTACTATCGGAGCAACAAACAGCAAAAATTGGCCAACAATCTTTTGGCATTGAAATCGCTCCGGACCCAAATGAACCCACATTTTATTTTTAATGCGCTCAATTCGGTGAACAACTATATAGCCAAGAGCGATGAGCGAAGCGCCAACCGCTTTTTAAGTGAGTTCTCCGTATTGATGCGTAGCGTGCTCGAAAATTCCGAAGAAGATTTTATTCCATTGGCCAAGGAATTGGAGCTTTTGGAATTGTACATAAAATTGGAACATTCGCGGTTTTCCGACAAGTTTGATTACGGAATCGACGTGGACAAAAAAATAGATGTCGATGCCTTTCAGATCCCCCCCATGTTGCTTCAGCCCTATATTGAAAATGCCATTTGGCACGGGCTGCGCTACAAAGAAGAAAAAGGATTTCTTAAGGTCAAAGTACGCCAAATCACTGATGATATGCTCGAAATCCGTATCGAGGACAACGGCATCGGTAGAAAAAGGTCCGCTGAATTGAAGACCACCAATCAAAAGAAACAGAAATCCAAGGGCATGGGCAACATAAAAAAACGCATCCAGATTTTGAACGATATGTATAAAAACAGGGTAGATGTATCAATTGCTGACTTGAACAGTGACCAAACGGGTACAAGGGTATCATTAAAACTTAAGAAACAATGATGGAACTTAAGGCGGTCATTGTGGAGGATGAAGCCAACAGTCGTGAAATTCTTCGTAACTATTTGGCCAAGTATTGCGATAAAGTCACGCTGTTAGGCGAGGGAGCTACCATTGAAGAGGGGCTGCAACAAATCAAAAGACACAGTCCCGATTTGGTGTTTTTGGATGTGGAAATGCCCTTTGGAAATGCTTTTGACCTGTTGGACCAAATCCCCGACCGTACTTTTGAGACCATTTTTGTGACGGCCTATAACCAATATGCCATGGATGCACTCAATCATCATGCGGCCTATTATTTGATGAAGCCCATCAATATTGATGAGTTGATAAAAGCGGTGGACTATGTGCGCGCCATCAAGGAAAAAGAAAATGCATTGGAGGGACAGGTGCTGCAAGCTCGGCCCGTGAAGGCTGAAGGAAAAATAACACTGCCCCAACAAGATGGGTTCCAAGTACTGGATGTTGCCGATATCTATTTCTGTAAAGCGGACGATAACTATACCGAAATATATCTGGAAAAAAAGAAAATAGTGGTAAGCAAAACCCTCAAATATTTTGAGGAGGCCTTGCAATCGTATTCTTTTGCCCGGATTCATAAATCGTATTTGGTCAATGTTGCCGAGGTGGCAAAGTACAAAAAAGGCAAAGGTGGCAGCGTGGTACTGTCCAATGGGAAGGAACTTTCCGTTTCGGCATCCAAAAAAGCAGATCTATTATCGTATTTTCAATAAATTATTACATCGGCCCAAGTCGAGGACGGTGAAACAAAATCAAAATATATCAGCATGATCATAAAACCAGTAAGGGGTAAATCCCCGGAAATTGGAAAGGATTGTTTTATTGCAGAAAATGCAACCATTGTGGGCGAGGTGAGCATGGGCGATCAATGTAGCGTTTGGTTCAACGCAGTTATCCGTGGCGATGTCCATTTTATAAAAATGGGAGATAAGGTGAATGTGCAGGACGGCGCGGTTATCCACTGCACTTACGAAAAATCCCCGACCACTATCGGGAACAACGTCTCCATAGGCCATAATGCCATAGTGCACGGCTGCACCATCAAGGACAATGTATTGGTAGGAATGGGAAGTATCATCATGGATGATTGTGTGGTGGAGAGCAATTCCATAATTGCCGCAGGGGCCGTGGTTACCAAGGGAACCCAGGTGGAAGCCGGAAGCATTTATGCCGGAATGCCCGCCAAGAAGATAAAGGACATCAGTCCGGAACTTTCCAAAGGCGAGATAGACCGTATTGCCAACAATTACGTGAAATACTCCAGCTGGTTCAAAGAAGGGGAACAGTCGGACAAATGATAAGTCGAATATTCCCTATTTTTGCTTAATTCAAAAAAATCGACAACTATGAACGCATATATTTTTCCCGGACAAGGAGCACAATTCGTAGGTATGGGCTTGGACCTGTACGAAAATCACTCCGAGGCACAGGAGCTGTTTGAAAAAGCTAACGAAATCCTTGGTTTTTCCATTACCGACATTATGTTCGAAGGCACCGCGGAAGACCTAAAACAGACCAAGGTGACCCAACCGGCCATTTTTTTACATTCCGTAATCTTGAGCAAGGTGTTGGGCGATAGTTTTAAGCCGGATATGGTGGCAGGACATTCCTTGGGAGAGTTCTCCGCTTTGGTGGCCAATGGCACATTGAATTTTGAGGATGGTCTGAAATTGGTCTCACAACGAGCGCTTGCCATGCAAAAAGCATGCGAGATCCAACCCAGTACCATGGCCGCTGTTTTGGGACTGGAAGATGAGGTAGTGGAGAAAATTTGCGCCGAAGTGGAAGGCGTTGTGGTGCCCGCAAACTATAATTGTCCCGGACAATTGGTAATTTCCGGTGAGGTGGATGCCGTTAACGTAGCCTGTGAAAAAATGAAAGAGGCCGGAGCACGAAGAGCTTTGTTATTGCCCGTTGGTGGCGCTTTCCATTCCCCTTTAATGGAGCCTGCAAGGGAAGAATTGGCCGCAGCCATCGAAGCTACCGAATTTAAGGCGCCGAGCTGCCCCATTTATCAAAATGTGACCACAACGGCAGTGTCCGACCCAAATGAAATACAAAAGAATCTAATACTCCAATTGACCGCTCCAGTAAAGTGGACGCAAAGTGTTCGGCAAATGGTAAAAGGAGGGGCTACATCCTTCGTGGAAGTAGGTCCCGGAAAGGTGTTGCAAGGGTTGGTGAAAAAAATCCACGGCGAGGCCGAAACCAGTTCAGCATCGGTTTCATAGTCAGGGAAAACACTTTATCCGAATAAATTGAGATTTAAACTAATAGGCAAGGATGTTCCTTGCCTTTTTTGTAATATTGGTTCACCCAACTTACCAACTACACGCAGGCAAAAAGAACGTAACTGAAACGCACGCAATAATAATGCAACCTCAGCTTAAAACAACCTCATCAATACCATGTGCCGCTATGGGTCGTGGTCGTATATTGTTTATTGTTTTTTTGTTATTGGGTATCAGTGTTGGGTTTGGGCAAACAATCAGCATAGACGATCCTGCTCCGGTTGCTGAGGGAGACACGGGCACTTCCGTCTTGACCTTCACAGTGAGCCTTGACGTTGCGGACCCTTTGAGCGCGACCACGGTCAACTACACCATAAGCGGAGGCAACGAGGACGGGACCACCACGGATGTCGTCATTCCCGCGAACAGTACGAGTGCGACGATAGATGTGACCACCAACGGCGATACGGTGATCGAGGCCGACGAGTCCGTCACGGTGACCCTGAACTCCACGGACAATGGAGTCCTCAGCGCTACGGAGAATGTTGGTACGAGCAGTTTTACGGATGACGATGCAGCTCCTGTGGGGTATTCAGTACAAATCAATGAAGACCCTATTACAGTTTTAAATCAAGAGAATATAAGTTTTACCTATGCTGGTGGATCTTTGCTTTCTACGTATGATTACATTTTTGCAAGCAGCGGGGACAATTACTTAACAGAGGTTACTGGAAGTGGAAATATATCTTTGCTTAATCCAACAGTTTCAAATATAGATTTGAGCAGTTTGCCAGATGGCGAAATAAGGCTATTATTTACGATAACCAATATTTTTGGAAACACGGGGAATGAAGCTTCCGCTTTTGCGAACAAAAATACCCAAGTACCCTCCAGTTACACCGTATCCATAGATCAAGACTTGATAGATTCCAATAATCTGGATGATGTTAGTTTTACCTTTGGAGGTGCTGAGCCCGGTGCAGACTATGATTATACCTTCAGCAGCGACGGAGGCGGTGCCAATGTTCCAGGCTCTGGTCAGATTACTTTAGCATCACAACAGATAAGCAATATAGATCTCAGTGGTCTGGGCGATGGCACCATTACGTTGAACGTAACCCTGAGCAACGTCAATGGACAAGGTCCTGTTGCTTCGGATACCTCTACAAAATCATTGGCCGTGCCGTCAGGATACAATGTAAGCATCGATCAAAGTGTTGTGAACTTTGCCAACCAATCAGCCGTTAGTTTTACCCTCTCCAATGCAGAAATCGGCTCAACCTACAATTATACGTTCAGTAGCGACGGTGGTGGTGCCAATGTTACAGGTTCTGGTTCAATAACAACTGTAAACGATCAGATATCGGGAATAGACTTGAGTGGACTGGGCGATGGAAGTATTACGTTGAGTGTCACCTTGAGTAATGGTAACGGTACGGGAGCGGTTGCAAACGATACTGCAGATAAGGATATAACAGTGTGCAGCGCCGGCGGTTCGGCACCAATCCTGGATTCAACCCTTTCCACAGTGTTCTGCGAGATTATTTCTGTGGATTTGAACGACTACGTAACCAACACAAACGGTCCCGTTGGAACCGAGCTCGTATGGTCTAGAAACCCGTCCCCAGAAAGTATCGATGATCATATCAACAACAATATTGAAGATGGTTCAGGGGTATATTATGGATTCTTTTACGATAGTGCCAACGATTGCTACAGTCCAAGTTTGGAGCTGGAACTGGAAAGAAACTTTACGCCTGTCATTACAGAAACCACGACCACGGAAATTTGTGGTGAAGGAACCGCAACATTGACCGTGACCGCCACAGTCGAGGATTTTAGTGCCATAACCTACAGCTGGTTCGATACATTGGATGCGAGTGCTGTTCCAATTGCATCCGGGACCACTTTTGAAACAGGTACGTTGACCGAGACCACCTCTTTTTACGTGTCAGCAGCGTCGAACGAATGTAGTTCGGAACGCACGGAAGTGATTGTTACCGTTAACAATGCCCCTTTGGCCGGAGCACCTATAGATGGATTGGCCGCCTGTAACATTTCCAGTGACGAGGGTTCCACAACTTTCGATTTGGACGAAGGGCTTATAGGCCAAGATCCTGGAACATGGGAAGTAATCGGCGATCCCTCTAATGGGGATGTCATTATTGGGACGGATAACGCGGTTGATTTTGCGGGCCTTGTTAGTGGGGATTATGTATTTGAGTATACAACAAATACTTTGGGAAACTGTACGGAAACATCCACTTCCCAGATCACCATAACAGTTCAAGATTGTATTTCCAATGAGACTATAGATCTGGCGATTTCAAAAGATGTTAATGGCAGTGGTTCTTATCTGTTTGGGGATGAGGTGGAGTTCATCATTACCGTGGAAAATGTAGATGCAAATACAGTGACCGATATAGTGATTACCGATATACTTGACGAAAATTTTGAATTTATCGATGCGGTCGCCACCCTGGGAAGTTACGATTCCGATTCCGGACAATGGACCATCCCATTGCTCCAGGCCACGGATGCGGAAGCAGCGCTGACCATACGAACTAGGCCAACGGTAGCAGGGGAAATTTCGAATACCGCTTCATTGGTATCTTCAGTTCCTGCGGATGATGTCGCAGAAAACAATTCGGCCACGGTAACGGTGACCGTCAATAGAAACCAATGTGAAGACCCAGGTACCATTTGTAATATTTTTTCACCCAATAACGACGGGGCCAATGATACCTTGACCTTGGTAGGTGATTCACAATTCCCCAACAATACGTTCGAAGTATTTGACCGCTATGGGAACAGTGTTTTCCAAATGGATGGTTATGACAGTTCTTGGGACGGAACAGGTAAAAATGGAGATTTGCCCAAAGGCACCTATTTCTATATTCTGGACTTGGATACCACGGACGGCACCGACGATGATGTGGTAAAAGGATGGATTCAAATTGTAAGAGACAACTAAAATGCCATATACAAAAGGTTTTTTAAAATACAGTATTGTACTCATTGTGCTAAGTATGGCCTTTGGTCGTACCCATGCCCAAAAGGAACCACAATATACCCAGTACATGTACAATATAGGTAGTTTTAACCCGGCATACGTAGGTACTGTGGAGAGCCCCGAAATAATTGGATTGTACCGCTCGCAGTGGGTGGATATCGATGGTGCGCCCACAACCATTCGTGGCGGGGCCAACATTCCTTTCAAGAACGAGAAAATGGGGCTGGGTATCAATGTGGTGAACGATGTGTTGGGGCCATCGACCCAAACGTATTTTGATGTTGCCTATTCCTATCAAATACAATTATCCGAGGATACCAAGCTCTCTTTTGGATTGAATGCAGGAGGTTCATCCCTTAACATAGATTATTCCAAAGGTAATTTTGAAAACCCTTCAGACCCATCCATATTGGGGGGTAAATACAACAACTTTTACCCCACAGTGGGCGCAGGACTATTTATGTACCATGAAGAAGATTGGTACTTGGGGGTATCCGTTCCCAATTTTTTGACCAGTACTTTGTACAACGACGAAGTGGCAACCATTGTAGAGGACAATATGCAGTTCAATGCCATAGGTGGGTATGTATTTGAACTGGGCGAACAGACCAAGTTTAAGCCCGCCTTTTTGGTAAACTACCTTCAAGGTTCCCCAGTGACCGTTAATCTTTCCGCTAATTTTCAATTTATAGATGCGCTCACCATTGGAGCATCTTACCGAATTGACAACGCCGTAAGCGGATTGGCAGGGTTCCAGATATCCAACGGTATGTTTATTGGGTATGCTTACGATTATAACACCAATGGATTGGGAGAGTTTAGTGGAGGTTCCCATGAAGCTATTCTAAAGTTTTATATCGGTAGGGGTGGTTTTGGCTCTGGAAACAACAACAAATCAAAAGACAAAAAATCAAAGAATAAAGGAAAGCAGATTGATTCCCCTAGATTTTTCTAAAATGGACTACACAAAGAAAATACAGATAACACTATGGGCATGCCTGCTGGGCACCGTGTTGTGTTTTGCCCAAAAGAAAAAGTCCCAAGGCGATGTTTTCTTTTTTCAATACGAATATCAAAAAGCGGTAAGTGCCTACGAAAAACAGCTATCGGAAGGTGTTTTGACCAAGCAGCAGTTTCAGAACCTGGCCGATGCCTATTTTGAGACCGATAACTATGAAAAGGCCTCGGAAACCTATATACGGCTTTATGAACAGGATTCCGTATTGGAAGACCACCAATACAACAAAATGCTGCAAAGTCTATCCAAATCACCCAATACGGATAGAACAAATGATTTTTTAGCCCAGGTTTCGTCAAATTTTCCCAAGGAGTTGATGGAGAACATGGAATTCAATAATCAGCTATTGGAAAATGGAGCCCAAGAGAATCAGTTGAAGTATGAAATTTTCAATTTGAACGGGAATGGCCCGCAAACGGATTTTGCACCAAGCTTTTACAAAAGTAATTTGTTGTTCTCAAGTGGGAGACAAGTGAACAAAAAAATACGTTACGAACCAGGTAACGAAGGGTATTTCAATATTTATGAATCCGAAATCCAACAAAACGGACAGATTGGAGCCATACGGCCGTTTGCGGAACTTAAGGATACTGATTACCACGAAGCTACCCCATCGTACTCACCAGAAATGAACAGTGTGTTTTATGTGCTGTCCAATACAGATGGGCAAGGGGAACTTGCTTTTGATCCCAACGGAAAAAATGCTTTGGCCATTGCCAAGCAAACTATTGGTGGCTCATATCAATTACTGTTGAAGGATTTAAGTACGTCCTTTTACTATCCCTTTTATGATGAGATCAGTGGTAAACTCTATTTTTCGGCCGATTTTGAAGACGGCTACGGGGGTACCGATATTTATTTTGTATATACCAATTATGGGCAGGTAATGTCCGCTCCGATAAATTTGGGGCCTAGAATAAATTCTTCGGGAAACGAGATCGCTCCCTATATTTTTGAAAATAGTCTCTATTTCGCTTCGGATGTGTTTTACGGTCTAGGTGGAATGGACATTTACAAATCCAATATGGAAGGGGATAGCTTTGGTATCCCTATCAACCTAGGGGAACCCATCAATACCGAATTCGATGATTTTGGAATGATAATCCGTAATGAGGGTGATGGTTTATTGGGCTATTTTGCATCCAATCGAAAAGGCGGTAAGGGAAAGGATGATGTCTACGGTTTTAAGGTGGACGAAAAACCAGGTCTCAAGACCATTGCCTTTAAAGGACTCGTGGTGAATCTTGGTGGCTCATCCGAAATAGTTCCCAATGCAGAAGTCAGTCTTTGGAATATGAATGGAAAAATGTTGGCCAAAACAACTTCGAATGAAGAAGGTCAATATCGATTGGAAATACCTTACGAGAGCGAATTGGTACTGGATGCTTCCAAGGAGCGATATTCAAGGTATATCAAAAAGTTTGATGCAGAGGAGTTGGAGGCGCTCCAAAACAGCACTTTTGATATTGCCGTGTCGCTTTATGACGACTTGGTAGAAGAAAGGGAAGGTCAGAAAGTGGTGAAAATGGACGATTTTTATTTTCAGACCAATTCCACCCAACTTAACGATGATATCAAAGAAGAGCTTGCCAAAGTCGTCGATTTTGTTGAGGCATTCCCAGATGCCCAACTTCGGATCGAAACCTATACGGACAGTAGGGGAGGAAGCAGCACCAATTTTAAATTGACACAGGCGCGTTCCGATGCCATCAAAAAGTATTTGGTGGAGAAAGGTGTAAATGCAACCAGTATATTGTATTCCATTGGCTATGGAGAGGACAAGATCCTGAATAATTGTACCAATGGTGTATTTTGTTTAGAGGCCTTGCACAAGAAGAACCAACGTACCTTGGTCGTGGTGCTGAACGATAATGTGCTTTTCGATTAGATTATCAACATCCAGCAATAGTAGAGAGCGAACAGGGATAAAAATAGCATACCGCAGTACGTTAATATCCTAAGTCCCATTTTTGGTCTGTGCTCCTCCGGCACATCTTTGCCCGTAACCGTTTTTAAGTTCATCCAACCGAGCAGAGGGGCAAAAACAAAGGATACGAAAGTAGCGAGCGCTACAAGGTTGCCCATGTTGGCACTGAACAGGCTTATCACGATCCAGTTGATCCAAGCCATTGCGATGACCATCAAGGCAAAGGCATGCCTGCCATTGTAAATGTTTTTTTGTGGATATAATTTTTGAAGTACATCGAGACTGACCCTGGAGATGGCATCGTGGGCCGTCATACAGGTACTGAACATGGTGGCAAATGCCGCTACCGCAATAAAAAAGTAGGCCCAACTTCCAATGTGTGTTGTAAAGAGACTGACCAATTGGTCGGCAAAAATCACCGAGCTGTTACTGAGTTCCGTTCCGGTTCCATAGAGGGTCATCCATCCAATGATCATAAAAAACAAGGCCAAAACTGCAGTCAGAATATATCCGACATTGAACTCTTGCAATGCGAGTTTAAGTGACGGCTTGTTTTTCATGGTTTTCAAATTCTCCATGCCCCATAAACTTACCCAGCCAGATGCCTCCACTGCTGTGGGCATCCACCCAACAAGTCCGATTAAGAATAAAATTCCGACCTCGTTGAAAATTTCGGGTCTCTGGTAAGATGCAGCATTCGTTACGGGACCTTTTTGCAAAACCATCACAGTGGTCACCAAAAGAGCAATAAAAAGTATGGTAATTACTGCTTTCAATGAGTTCTCCAGGAATCGATATTTACCTATGATCAGTAGAAGACTTATAAAGACAAAAAGTCCGAACGAAATGGCCCCTGCTCCCAATGAGGTAACTTCGAACAAATTCATGAACAATCCTGCGGTAACAACATACAGTGCAGCCAAAATTGTGAAGGTGGAAATCAATGTAACAAAGGCATAGATATACAAATAGGCCTTTCCTAGATTGGTATACCCCTCGATCAAGCTTTTTTCCGTTACCGTGGTGTACCTTATCCCAAATTCAAAAAAAGGATACTTGAGCAGGTTGGCCAAAATAATGGGAATTACCATTGCCCATCCATATTGGGCCCCAGCTTTGGTCGACAATACCAAATGTGAGGTGCCAATGGCCATACTGGCGAACAATAGGCCGGGGCCGAGGGCTTTCAACAGTGCCTTCATGCAGTTTGTTGGTTAATTTTCAGGAAGGAAGATATGTTTTTTTGTTGAAAGTTCTTCTGTTTCCTTTTGGCAGCGATTACTTATTCTTTTCCTAAAAGTGATTTTTGGAACAGCTTAAAGATACGGGTGTATTCATCCGTCCAACTGCTTGGTTCCACAAAACCATGTCGCTCCACAGGGTAAACCGCCATTTCCCAGTTTTCCTTGCCAAGTTCTATCAACCTTTGTGAGAGTCGTACCATGTCCTGAAAATGCACATTATCGTCCACCATGCCATGAAGAATCAAAAGGTCGCCCTTTAATCCATCGGCAAAATAGATGGGTGAGCTTCGTTTGTAGGCCAAACTGTCGGTTGCCGGTGTGTTCAATATTCGAGCCGTGTAGCCATGGTTGTATGCAGCCCAATCGCCAACGGAACGAATTGCACCTCCGGCACTAAAGGTTTCCGGCGCGTTGAACATTCCCATTAAAGTGATAAACCCCCCGTAAGAACCACCATAGATTCCAATTTTATCTGAATCAATACCATATTTTTCCTTTAACATGTTGGCGCCGTCCACTTGGTCGGACAAGTCTTTGCCGCCCATATGTCGGTAAATCCCAGTACGCCAATCCCGCCCATAACCAGCACTTCCACGATAATCGATATCGAGCACGGTATAGCCATTGTCCACCAATAAATTATGGAACATATATTCCCTAAAGTAGGAGCTCCACCACTTATGCGCATTCTGAAGGTAGCCTGCGCCATGTACAAATATTACGGCAGCTTTGTTCTTTACCGAAGCATCGGGCTGGTAGAGTCTTGCATGTACCTCCGCACCATCGGAAGCTTTGAAAGTAATGATTTCAGGATCTTTCCAGTGGTAAGCTTTAAAGTCATCGGTATTCGAATTCGTGATTTGTCCTGCTTCTGGGTTTCCCCCAACTTCCGCAGGGTTATCTTTGATAAAGAGTTCGGTAGGTTTGTTGGAGTAGGAGTATAAAATCGCCATTTTTTTCTCATCGGGGGAAAGCGTTACATCATTTTCACCTGTCATATTGGTCAATTGCTCCCATTTGCCCCCCTTAAGTTTCATGGTGTAAAACTGTCGGTCTCCGGGATGCGTTTTATTGGAGGTAAAGTACCATTTGTCCTTGTCTTTTGAGAGGAAAGCATCATAGATTTCAAAATTCCCAGAGGTGAGGGCATCCGTTTTCTTATTGTTGATGTCCACCGTATATAAATGGGAATACCCTGTTTTTTCGGACATGAACCAAACCTTGTCTCCACTGGGCATCCATCCGAGCGAGCCACCGCCCCATCTGCCAATTCCCGGGCCGGCTATCCAAGCTTCATCATGCTGACGGTCCAACTGCTCCACTTTTCCCGTTTTTGGGTCCAGCAATACAATCCAACGATCTTTGTAATCATTGGCTTGAATATCCAGTACAGCCTTATTTCCGGTAGCATTCCAAGTTGGTCCACTGATAGGTCCAAGGCGATTCTCATTTTTATATGTTTTGTCGGGATAATCCTTGGTATACTCTGGAACGTAGTCCAAACCCTCCAAGTTCTCCAGAACCACGGGATAGCTCTTGCGGTTTTCAATATCATACACGAACATTTCGTATTCAGTGGGTTCGTCCCCAACTTTGGAACGGGTATTTTGGTCTTCGGTGTATCCGGATTCTGTAACAAAATGAGGGACAATCGTGCCTTTGGAATCGGGTCTGTCCATTAAAACATAGGTGATAAAATTTCCGGAAGGATCTATTTCTAGATTGATTACCGGCTTGCCTTTGGTCTCGATTTCCAACGGTTCCAAAGTTTCCAACTGACTACTTATCTCTTCACCTCTGTCACTTTTTGCCTTGCGTTCCCGTAAAACATCAAATAGTTCCAATTGGTCTTGGTATAGCCATTCATCTTTGGAGTCACGCTTGGGTTCGCTGTTTTTGGATTTGACAAACCGTGTTTTTTGCTCCAGGAGACCTGAAGCGATGTGCCAGGTAAAAAGCTCTCCATCTTTTTGAAAAGCAATGCTTTTACCGTTATCGGTAAAATGTGGGCTATTTTCCCTGGCCTGTGTTTTGGTGATAGGTTTGGATTGATGGGTATTGAGGTCCAACAAAAAAATATCACCGTTTTTTGAATAGACCGCTTGTGTTTTTTCTTGATTGTAGGTCAATCGCGAAGAAGGAAGTGAGTTTGCCGTCAAAAAACCTACTTTCTTGATTTTCTTGTTTGAAACAGTATAGGCGTATAGTGAATCGCTCAGGGAACCGTCTGGATTCCAATCAAAATACAACGTTTGTCCATCCGTGGCCCAATAAGCATTGGATGGTCGATGACCCACAAAGTCATCGCCCTGCATAATGTCCTTGATCTGTAAAGAAGAAATATTGCCTTTTTGCGCAATGATGGAATTAAGAGTAAGTAGAAAAAATGCAATGAATGAAGAGGTTCTTAGCATGATAGTAGAAATTTTTTTGAGAAAGTTAGTCTGTCAAATATCGGTTATTTTGATGAGTAAATAGGCCGTTTTGCAAAAAGTAAAACAAGAAAACCCCTCGGTTTTATTTGTAGAAAAAGTATCTTTAAAACCAACAAAAGGTAATTAAGATTAAATCATTTCACTTAATTTTTTGAATTTCAATCAATTATTAAACCAAATTAACAGATGCAGATAATAGAGAATTCTACGGAGTACGATGCGATCATCGTGGGCTCTGGGGCCGGGGGCGGCATGTCGGCGAAGGTGCTTTCGGAGGCCGGCCTCAAGGTGGCGGTCGTTGAGGCTGGCCCGTTCTTCGACCCTGCGAAGCCTGAGCACCAGACCCAGCTGAAGTGGTCGTACGAGAGCCCCAGGCGC
>JANSXF010000041.1 GCA_024743095.1 Flavobacteriaceae bacterium
ATCATCCAGAGGGGTCAACATGCTCCAGAATAATTTAAAATCCTAGCTCTCTTCGTTTTCTTAAGGGGGTCAGCATCCGCCAGAACGACAGCACGCCAAATCTGGACTGTAAGGGGGTCAGCTTAGTCCAGTATATCCACTCTTTATTGGAATCAACTCATTTACCGAGTGGTATAGTTTTTATGTCTTTCTAGCTTTTCTTGAAAGTGGCATTACATTTTTAATCGTATGGTATGCCATAAAATGGCCAAAACACAAGAATAATGGATAAGGGACTATCAGTGAGAAATAAAACCGCCCGTTTAGCTGGACTTTTATATGTGCTGAGGGTTATACGTTACCGTTACCAAAGTTCAATAAACGATGAAAAATCTTTTTTCGATTTATTACCTTTAGGCTAAAACTAAATGGATAGGGAAAATATTATTTTGTACGATGATAAGCCCAGTATAGAAATACGGTTAGAGAATGACACCATTTGGTTGAATCAGAGACAAATGGCAGACCGGTTTAATAAGAATAATGATACAATAGCTTGCACCTAAATACATCTTCGCGACTAAAGAATTGAATAAAAAAGCAACTACCGAGAAATACCCGGTAGCTCTATAAGAAGGAAAAAGACAGGTAAGACGTAATGTTCCATTTTATAACCTAGATGCCATAATTTCTGTAGGTTATCGCGTTAATTCTAAGCGGTAAACTCAATTTAGAATTTGGGCCAACAGCCTTTTAAAGGAATATTGGGTAAAGGACTATGCCGTCAACGAAAAAAGATTGGCTCAAAAAGAAGAGGAGATCCATATACTAAAAAATGATATTTCCATATTGGGCAGAGCATTGGAAAAAAGTCGAAAATTGAAAACAATCAATGGCTGTGTCAATTTGTTCAAGGCCTTACATTACTAGACGACTATGACCATGAAAACATAGATGTCAAAGGGTTGACCAAAAACGAAGCTATTTTTCCAAGCATGGAAGAATATCAAGAACTTATCAGCCAAATGGCTACAGGATTTAATTCTGATGTATTTGGAAAAGAGAAGGATGAAAATTTTCAAAGCTCCCTTGCACAAATTACCAAAGGTTTTGCGACGCAAGACTTTATCCCGCTATTGAAGAAAAAGCTGCCATTGTCCTGTATTTGATATCTAATAATCATTCTTTTGTCGATGGTAACAAAGGTATAGCCGCTGCTTGTTTCCTTAAGTTTTTAAGTGCAAACAACATGCTTGTTTCTCAATTTGGCAAGCCAATAATAAGTAGTGATACCTCTTGGTAAGTCTAACACTGTTTATTGCTTCCAGTAAGCCTGAAGAAATGCAAACGGTAAAACGATTGGTGATTAGCGTTCTAAATAGAAATCAATAATTGAAAGTTGAAATGAACGATGGCAACCATTCATTATATATTTGCGTCTCTATATATAGAGACTGAAATTTTAATCGATAAAACCATTGAATTTTGAAGAAAATTATACCATTAGCCGTTCATTTTTTATGCTTCTTTGCAATTTGGACCGCTCAATCCCAATCTTGTACTTATTCCCATAATGTGCCTGAACTTGAAGGCTCCGTTTGTATCACTACTAATGCACCCCTGAATTATCAAGAAGGTGATGAAAATACCATAAACTTATTCGTTAGAAAGTTCCCTGCGAAAAAAGAAAGAAAGGGATCTATCTGGTTAATACCTGGAGGGCCTGGTGAATCCGGCGCAAGTCTATATCCTTTGATCAACCAGTTCTCTAACCTATTTCCCAATCTGGATGTTTTTGTTCCAGATCATAGGGGCACCGGGTATTCCGGTAAAATATGTCCCAAAGAGGAAATAGTTGATTCTCCGGATGGGATGGCCCTGGCCAATGATGAATGGGGTACCTGCTTTAACTATATGTACAGTAATTTGGAATACGTAAAGGCTTTTACCATAACCAATGCCGCTAGGGACCTTAGCTTCTTGATCAATGAATTTAGCGGAGCGGGGGAGCGCTACATCTATGGTGTTTCCTATGGAACACAATTGGTGTTGCGATTGTTACAATTAGGGACAGTAGATCTAGATGCGGTCATCCTGGATTCTCTGGTCCCTCTTCAAGACGATTACGATTTTGATCTAAGCCATAGATCATTGGTTACGGATGATGTTGGAAAATCTTTCCTTGAACAAGTTGATCTCAGGGAACCTAAGGACACAACCTTGGAAGAGCAATTGAACAGCATCATAGAGCGCGCTAAAACTGATACGGAGTTTACAGCTAATTTACCAAACCAGGATCTGGCCATCCTTTTCGGTATGATGTTGGACATACCATTTGTGCGGAATTCAATACCGGAAATCATAAAGGGGCTCAACAGCAACGACTTTGGACCACTCCAAAAGGCCATCACACAGATCACAACGTTTTATAATGATTATGGCGCTGCGTATCGATCCTCAACCAATTCCATTCCATTGACGCAGGTCATTACTGCTTCTGAAAATAATCTGAGACCTGAAATGACAAAAGCTGAAGTTATTGTTGAATCAGAAAATTTATTGTTCAAAAGTCCACTCCCCAATTTAATTGCTGAAAACTCGATGCCAACCTATTCCAGGGATGAACACTTTGGGAAAACACCGCAACACATACCGGCAACTTTGATTATCAATGGTACGCTCGATTCCAAAACACATATTAAGGGAGCCGTGCGACATTACAAGCGCCTTGCCCAAAACAGCAGTTCAATATCCTTCATCAGGGTTAAGAACGCTCCGCATTTTATTGCGCTTTTTGCACCAAGTGCATTTGAAAAAGTTGTAAGCAGGTTTGTGGATAATAAAGCTATAGGATATCAAACCGTTACCGATGATAGTTTAGAAATAGATTAAATGCCTAAGTCAGTAGCTTTAAAACATCCAATACTGCTTGTTTTGATGGGGTGTTTCTTTTTTTCATAAAAATATTAACGCGACAATGTTGCAATAATATAAATTATTTATAAGTTTGACAAAAATTTGGATGTCAAACCATCATATGGAAAAGAGCAAAAATTACGATGTTGTCATTATTGGAGGAAGTTATGCAGGGCTTTCTGCTGCATTGGCCTTGGGAAGATCTTTGAGAAAAACATTGATTGTTGATGCTGGAGATCCCTGTAATAAACAAACCCCACATTCCCATAATTTTTTGACACAGGACGGAAAACCTCCCAGCGAAATTGCCACTGTGGCAAAACAACAGTTGTTAAACTATGATAGGGTCGAGTTTGTAGACGGTGTTGCCATAAAAGCGGATATCCTGGAGAATGGTTTTTTGGTGCATATGGGAAGTGGGGAGGCTTTTGAAGGAAAAAGAATAATTCTCGCAACAGGAATAAAGGATACCATGCCCGAAATTCCAGGTTTTAAAGAATGTTGGGGAATTTCCGTGATACACTGCCCGTACTGCCATGGCTATGAATACCGCGGGAATAAGGTAGGGCTGATAGCTCCACCCGAAAAGGCTTTTCACTTGGCTTCCCTGTTGGTCAATCTGGGCAACGATATCACCCTCTTACAAGAAGAGCCTTCAAGTTTTGATAAAGAGCAATTGAAGACCTTGCATAAACACAATATTACAATCCTCAACCATGAAGTTGTCTCGATCGAGCATAAGAACGGATACCTTGAACAGGTACGGTTTGACAATGGAGACCGAATCAAGCTTTCAGCCATATACGCAGGACTACCTTTTGGACAAAGTTCAAGTATTCCGATGGATTTGGGATGTGCATTTAATGAGCAAGGGTACATTCAAACGGACCATTTTCAAAAAACCTCCGTGCCGGGGGTATTTGCCTGTGGCGATAACTGTATCCCAATGCGGTCGGTTGCACAAGCGGTGGCATCCGGAAACATTGCGGGCGCCATGGCCAACATGGAACTTTCACAAGAATCCTTTTAAATCAAAAACTATGAAGATAAAAACACCGACATTTGACATAATAGCCCTTACAAGTTCACTTATCTGTGCCATTCATTGTGCAGCAGTGCCCATTGTTCTTTCATTCTCATCCTTGTCAAGCCTACATTTTTTACACCATCCTTTTATTGAATGGTCGTTTATCGGGCTTGGTGTGGTGTTCGTCTTTGTCTCGCTGTGGCCGAGTTATAGAAAAGTACATTATAGCCCCAAACCTTTGATTTTTGCTGCCATCGGATTTGGTTTGATTGCTTTGGGCAGATTGGATTTGAATGAAGCATGGGAAATCATAAATACTGTTGGAGGAGCACTAGTAGTTTCGCTCGCCCACTTTGTGAACTGGAAATTGTTGCGATGCAAATTGGACCATAAACATTGATTCCCAATTTTGTCTGACTTACCGAGAACTTTAAGGTCAACTTAACAATATTTATAATAACTTTAGGGCCCAATGCAAAGAGGCTACGTGAGACATAGTATCGGCTTTTTCTTTTTGGCCATTTTCCTTATGGTTAAAATGGCAGGCCTCCACGTGTTGGCCCATGAAGGTGATCAAGATCACTATGCCCATTGTATTGTCTGCGACCATGTCGTAAAGGGCCAAGACGCTCCAGAGTTGTTCCTGGCTTCCACCGAATATGTCATTAATGTCCCTGGGCCAATTCCTCAGGAGCAGGTTTCCAACGAATATGAATTTCTTTTTGATGGTGTTCTTACCATCGACCAACTTTTTTCCAGGCCACCTCCAAGTTTGATCTAACTACACAAGGTACACTTACTTTTGATTTTATCACGCTTTTCGGAGCAATTGGTCACATGCTTTATTTGGACATGGATTGTCCATTTAACCCAAATGGCCAAAGTCTACCTTGTCTTAGCACACCTTACATTAATGGTTCTTCCAACTTAACTTGTGAAGAAAAACATCCGATCAAGGCCATTTTTCACAGAATTTTTGTGAAAAGGTGAAAATGATCTTGTTGCACGTTTAGAACCTTGCCCCAAGGTGTTGCTTTCCAATACTGCTGAATCGCTGCCCGATTCGGTTGAATGTTCAATAACCCCAACCAATAATTTACAAATGAAAAATACTTTTATTGCATTAGTATTAACACTCTTTTTTTTCCAATATGGCATAGGCCAAAAAAATACCGGAGAAGTGTCCGGTAGGATTGTAAACATTGATTTGGAATACTTGGAAGGTATCACCATTCGATTGTTGGATACCCCTTATGCGACCAGTACGGATGAGAACGGAAGATTTTATCTAAGGAATGTTCCAAATGGCAATTATACCCTTCAAGCATCCGGTATCGGGCTTACCGCTACCAAACAAAATATTGAAGTAAACGGAAAACCATTGCAACTTACCCTGCAATTGAACGAGGCTACCAGTCAGCTCCAGGAGGTTGTGCTCCTTGGAAATAAACGAACGGAGATTTCCAGTGCCCTGACACGGACTGAGACACCTTTGGTGGAAATACCCCAGAATGTTCAAATCGTTGAACCCGATTTTTTGGATGATCTCCAAGTGTTCGGTATAGAGCAGGTCTACCAAGCCGTTCCCGGGATTACCAGTGCGGGCTATGGTGCGGTCAATATAAGGGGCTTCAACACCAATAGTCGTAGCTTTTTGACCAATGGTCTCAAAGGTTCCCCTTACCCGGAAGGGGTTGAGCCATTAATGGCAAATATAGAACGGGTGGAGGTGCTCTATGGAGCGTCATCCATCCTGTATGGGCAGGATAATATTGGTGGCAATATCAACCTTATTACCAAACAACCAAAAAAGTATACGGCCTTCAATGCTTCGCTCTCGGGTGGAAGCTTTGATTTGGTGCGTGCCATGGCCGATATCACCGGTAGTATAGATAATAAGAAGTCGCTTTACTATTTATTTGGGGCGGCATACCAAAACGGAGGTAGGTTTACCAATGATTTCGATAATGAAAACCTTCAGATCTATGGTTCGCTCAAATGGGAGATAAGTGCAAAAACTACGTTTCAGTTCAATGGAAACTTTACCAGGGACAGGGCCAGTAGCAACTATGCTCCCTCGATTCCGGTTTATAATGGCGAAGACCCGGGGCTTTTCAGTCTTCCCAATGACTTTACCACTTTGGGCCCCAATTCAAGATACAAAGGGGATTCCTTTCAATTGCAGGGAATTCTAAAGCACTCCTTTAATGATAATTGGAAAGGCAGTTTAGCTATGGCCTACAGCGAGAGCCGGGCCAATAGGCAGCAGTTCAGTACCAATGGTATAGACCCGCAGACGGATGAAGCGACCAGGTCCATTTATATGCTACAGCTTAATTCCCCAACACTGACGATCAATCCCTACATCAATGGGAAATTTTCCTTTTTGGGCATGGAACACCGCATGGTGGCCGGGCTGGACATTACCAATAACCAGAGCAATTACCCGGAAGGGTATAAAATAATATCGACCAGCCCTTTGAATGTACTTTCACCGGAATTTCCGAGCATTCCACCTTCCAACCCGGATTACTCATTGAATACCAAGACAGAGGATTTTGTTTTTAATACCGTTGGAGGTTATGTGTCCGATCAAATTTCCTTTTCGGACAAGTTCAAGGCACTTTTGGGTCTGCGTTACAATAACTACTACAGGAGGTATCTGGCATTGAACCAAGACGATTCCGTTGCCATAGAAGAGCTCCCGGAAGTTTCGGAAAGTTGGATTCCCAGAGCGGGATTGGTTTTTATGCCAACGGAGAAAAGCAGTATTTACATTGATTATAATAAGGGCTTCATCCCCCAGTATTCCAATTATGCAAATGTAGGCGGGCCATTCGACCCTGAAACCTCACATCAATTCGAGCTCGGTTACAAGGGAAGCCTTGTGAATGGCAACCTTCAGACAACCGTTGCACTATACACCATAAAAAAGGAAAATGTATTGGTGTTCTATAGAGACGAGAATCTTCCCCTTGGTTATGGTTATAGGCCGTTGGAGGCTGTGCGGAGCAAGGGTATGGAATTGGGTATTACCGGCAAATTGACCAGAAACCTCTCGATATTGGCCAATTACAGTTTTAATGAAACATACACCACGGAGAGCGAGGATCCGGCCGACATCGGAACTACTCCCAACAATTCGCCAAAACATACCATTTCCAGTTGGTTGGACTATCAGGTTGGCGAGGGAGTACTCAAGGGCCTTGAACTTGGATTCGGGGTAAATTATATGGATGAGAGAAAGGCCTACTTTGGATCCGTCCCTGACTATGCCATTGCCAGGGCACTTATTGGTTATAGCTATAAAAACTACAGGCTCCAGATAAATGCCGAGAACATTTTTGATAGGACGTATGCCGTAAACGGATTGTACACCAACTATACCCCTGGTGCACCTAGGAGTTTATTGTTCACACTTTCTTATTCGCTTTAACCATGGTCAAGAATATCTTAAAAAAGGAAATAAAGACCCTATTGAGGGGCAAGGCACCTTACCTTCTTGTGGGGTTGCTTTACCTTTTGGTGATCGCTGCCTTTTGGGGAGGGTATACGAGTTACAAAAAAACACAGGGGGACAAACAGCGGTCCACCCAAAAATTTGAGGAGGAATGGGTTTCGCAAGAAGCGAATCCCCATTCCGCAGCCCATTTTGGTACCTATCTTTTTAAACCCAACACGGCATTGGAGCTTATAGATAAAGGATTGTCGGACTACATGGGCAATACATACCGGGTAGAGGCGCATCATCAATACGAGATGAACTATGCAGCTGCCCGAGACAATGGCTCGGAGTTTAGATTTGGGGAATTGACACTTGCCTTTATTCTTCAGCTCTTTGTGCCATTGATGATCATTTTTCTGGGGTTTTCGTCCATCTCAAAAGAGAAGGAGAACAGTACCTTAAAAATCATTTGGGCCCAAGGGGCCACCAGTAGACAATTGATTTGGGGAAAGTTGTGGGGTGTCTACCTTACAACTCTTCTGATTTGTATTCCCCTGTTTTTGATTTTGATCATTGCCCCGGCACTTATTGCCCCCACGGGCAACGTGCCATGGCTCCGTATCGGATCTATGTTGGCAAGCTATCTCTTCTTTTATTTTTTGATTGCTGGAATCGTAGTCTGGGTCTCGGCCAGAATGTCCTCATCCAAGGCGTCCTTGCAAGTGAGTCTTTGGGGTTGGGTCATTCTATGTGTCTTGTTGCCCAGGCTTTTTGCCGGTATTGCCGACAGTGCCCACCCTTTACCCTCCAGGAACACTTTTAATGAGGGAATTGATCGGGCCTATGCCGAAGGGCTCGATGGTAATCAAGGCAGAAAAGAACGTTCCGAAGCCCTCAAAAAAGAAACATTGGCCAAGTATGGAAAGGACAGTATTGAAAACCTACCCATCAATTTTGATGGTTTGTCCATGCAATCCGGCGAAGACTATTTGAGCAAGGTTTACGATACCTATGCAAAGGAGGTGCAAGGTTTGATCGAGGAGCAAAATACGATGCTCGGGTATTTGGGACTTTTGGATCCGGTGGTGGCCATTCGTCAATTGTCCATGGGGTATGCAGGGACCGATTATCTGCACCATAGTCATTTTCATCATAGGGCCAAACAGTATAGGGATGATTTTATACGCGCACTGAATATGGAGATGGCCTATGCGGAAGGTTCCCGGGAGTTAAAATATGAGTATAAGGTCGGCAACGATTTTTTTGAAAAAATGGAGGGGTTTGAATACCAGCTTCCACCGATTCGGCAAATGTATTCTTTCTACATTTTGCCCATTTGTGCTCTTTTGGTATGGGGATTCATCTTGTTTGCCACGCTCAGATGGGGAAGTAACCTAAAACCAGATAGTGTATGAGAACTGTATTTATATATGAGTGGAAAAGACTCTTAAGGCAACCCGTCCAGCTTTTGAGCTTGTTCGTTTTTTCTATCCTATCACTATATAGTATGTGGGAAGGGAAAACAATCATAGGAGAGCAAAAAGAGGGCATTTATGCTTTGGAACAAAGTTATGATGAAGACTTTAAGGAAGTTCTTGGCAAGTTTAAGGTCACCGATACCACAGCAGCAGAAAAAAAGGATGCCGAATACGCCAAAATGCCCGTAATGATCAGCTTTTGGCTTCCGCAGAACGCCATAAATAAACCCTCCTCCTTGGCTTTCTTGTCCATTGGAGAAAGGGACATTCTTCCGTTCTATAAAAAAGTAAAGACCTCGGTGGATTACCTGGACAATTCCAATGTAGGCATGGACAATCCCTTGGTGCTGTGGGCGGGTAATTTCGATTTTTCCTTTGTACTGATCTATCTCCTGCCCATACTGATCATCATTTTCAGTTATGATGTCCTATCAAGAGAGAAGGAGCTGGGCGTACATAAAATCATAGCTGTACAAGGATTGGGAAATACGGGTATTGCTATATATAAATTGCTTTTTAGGGCCATCATATTATGCACACTTGTTTTGGTTTTGTCCTTGATAGCCTTTGTAATGGCAGATACCATTGAATTTACTCTTTTGGAGTTATGGATATTGGGCTCTTTGAGCTATATGTTGTTATGGTTTGCATGTTGTTTTTTGGTGACCAGTTGGCAATGGGGATCTCTTTCCAATTTGATTGCCTTGTTTTCCGGATGGCTACTTTTTGTGATCCTATTGCCATCATGCACCAGTATTTATATGAATGCAAAACAGCCCATACCCTTGCGCAGCTCTGTCGCTTCTTTCCAAAGGGAAACAAGTGAAGATATTTGGGGAAGCGACAAAAAAATGATCGTTGATACTTTTCTATTGAACAATCCGAGGTACAAAAAGTACTATGATCCGGACAAATCGCAGGGTACCTCGGGTTGGGGCCCTTTTGAAATAGCAGGTTACTATGACCTTTTGCAAAGACGCGTGGAGAAACATGTCGAACCCTATGAGAAATTGTTGGAAGACCGGCGACAAACAGCCTCTCGGTTGAACCGGTGGAATCCGGTAATCCAGATGCAAAAACTGAACAACCGTCTTGCACAAACCTCTTTGAAGGATTTCCAAGAATTTGAGTCAAATGTCAGGACCTTCCAAGAGGAATGGAGAGATTTTATTTACGCTTTTCAATTACCTGAAAACGAGTTTTTACAAGAAGATTTGTCGGACTTTCCAGTCTTCGAGCAAAAAGACAAGCTTCCTAAAACATCCAGTTCCATGGAGCAACTGATCGTGTTGTGGAGTTGGATTCTCATATTCATCTTAATTGGAGTCATCGGGTACAAGACCCAAAGTTTAAAAATTTAAAAACGAACACATGTTACAAGCAATAGACCTTACAAAAAAATATAACAACAATATTGTTCTCAATAAATTAAACCTGAATGTGGAAAAGGGCGAAGTGTTTTGCCTATTGGGGCAAAACGGAGCGGGCAAGACCACGACCATCAATCTCCTGCTGGGATTTATTCAGGCCTCTTCAGGAGAAGCAAGGATCAATGGGGAGTCCATTTCCCCGAAGAAGAACAAAGCTCGAAAGCACTTGGCCTATATCCCTGAGGTGGTCACCCTGTACGGGAACCTATCTAGTTTGGAAAATCTGGACTTTTTTAGTCGATTGGCCGGGTTTAGGTACAGTAAAGCCGAATTGGAGACCATTTTAGGGCAAGTAGGATTGCAACCCGAGGCATTTCATAAACAATTGGGCAATTACTCCAAGGGAATGCGCCAAAAAGTGGGCATTGCCATTGCGTTGGCCAAGAAAGCTGATGCCATTTTAATGGACGAGCCTACTTCGGGCTTAGATCCAAAGGCCATCAATGAATTTACCAGTCTGGTCAAGGACCTGGGGCAACAGGGCAAAACCATTCTTATGGCATCCCATGATATTTTCAATGCAGTCGAGGTCAGCACCAGAATAGGCATAATGAGGAAGGGCAATTTGATCCATTCACTTAATACAATGGACATAAATGCCCCTGAACTGCAACAACTTTACATGGACACGAATAAATCATAGATAATGGATAGATTACCGGTAACCGTACTCAGTGGTTTTCTCGGCGCAGGTAAAACCACCTTGCTCAATCATATTTTACACAATAAAGAAGGCTTAAAAGTGGCCGTGATCGTAAACGATATGAGTGAGGTAAACATTGATGCCCAATTGGTCGAAAACGAAAACACGCTCTCACGAACAGATGAAAAGTTGGTAGAAATGAGCAACGGTTGTATCTGCTGTACCCTGCGTGAAGATTTGATGATCGAAGTGGAGCGTTTGGCCGCCCAAAACAGGTTCGATTATCTGTTGATCGAGAGTACGGGCATCAGCGAGCCTATTCCTGTGGCGCAAACCTTTACGTTCGAAAGTGCCGAAGGCAATATAGATCTAAGCCGGTTCAGTTATATCGATACCATGGTCACTGTAGTGGATGCTTTCAATTTTTTGAAGGATTTTTCAAGTTCGGATTATTTGACCACTCGCAAATTGACCGATATCGAAGGGGACAATAGAACCATTGTCAATTTATTGACCGATCAGGTGGAGTTTGCCAATGTTATCATAATTAACAAAGTTGATCTTGTAAGCGGGGAAGAACTTAAGGAACTATACGCCATCCTTCAAAAACTCAATCCAGAGGCCCGTATTCTCCCGGCCAAAGAGAGCAATGTTCCCCTGAGCGAAGTAATACATACGGGCTTGTTCGATTATGAAAAGGCAGAAGCCTCTGCAGGGTGGATAGGGGAGCTTGAAAATACCCATGTGCCCGAAACCGAAGAGTATGGCATCGGTTCAATGACCTTTAGAAGCAAGAGACCGTTCCATGCCGAACGGTTTCTAGATTTTGTCAATAAGCAGTTCCCTCAAAATGTAATCCGTAGCAAAGGACTTTTTTGGTTGGCCTCGAGACCTGATCAGGCTTTGATATGGAGTTCGGCAGGAGGGTCCTGCAAAGTGGACGCCGCTGGTGTTTGGTGGGCCTCTATGGCATTTGGGGAGCGTATCGGGAACCCGACTTTTGTTCAAAATCAAGAGCGGATAGAGTCAGAGTGGGATACCGCTTTTGGGGATCGAAAGAATGAACTGGTTTTTATTGGCCAGTATTTACAGAAAGAAAGGCTCGAAGAGGAGCTCAAAGATTGCCTCTTGACGGATATGGAAGTTGAATTTTGGAAAAATGGCCTTTTGGAACAAGAAGACCAATGGCCCATTCCAGTCTATAACTAGTATGATATGATAAAGACCGAGGGTGTCACATTCAAATATAATAACGAAGATACCGTCTTCAAGTTTCCCGACATTTCCCTGGACAAAGGCCAAAACCTCTTGATTCTTGGTAAATCAGGAATAGGGAAAACAACATTGCTTCATTTGCTAGGGGGATTATTACGACCAATTGATGGTAGTATCGAAATTCACGGGGTTCCTGTCCATTCACTCTCAAACAAGGAGTTGGATCGGTTCAGGGGCCAAAACATTGGGCTAGTGTTCCAGAACAACCACGCCATACAATCGCTCAAGGTTGTCGAAAATGTGAAAGCAAGATTGTTTTTCAGTAAAAGGACAATATCCCAGACCGTGATCATGGACTTGCTGGAACAGCTTGATATTTTGGAATGCAAAAACAAGAGGGTCAGGGAATTGAGCGAAGGTCAGTTGCAACGGCTTGGCATAGCCATGGCCATGGTACACCGCCCAGGGATTATTTTGGCCGATGAACCTACCTCCAGCTTGGATGATGACAATTGCAATAAGGTCATGCAACTTTTAATCGAGCAGGCGGAGATAAACAACGCCAATTTAATTGTAATAACCCATGATCAGCGTATAAAACCTGTGTTCAAAAATAAACTGGAGCTATGAACATTTGGAAAATCAGCATACGGAACTTTAGGTTCAAGCCCCTCTACACCTTTTTGGGCATTCTCACACTATCGGTAAGTATAGCACTTCTAGTTGGCATCCAGCAAATGGACAAATCTTTCAGGAACCAGCTGGACAATAATCTAGGAGAAATCGATATGGTCGTAGGGGCCAAGGGAAGCCCCTTGCAATTGGTGCTTGCATCAGTGCTCCATATAGACAATCCTACGGGGAACATTCCTTTTGAAGAAGCCAAAGGTTTGATGAGGAATCCAATGATCGATAAGGCCGTGCCCATATCATACGGTGATAATTATAAAGGATATCGAATCGTAGGTGCCACCCATGATTTCCCTCTGCTTTACGATGCGGTCATAAAAGAGGGAAGGTCAATGGAAAGCCCAATGGAAGTGGTTCTTGGTGCTACCGTTGCCGAAAAATTTGGACTCCGGATAGGGGATACGTTCCAAAGCTCCCATGGATTGGCAGAAACAGGGGGCCATGAACATGCAGCACCTTTGACCGTTGTGGGAATTTATGAACCGACACATAAGGTAATGGACCGTTTGATCATTACTGGGCTTGAGACCATTTGGGAAGTGCATCATCATGAAGAGGAATCTATTGATAATGAACCTGAATCTAATGATCATCATGAAGAGAACGGAATTTACGAAAATGATGAAAAGGAATCCCATCACGATATCGGACACTCACAAGAGATTACATCACTATTGGTGTCGTTCAGGAATCCCATTGCCCTTTTGAACACTCCGAGGACCATTAACGAGAATACCAATATGCAGGCAGCCCTGCCCAAGTTTGAACTGGAACGTTTGTACCAATTTACGGGAGTGGGGGTAAAAACAGTTACTTGGATCGCCTATGCGATTCTGGTCATTTCCTGCATTACCATTTTTATAAGCCTGTACCGAATGGTGCGTGACCGGGCCTTTGATCTGGCCCTGATGCGAAGTTACGGGGCCAACAGGTTCCAATTGGTCAAAATGGTAGCATATGAAGGCTTTTTGATTACGGGGTCGGCCTTTCTCATTGGTGTATTGTTGTCACAAATTGGGGTCTACTTCATTTTTGAAATGATAACGGACCAATATAAACAGACCATGCCACTTCAGGTCGAATATCAAGAATTGATACAAACAGGCGGTCTGGTGGTGCTTATGGTCTTACTGTCCATGGCATTTGCCATATACCCCATAATTAAAATGAACATATCAAAAATACTGAGTCATGAAAAATAACATCTTGATAGCCTTTTTCCTTTTATCGTCAGTTGCCTGTTTCTCGCAAACAGAAATTAATTGGTGGGATTTGGCCCGAATTGACTATACGGAGAAGTTCTTCCCGGCCTATGGGGAAAATTTTTTGTATCCAGAATTCAGTGAGCACATGAAATCCCTTGAAGGTGAAAAAGTGGCCATAACCGGATATTTTTTAAACATAGACCCTAGCGGTAAATTGTTCATACTGTCCAAAAACCCCATGGCTTCCTGCTTTTTTTGTGGAATGGGCGGCCCGGAGACGGCAATGGAACTTCAATTCAAGTCCAAACCAGAATTCAATACCGATGACATTTTGTATGTCACTGGAACCTTGAAACTAAATGCCGATGATGTACAACACTTTAACTATATCATCACCGATTGCACAGCTCAAAAAATGAATTAAAAAATACAATACATCATAAAATGAATAGAAGAAAATTTTTTAGAAACGGAACATTATCCGCCTTGGGGGCTTCCCTTTTTACCCCTTTTGAATCCATTGGGGCATCTGATCTTGAAAGTAGCTTGAAACGGAAAAAGGCCAAGAACATTATTATGCTCGTCAGCGACGGTATGAGCACGGGCACCTTAAATATGGCCGACCTCTATCTTTCCAGAAAAACAGGAAAGGGCAGCAATTGGCTCAACCTGTACCGAGAGGGTAAAGTTTCCCGTGCCCTTATGGATATGGCCTCTGCCAGTTCCATCGTCACGGACTCTGCCGCTGCAAGCTCGTCTTGGGGCGGTGGGGCAAGAATCAAAAATGGTGGGCTCAATATTGGTGTAAAAGGAGAGCCTCATCTTCCCATTTGGCAAAAATTTAAATCCATAGGTAAAAAAGCAGGTTGTGTTACCACGGTTCCCATAACGCATGCTACTCCAGCAGGATTTTGTGTCAATCAAAAATCCAGGAACGACCAGGAATCCATCGCAGAAAAATACTTGGAACACGGTTTTGATGTGTTGATGGGAGGGGGCAACGAACATTTTTCAGCAGATAAACGAAAGGACCGGAAGGATATGTACGGAGCCTTTGAGGACAAGGGCTATTATGTGGCCCGAACCAGAAGAGATATGTCAGCTTCTTCGAATGGAAAACCCATCTTGGGAGTTTATATGGATAACGGCCTTCCTTATGCCAAGGACAGGGAAAACAATAAAGAACTAAAGGACAGCACCCCGAGCTTGGCCGAAATGGCATCTAAGGCCATAGAAAGCCTTAAAGATCATCCTCAAGGATTTGTGTTGCAAGTTGAAGGCGGCAAAGTGGATTGGGCAGCCCATGCCAATGATATTACCGGCTTGCTTTATGATCAGGTGGCCTTTGATGAAGCGGTCAAAGTCGCGATGGACTTTGCAGAAAAAGATGGGGAAACCTTGGTCATAATCACAACGGACCACGGAAATGCCAACCCTGGAGTAATCTATGGCAAATACGCTAACGACAATTTTGATTCCATCCAAACCTATAAACATACCAATGAATGGATCTTGAACGGGATTGGAAAGGAAACCTCGGTGAGTAGCGTAAAAGAAAGAGTGGAATACGCCAATGGTTTTGCTCTAACCGACGATGAGGCAAAAACCATATTGTCCTATTATAACACCTTACAACCCGAGGAGGGGCTCTATAATCCAAAACATTTGCCCTTTGCTGTCTTGGCAGAAATACAAAAGCAGCACAACTCCGTAGGATGGATCAGTATGCAACACTCCGCCGATTATGTAGAATTGGCCATGTATGGTCCCGGTAGTGAATTGCTTCATCCTTTCATGAAAAATACGGAGCTACACTACCTCATGCTGAAAGCGGCCGAGGTAGAGAACTCTTTTTGAAACCAACCGATTGATCCCAACCACGAATGATGAAACCATCCCAACCATTGTCCAAAACCGTTTTTTTCTGCGTATTTGTTTTGGTTTTAACTAAGCCTGTTTTTTCTCAGGAACAGAAAGCCAATTTTCCTCCTCCACAAAACCCGCCTAAGATTGCGGCTACAAAGGTAGAGGGCAAAATATCCATTGACGGTAGATTAAGTGAGCCTGATTGGGATAGGGCAGAGATTGTATCAGATTTCTTTAGGGTAGAGCCTGCTCAAGGCGGACAGATCAAGAATCCAACAACGGTCAGGGTTCTCTATGATGATAAAAACCTTTATTTTGGGGTTTTCTGTGCAGATTCCCTAGGAAAGAAGGGAATTCGAATACAAGATCTTCGTCGGGACTTTAACAAGGGTGATAATGATGTTTTCGGAATCCAAATCGATGCGCAAAATACCAAACAATATTCCATTTCTTTTCAAACCACGCCCTATGGCAATCAGTTGGACCAACAAAGTTTCAATGATGCCAATACGGATGATGATTGGAACGCCCTCTGGACGGTACGGACCCAACGGACAGAATTGGGTTTTGTTGCTGAGTTTGCCATTCCTTTTAAATCCATTAGGTATGACAGGCCAGTTGAGGGAGTTCCTTTAGAATGGGGCATTACCTTTTATCGCATGGCACGAAGGGATTATGAAAAAACCGTATTCCCTGCAATCCCTCAATCCTTTTCTGAAAACAGGATGACCTATGCCGCCAAGTTGACCGGGTTGGAAGTACCACCACCATCGGCAAACATTCGAGTGGAACCCTATGCCCTATATCAATATGAAGAAACGAAAGATGCAGATCAGGTAACGGGCAAATCCAATGAACCAAAAATCGGGGGAGATGTGAAATGGGCGGTAAATCCGAACACTGTTGTGGACCTTACCATAAATACAGATTTTGCCCAAGCGGATGTAGATCGTGCAGTGAACAATTTGGAACGGTTCAATATTTTCTTTCCGGAGAGGCGGCAGTTCTTTTTGGAAAACTCGGGGATTTGGTCAGGTGGCGGTAATGTGCAGGTTAGACCCTTTTTTAGTCGTACCATAGGGTTGGAAAATTCTTTTAACGCCAGGCCCGCCCCTTTGGATTTTGGTGCGCGTTTTACCAATCGAGATGAAAGCCAAACCATTGCAGGTCTTGTGGTGCGCCAGCGAGAATCCGAAAATAGTACCAGTAGTACATTCGGCGTGGCGCGTTACGCTAAAAATTATGGAGATGAAAATAATATCGGTGCCATGGTGACCTATCGATTGGACGATACGGCACAAGATTTGGGCATTGCAAGCCGTAACAATACGACCCTGTCCATTGATGGACTCATACGGCCTAAAAGTGAAATTACATTAACCTATCTTTTGTCGAGCTCATTGGACAGTGAAACAGGTCAAACCGGTTACGCGGGCAGAATTTTTGCAGGGGCACAAACCAACAATTATTACTTAGGTTATCTCAATGCTTTTGTCAGTGAGGACTACAATGCCGATATGGGCTATGTTTTTCAACAAGATGTCATGTACCACAGTCCGGGTGGTTATGCCATTGTCAGACCAAAATCACTTCCTTTTATAAGGAGGTGGGACCCTGGCGCTTTTGTTAATTATTATCATGATTTTGAGGATTTCGGAAACTTTCAACAGGCCAGCCTTTATATTTTTCCCGTTTACACATGGTTCAAGGACAATAGCTTTTTGGAATTATCATTTACACCTACTTGGCAGAACATTAATTTTGGCTTTGCACCATTGGGAATAGAGATAGAGGAGGGCAACTATCAATACACCCGATACTTGGTCATGTACAACACTGACCAATCCAAAAAACTATCGGTTTCAGGTAGCTATCAACTTGGAAAATTCTATAATGGTGTTAGAAATGCCACCTCTTTGGGAATACGATACGCACCAATTCCGCATATGGCCCTTTCGGCTAACTATGAAAACAATAATATAAACGGACTTGGTATCTTAAAGGAGGATTTGGACACTAACCTCTATTCTGCCAATTTAAGGGTGGCCCTTAATCCAAGGATCCAATTGTCCACCTTCTACCAATACAACAGTTATGACCAGCAGGGGAGGTGGAATGTCCGATTGAGTTGGGAGTATATGCCATTGTCCTTTATCTATCTTGTATTTAATGATACCCAAATGGATTCATTTGATCCTGTTCAAAATACAACACAGTTTATCAGCAAGATTACTTTTTTGAAACAGTTTTAGCATAGATTGTAATCGGTTCTTTTACTTAGAAAATACGAGAAGGAAGAGATTGCCATTTTTTGGTTTTTACTCTTGAGGTATTCCAATGCACATAAGGGTTTCTCCTTTATTTACCGGTGGGGTACCAATTTTGTACAAAATGGTGCCGCTTTCAGGAGCTTTGATTATTTCTAGAGCGTCACCGTATAAGTTGGTTATCGTGCCGACAACTTGTCCCTTGCTAACTGTATCCCCTGCTCTTAGTTCACTATAAAATATCCCGGTTGCAGGAACCTTTAGGTAAGCCTGATTGTTGTATTTTACAAGTTTTTTTGGGCGGTCTAATTTGCTATGGTACATATCTAGGCCCTTAAGAGTATTATAGATGCCATTTTTGTTCAGTTTAACTGCTTCTGCCTGCACATTTCCCAATGCGCCAGCTTCAAGGCTAAGACCCACCTTACCATCTTGAACTGCTTGTTTAAAGGCATATTTGGCTGGTTCGTCATTTTTTAGGTTGTACGGATAAGAAACCACATTGGAAAACCCTGATGATTCCGATAGCCATTTTGCCTGAGCCGTAGCATCGGGCTTAGTTTGATTATTATAATAGCAGACAAAGGGTATCAAATCTTCACTGGCGTCTCCTCCATGGATATCCAAGAATACATCGCTAATGGGAATAAGGTTCTCCGTGATATAATAAGCAAGCTGTTCGGTGACCGTGCCGTCCAATTTTCCTGGGAATGCGTTATTGAGATTGACTTTATCCTGCGGATTTATAAATGGGGACCGTCCATAAAAAGATGCTTTATTGGTGATGGGTATCACAATTAAATTCCCTTTCAGTCTTTCTGGCTCTATTTCCTTGAGGAACTCCTGAACGGCCATAATGGGCGGGTACTCATATCCGTGCACGCCAGATAGGATGGTTAAGGTTTTTCCTGTTTCTTTTCCTTTGATGATTACTATAGGCAAGTTGGTTGAATTTCCCGAAGTGTCCTTGAAATCAATACTGCTCCTCAAAATCGATGTAGGCAATAACGAGGCTATCTTATTGGAAATATCGTTTTGGGCTGTCATGTTCGAGGAAATAAAAAATATCTGCCAAAAAAATAAGTGATAGAAAAACAGGTATTTTTTCATCTGTTACTTGTTAAAGACGGCAAAGTTAGGCAATAACAATAAGCTTAAGAATATGGATCGTAGATATCCCGATCTTTAGGACAAGTTTTTTATTTGATAAAACATTGTTATGCTCCTGTGGAGGGGTTTGTGATCAATGGCGGATTCAAGATTAAAGTTTAAAGTGAGATTCTATAAAAGGATAAGGGAGCAATGTTACATTGTACCATGTAATTTATCAATTAAGGATGTCAAGAACCTATTCGCTCTTGGCGTCCTTTGTTTTTGGTTTTCCCAAATTAAAAAAGAGGTATATTTTCCAGGGATAGTGGAAATGCTATGTCCGTAGTTTTTCAACGCATGGGGACCCAAGAGCATCACCAGGCCTTGAATTGATGTATTGGTGGAAACAGTTTTATTTTATATTAACACTATAGTGGTAATTATTGGTTATATTTGATAATAATTACTATTATGGTGTCACTTATTACAAAAAATAAAGCCCAAAAGAGAATTTCTTGGAACATGAGGGATCTCCGCCTTGGGAGGGGGCTCACCCAAAAGGGTTTGGCCGAACGCTCAGGGGTAAGTTTATCCTCGTTGCGCAAGTTCGAGCAAAAGGGGATCATTTCCCTGGAATCGTTTTTAAAGTTGGCCTTGGTGCTGGGATGTATGGATAAACTTATAGAAGCTACCGAACCCATGGAAAGGAATTTTTTATCCATTGATGATGTATTGGCCAAAGATGACAAAAAGCCCAAAAGGGGTACACAGGGATGAGTACGTATATTTCTGTAAACGAAGTAAGGGTCGGGATGGATTTTGGAACCGGTATTGTCCCGGTGGGCCGTTTGGCCGTTCGGGACTATAAAACCTATTTTGAATATGACGCGGATTTCATAAAAACAGGATTGGAAATATCCCCGATCAAACTCCCCCTTGGTCCGGGACTTCAGGTGTTCGATTATCAAACCTTTGAGGGCTTGCCCGGGGTCTTTAATGACAGCCTGCCCGATGGATGGGGACGGCTGCTGTTCGATCGGTATGTTGGAAGTCGAAATCTGCTGCCAGATGATCTTTCCGCTCTGGACCGATTGGCCCACGTGGGTACAACAGGACTCGGGGCCTTGGTATATGAACCTGATTACAGTAAGATGGTCGTTGACAAGGATGAGATAGACCTGGATATACTTTCCCGGCATACACAGGAGATTTTGGATGGTGCGGCCGGTGAGGTACTGGAGGAACTGATCGATCTGAACGGTTCGTCCGCGGGAGCCCGCCCAAAGGCCCTTATTGGTTTGGATAGGACGAAAACCCATATCATCTCGGGGAAACATGAACTTGGACCGGGCCATGAGCATTGGCTGGTCAAATTTGCCAATAATAGCGATGGTACCGATGCCGGTGCAATCGAGTATGTATATGCCCTTATGGCCAAGGAAGCAGGTGTGGATATGATGCCCGTACATTTATTTGAAGCGACAAGGGGCTCCGGTTATTTTGCTACCCAACGTTTTGACAGGGTAGGGGAGAAAAGGTTCCATATGCATACCGCCAGTGGTCTACTACATTCCAACTTTAGGATACCATCCTTGGACTATGAAGATTTGATCACCCTTACCGGCGTGCTTACCAGAGATGTTCGGGAAGTCGAGAAGATGTTCCGTCTTGCCGTATTCAATGTGCTCTCCCATAACAGGGACGACCATGGTAAAAACTTTTCTTTTCTTATGGATGGGAACGGGGAGTGGAAATTGTCCCCTGCCTATGACCTGACCTTTTCATCTGGTCCACGGGGTCAGCAGAGCACCATGGTCATGGGAGAGGGCCGGTCCCCATCCATTGAAGATTTGTTTAAATTAGGGGAGGAAGCCAGTCTTAAACCATCCAAGGTCAATGAAATTGTAGGGCAAACCAAGTACGCCCTAAGTCATTGGGAGGTTTTGGCAGATGAACATGGTGTCACGAAAACAAATACCAAGCTCATTACATCCAGGATTACTACTGTTTGATAGGTTGGCTGTCCTACTTTGACAGCTATTTCCTTTCCTAACGATGCAAAATCGGCCCGGATTCATGCACTAAAGCTGAGGGTTTGGGGAGACGAATTAAGGAAAGAAGGAAGGATGTCATGGGTCAAGATCCAGGTAATAATTTTTTTATTAGTTCCTCTTTACGTCTAACGGCAACCTCGATTTTTGAACCGTCGGTCAATACAATATATCCTCCTTTCCCTTTGACATAGTGCTCTACGAATGATAGATTGACAAGATGGGATTTGTGTACCCTGAAAAAAGCATTGCCTTCCAGAACACCTTCAAAATACTTTAAGGTTTTGGAAGCAGTTATTCTTTTGTTTGAAAGCGTATGGATGTGCGTGTAATTGACATCCGATTGAAGTCTAATGATATCGTTCGTGTCCAGCATGGCAAACCCATCCAGAGTGGGGATCGCAATTCTTTTTGATAATTCATTTCCTTCTTTAAAATTATGGAATAGAATATCAATCTTTTTGGAAGTTTCTTTTAGGTTTTTGTGATTCCTAAGTTTTTGCAGGGCGTTGGCCAGATCATTTTTGTCAATAGGCTTTAAGAGATAATCCAAGGCCGAGAACTTAAAGGCCTGTAGGGCGTAATTGTCAAAAGAGGTGGTAAATATCACTTCAAAATCAAAAGTGTCCAGTTGCGACAAAAGGTCAAAACCTGTATTCTTACCAAGTTGTACATCCAAAAAAACAATATCAGGGAATGAACAGGTAATTTCACCTTTGGCCTCATTAATGGTTTTGCAGCGGGCCATAACTTCAATGTCGTGTCCTTGGTCCTGCAACAGTCCATCCAAACGGTTGATACAGTGCTGCTCATCATCTACGATAATAGCCTTTAACATAACGTTTTTAAAATTGAAGTTCCAATGGAAGTCGTATCTCTACACGAACTCCTTCCGTTTTGTCCGACAAATTAATAGATCCATCGGTATTCTTTAAATGGTTGATGATATCTATTCGGTTGCTGGTAATTTTTACACCAAAAGGACTTTTCTTTTTGTTGTGCGTATAGGTTCCCGATCTTCCGACTCCATTGTCCTCCACAACGTACTCCAACATGTTTCCGTCTTTTTTTATCAAGAGGTCGATTTGTCCATTTCCTTGTTTTGGGGCAATTCCGTGCCAAATACTGTTTTCGATAAATGGTTGCAATATGAGCGGGGGGACCAATGTGTTGTCAGGTTCAACATTGTCATCAACCGATATGCGGTAGATGAGCTTGTTCTCCAATCGAAGGGCCTCTATCTGCATGTACAGTTCCATCAGCTCCAGGTCTTCCTCCAAGGTAATCCATTTTTTTTCGGAGTTTTCAAGGATAGCCCGTGTAAGTTTGGAGAACTTGACCAAATAATCATCGGCCTGTTGGATATCGTTTTTGGAAATAAAATCGCTAATGGAGTTGAGCGAGTTAAAAATAAAATGTGGGTTCATTTGGGAGCGCAGGGCCTTGAGCTCGGTCTCTGCCACCTTTGCATTAAATTCGGCCACTCTTCCTTTTTCCAATGCATCGCGTCTGCGTTTGTACAAAAAATACCCTACAATAGACATCAATGTCAAGAGTATGGCCCCCAATAAATACCCATTTTTCACTAATTCCTGTCTCTTTATTTCCTCTTGGGCGATCGCTTGTTGTCGCTCCATTTGAAACTGCATCTCCTTTCGGGTCAATTCAGATCTCTTTTCCTCATTGAGAACACTGTCCCTGAGTTGGACATGCTCTTTGTAGACATCAAGGGCTTCGGCCATATTTCCATTGTGCTCGTATACCCGGCTCAACACTTCCCACGAATCGGATTCCCATTCCACGGCACCAATCTCCTTGGAAAGCGCAAGGGCTTTGTGGGCATTTGTTTCTGCCAGGTCATAGTTGTTGAACAACACATTGATTTTGCCAATACTGTTCAATGCGGAGGCCTCAATATACTTGTTCCCAATCTGCTGGGCGAGGTCTGCTGCTTCTTGATAGCGCGCAAGTGCCTTTACGTTGTGTCCCAGCTTTTTGTAGGCCAAGGCCAAGTTATTGGTAATCGCTGCTATAAACAGGTTGTTTTCTTCCAGTTTGGCCAAAGCCAGGGCCTTCTCCAAATAGGAAACACCTTCTTCAAAATTTTCCGTGTCGTTATACACAATGGCAATATTGGAAAGTGCTTTGATCTCATCTGGTCTGTTGTCCAGTGATTGTGCCGTTGATAGGTAGGCACGATAATTTGTCAAGGCCTTGTCGTATTCCTTTAAATCGGCATGGATATTGCCAATATTGCCCAATAGACTTGACTCCAGTTGTTTGTTGGCCATCTTTTGGCTCAAGACCAAGGCCTTTTGATAAGCATCCAATGCATTGAGATTGTCGCCCAAAACATAATAGAGGTTCCCTTTTTGTCGGTGGGCCAGGGCCTCGCCCTTGATCCAGTTTGTTTTTTCTGAAATCGCTATGGCCTCCTCCACATTTGGAAGTGCATCGTTGGGACTGGAATAGGTCATCTTCCCAGCCATTTCAATAAGCAGTCCGGCCCTTATGGTATCTTGTAAAGTGTGTCCCTCCAATTCATTTCTCAGGGAGTCAAGCTGTACCTCTTGTGAACTGCCGCATAAGGGGAATAACATGATGAGAATGGAAAAACAGGTTTTTTTGATTGGTCGCAGCATGTTCTGATGTTGGTGAACCCCAAATTTAAACCATTTGAACCTGTTATACCATTGTTTACGGATAATGAAAAAATAACTACGGTAATGTTGAATAACCATACGTATAATAATTGACCATGGCACAAGGGCAATGGAATTCATAGTTTAGAGATTGCTATACGGCATAATCATTAACTATATGAAATACACTACCATGCTTTTTCTGTCCTGTTCTATGTTATTTTTCTTTGTTGGTTGCGGCACCGATGATGGTAACGAACCTGAAAACGGTACATTAAACGAAGTACAGGGAACCATACAATTATCCGGGGAGGAAACTTCGCAACTGGGTACTTCATTGACCGTTGGTCATATTGAAGTGGCCAATGTTGCCCTGTCAGGGACAGATAAATCGGTAATTCTGTTATCTGAGAATATTACTGTGGTCGATAATGAATTCATTTATGAAAACGACCAAAACGGATTTGTAATCGTTGCAGCGGATTTTTCCACCGGTGGCTCCCCCGATATTGATAAGACCATATCCATGACCATAGTAAGGAATGGACAGGAGTTCCGCCATGCCTGTTCTTCGCCCTACCAAAATTTTTTTACCGCATGCGGCGACGGGTTCGGGGTTGATTTTGAAGCCAAACAGGTCAGCTTTGAAAACACAACGGTAATCAATACCGATGATGACACCATTTTGACGATGGACGGTACCATAACTTGGGAATGAACATCAAAAAAACAGTGTTAATGATAAGATCTGGATTTAGTGTTTTTCTTATGGTAGCAGCCGTGCTCCATAGTTTTGCACAGATAGCTGGTACAGATGAACTGATAACCCATAGGCCGCCCTCGGACAATTTTGTTTCAATAAACCTTCAGGCGTACAAAGGATTGCCCAGGTTTGGTGTTGTGGATTCTTATAAAAATCAAGTTCCAAGTACAAATGCCGATCCCAGATCCAATGCTGTGAGGCCCGTTCGTGGTGGTGGTCGAAACCCGGGGCAACTTAAAAAGAACAAAATGGTAAATACAGGGAGAATCAATTTCTCCTTGTTGGTCAATTTAAAATATCTCACGCCTTTCATGGAGGATTTGGATAAGGATCGATTGACCTTTTTAAGCAAGAGTCTTACCGAAAAACAATCGAATTCTGCTTACCTCCAGCGATTCTTGCTCAATCAGGTCGCTCCTAACTTATGTCTGGACCGGGCATGCAAAAATGCCAATCAAGGTAAGAACGAGTTTGAAAGGCAGCGCAATTACAAAACCTTTGTGAATACTTGTATAGATCCACTTTTGGAATGGTGTCAAGATGTTTTTAAAAATGATGAATTGAGTGCTTACCATGTTTCTGCCCTAAATATTGGAGGAAATTATGATTTTGGTAATAAAGGATACTGGGTGCATCATTATTTGAGCCTTAATGATATTTTCCCATTTAAACAGGGCGGGCGAAAAAGAGTGACCTTCGAACCTGTGAAACCCTACGAAAGTCAGCTTCTGGGCAAATTGGCCCGAGGAAAAAGCATTAATTTCTTCTTGCCGATGGATGAGCAAACTGCTGAGCGCTTTAAAAAAGAGGGCATCAACCGATTATATCTGGTAAAAAAGATAAAACTGCAACATTCGGATAAGGGGATGGATGCTCCAACAGATCCTATTGACTTTAACTATTCCCATGAAAGCAGTGACATGGAAATTTATACAGAGGAAGCTCTTGTAAGTCATTTTAGGACCCTATCCCTAGATAACCTTATTCTTAAAAATTAATGCATGAAACAGGTACTTTTCTTAATAACGGTGTTGGTATTCCAAATAATGGGGCGGGGACAGTCACAGGAAAAGGTGTTTGATTCTCCCACCGCCGATTTTATTTCACTTTCCTTGCAGACCCACAAGGGTAAGCTCCGTTTTGGGGTGCAGGATGAGTATTTTCTAAAATCAGATGGAACCTATGTAAGTTCCAGGGATGCCGAGTACTTTGAAAAGGACAAACAATTCAGTCACAACAATGCGAGCAGGCATGCTTTTGTGGAGCTTTTGAAAATGAGGTTCAAAGCGGATATATTCGAAGTGATGGACAAGGATTTTTTTACGGAACGCACGCAAAACATGTACGAGAGAGACCTTAAATCCTATACGGCCCAACAACATCTGCAGGCCCTTGCCAACGCCTTGTCCAACAAAAAGGAGTCCATACGGTTTTTTTGTAACCCAAAAGAAGAGGATTGTTCTTCGGGATTCTTGCAGGACGGGTATTATAACGAACCTCGTAATATTAGGCCATGGGGAGGAAGAGGAGCTTCAGAGTTCCAAAAATTAAGGGCGTACACCAATTTTGTAAAGGAGAAATTTCCGTTGGTCGAGAAGTGGGCAAAAACGCTTTATTCCGACAATGTCTTGCAGGGATATTATGTTACACGGACCAATTTGGGTACCTATGATTTTAAGAACGGGGGCTATTGGTTGAACACGCATCAGTTTTACAATCAAGGATTTTTATTAAAGTGGTATGGACTCCAACCCGCCAATTCATCAGAAAGAAAGTTGATGCACCCCAACGGTTCGTCGATACTGTTCAAAATGTCGCCCGAAAAGGCTGAAACCTTCTCTGAAAAGACCCAACAGATTTTTTTGGTATTTGATGTGACCGGTTCTCTCAATGGTTTGGAAAACTATCGGGCAGATCAACTCAAGACCACTTTTAGCCTCAACAGTCCTGTTATCGAGATCTATTCAGATGACGGACTTACAAAAAAAGTGGGTGAAATCAATACCAATACCATGGTATCCAAGACCAGATAATCCAAAAGTTATGAAAATGAAACCTGTAAAAACCAATATTATTTTGATCGTGACTGTGTTAGGCTTGTTTATGCCGATTTCTGTCCAGGCTCAGTTTTTAAAAAAATTAAAAAAGAACGTAGAAAACAAGATTGCAAAAAAGGCTAGTGAGAAAACAGATGAGTTGTTGAATGGCAACGGTGAGAAAACGTCGGTTCCCGATGCAAAACCTGGGCCTGCATCTGATAATACAATCTCACAGAGCGAAACAGCGGACAAAAGAGACCCCGTTGCTGTAAACGATCAAAATGTTCTAAGGTTCAAGGCACCCTCCAAAGATTTTAGGGATGTCGTTATTCAATCATACAAGGGACTTCCCAGATACGGAGATGTTTATTTTTTAAGAGGAACCACGGAGCCGACGATGAACAAAGCGTATGAGGCGCTTTTGGAACTTAAATTTTTGGAAGACCTTTTTAAAGATATGGACCAATCAAAGTTGACTACTTATAATTATACGAACAATGATCTGAAATCAAAGAATTCCAATAATGCACAGCACCATTTGTTGATGCTCGCCAAGGATGTTCTTTCGGATGAAAAGCTACAGGAATATTTTTGTGATTCCGAAGCAAAAGCCCCTTGTAATTTCAATAATTCTGTAGGCGAACGAACCATTGTACCCAGCTGGGGAGGCACAAGGAACAATGAATTTGCCCAAAACCGAAGCTATACCAAGTTCATCAAGAGCCATTATGGCACTCTTCAGGCATGGAGCAACTCATTTTATGAAGATGGGACCCAAATTGCCTATTTCGTTGCAAGGGGGGCAGTGGCTGAAAAATATGATTTCAAAAACAAAGGCTATTGGATCAGAAGTATATTCTCCATTGGTGGGGACTTTATATTGCATAACTCTAATTTTTTGGCCTATTCAGAAAATGAAAAAACTTTAAAAAATTACTCAAAAAAGGTTTTTTTTCCTGTTGAACCCACTGCTGCCAAAGCATACAATTTAATAGAGCGTTCCCCAGTGTTCGTGGTATTTAAAGTTAAGGTGACCCCTAACTTAACTAGCCAGACCCATATTGCCTGGGAATTTGAACTGGAAGACACTAAGATGGAGTTTTACAAGGATGGCCTGTTAAGTCAAAAAATGGGTGAATCGGATATCAGGACTATTAAATTTAAGGATTAAGATATGATACGGAATTGTTCCAAAGAGGTCTTATGGCTGACAATCGGTATCTTGATGATGGCCATGCCACAGCCTGTGAATGGTCAGTTTTTTAAAAAACTGAAAAAACAGGCAGAGGAAAAAATCATAAAAAAAGCAGATAAAAGGGTAGATGACATTCTTAATGGGACTAAGGGTGCGGGACAGGGGCCAAGCACCCAAACGGGCGGTACAAACCAAACCGATAAAAAAACCATTGACCAAAATACCTCGAAACAAACCACCAATATATCATTCGATGATTCCGAATATTTGGTCTACAAATCACCTGATCCTGTATTTAGGGACATTGTGATCCAAAAATTCAAGGGCCTTCCCAGGTTTGGCGCCATTGATGCTTATATGATGCGGGATAATCCTAAAAAAGTGGATCTTTCCAAGGAAGCAGCCGAAAAGAGGAATCTGACCGGTCTGGGATATACCGGGTTTGCACACTTGGTACGTATCCATATGTTGAACGAGCATTTTAAGGCAATGGATAGAACCGCTTTAACACAACAGACCAAAGGCAAGATCATTGATAAGGAGGCCAAATCCAGTCTGGCGCAAAAAGTATTGAAGGAATTTGCTTTTGATATGGGAACAGACGCCCTTAAAAAGGAATATTTCATGAACGATTGGAGCGGAACCGGTAAAAGCGCATTGGTAAGGGAATGGGGGGGACACCAAGCAGATGATTTTACAGAAAATGAACGGTATGTGACCTTTGTGGAAAAGTATCTGGACATCATTTTAAAATGGAGCGAAGACTTTTTTGCCGATGGTTCTGAAGATTTTCAACTGGTCCATGCCATAAAGTTTCAAGGCCAGTATGACTTTGATAAAGGAGGTTTTTGGGTGCGCTTGCCCATTAAAAGACCGCCCCTTGGTGCTATCTCTGCGGTTGAGTACTTTAATGAATTTGCTCCCAAAGCACCATACGGGCATGCGTTTTACAATAAAACGGAGCAAGTGGAATATATCAATGGCGATGTGCTGTTTAAAATGAGCCCGGATAAAGCTGAAGCTTTGATCAACGATAAAAGTGTGCTGCTACAGCTCACAATGAAAGTCAGGTCTGTTTTTAAAGATTTTGATACGGGCAACCCTTTTGTTTATGGGGCCAATTATACCTATCATTTTCTTGACCCTATATTAGAGCTGTATTCGGATGCCCAATTAACTAGAAAAATAGGGGAGATCAATTTGGAGAACCTAGTATACAAAGGTTCCAATTGATGAAGAGTAATAGTTAACAGCGGATAACCCTACAACGCTAATGTGAGTGTTTTATGATATGATTCAGATGAAAGGTATCCATCCGTCTAAGTACAACTTTTCCGGTATAGCATAGAGCTCTAATTTTGGCCTTAAAAAGAACGATGTCAAAAACAGCCGACTACCAACGTATGGAGCGTCTGGTGAAGGAGTGTCACCAGAGCGGTCAAGGGCAGGCCACCTTTGCCAAGTTCCATGGCATTACCGAGAGCAAATTTGTAAACTCGGCAATCCTGTTTCAGGGAAAGCGGGATCAGTTACGGAGAAACCCTGCGATTTTATTCCTGTAACCGCGACAAAGCCCACGAACGAAGACTTTCGGCCTATGATCATCCGCCTTGGAGCAATGGCGCTGTATAAGGGCATGTAAACCGGATAAAGAGTATAAAAAGACAAATGTAGGGCAGGGCCCGCTTTGACCAATTGCGTAATAAGGTGATATTGTCCCAAACCGGTTAATGATTCCCAAAATATGACGAAGAACCTCTATGTCGGCGTTTCCACCTTGTCACTTAAAATTTTAATACTCCTTCACTGCTTTCCACAAAGGCATTGGATTTCTTCAGTTGTACTTCCATCGAGTCCATATCCATGGCCACAAGCGTATCACTGAATGCTTGGGCACGTTCCAACATACGTATATATACTTTTGGGTCATTGGCACGTGTTAGTCTTCGCAGGCCCCCCAGGTAGTCTTCCCTATAAACGGTGGGAATAATGATTTTCGTCTGATTCCCTGCCGTTAGTTCGGCATTCATCATGATACGTGCCATACGGCCATTGCCATCAAGAAAAGGATGGACCTCGCTCACCACAAACATGATAAAGGCGGCTTTGGCATAGGGATGGGAAAGGGCCCTGTATAAATCAAAGCTTTGCATCAAAGTTCCCCGGACAAGTTCCAGGTCGACAAATTCCGTATCCCCGGCCCGGTTGTTCTTATCTTTAAATTGGCCAGGTTTTTTATCTAACCTTGCTCCTAAGAGAATTTCATGACGATATTGCAGGATTTCCAGGAAATTCTCTTTAGAGAACGGTGTTATTGTCATTTCCCTTCTATTGGATACAAGTTGGTACGTACCCAGAATATCATGGGAATCCTCATTTCTGGAAGGTATGGGCTGCTGTGTGGAGATGACCATTTTTGCTTCATCCAGTTCAAAGACCGTACCTTCAATGTAATTGGAAAAGTAGCTCTCGTAAAATGCGAAATTTCGATAGGCAGTGGTAGTGGAGTTCTTTTCCTCCCTGTATTTATACTCGTTTTGTTTGAGCTCTTTGAACAGTAGTTCAAAGACTTGGATGCGATGGGGGTCGAATGGGATTCCTGTGGATCTTGCCCGGCCTACCTCAGATTTGAGTTCATCGATGGGGTTGGTCGATAATAGGGCACCGATAATTTTGTTCAGTTTTTCAAACTCCATATCCATACCCAACTCCTTGGCAATCAATCGAGCCCTATCCCTTACCTTGTTCAATTCATCGGTTCCGTTGACGCGGATTATTTTTTCCAATTTAGCCTCGATTTCCGGAAAATTGAGTGTTTTTGAATCCGGGCCAAGTTGTCTGCTGATCTGCAGGTTTTCCAAGAAGGCACGCTCTCGTTGTGATACCATTAGTTTTCCTGAAAAAGGGGTATCCCCTTCAATTGCCGGACGACCTTCCAAAAAGCGCAAGGTCACCCCCGGGAGCTTGACTTTTTTCGTATACTTGTAAGTCACGAACAACTGGCCCGTTGACGTGGGGGCAAATTCAAAAGCCGACCGATGGCTCAATACGGCACCGGGATATAAATGCCCCAGTATCGGAAATATATTTCGCTGTATGATGTCCTCTGGGGAATCTTCCAAATTGGAGGTATAGATCCTGGAAGCTATATTGCGTATTATGCCCTCTTTTTCCCAATTGGAAATCCTTCTTGAAACTATGGAATCTGAGGACCCATAAATGATCTCCTGCAAATGTAATGGGGCGTTTTTTTCCATTATAACTAAGAATATATACAAAAATGCAAAATATTTTCCATTATAATTGTTTTTATGTAAAATATTTTCCATTATAAATAAAGGGGAAAGTAAAATGTTTTCCAACCAATCCTATTGAAGGGCTTGGAATGAATATTTTTTTTGGTCTTCCTGAATTCTCCGGCCCATTTCCATACATCGGCATACATTCTTTTGTGCAAGTCCTTTACAAATTTCTCGGTTAAGATTTTTTCAGCTTTCAATGTGGCATGAATGGTCCACTCGACGGCCTTTTCAATATTCAATTGCTCAAACTCATCCAGTTCTCCTTGGGTGGTGATGGACTTTATTTTAAGGCCTTCCTTTTCTTCCTGGTCCAAAGGTGTTTGACCATATTTATAATTGAACTCTAATCCCATAGCGACCTTCTCATCTCCCGTTTTATTTCATCGGCAAGCTCTTTTATGGTTTTTTCTAATTTTTCGTCACCGATTCCCTGGTTCTCCAATTTCATATTTTGATTGGTCCTCAACACTATTTTCTTGGCCAGTTTTTCTGCTTTTTGTTGTATCATATCATGGATGGTACCATCTTTTGGGACCAGTGCATACACTAATTTCAAATCCATGGCATGGGCCACATCCTTCAAGGAATTGAGTGATATTCTGCCATTGGCCTCACTGACTTCAATGTTTTTCACCCCTTGCCTGGTTATGTTCAATTGGGTTCCGAGCTGGGCCATCGTCATGTTCAACGCGGTCCTGATGGTATGTATCCATCCGCGTTCGGGGACTGGGACCATTCTGGCCTCAGAAAAGGGCCGTAGCTTTTGGTCCAACTGTTCTATTAAAAGTTTTTGCTTGTTCCTCATTTGTGGTAAAGTTATCCAGTAACAAAAATCGCTAAAAGTAAATAAATATATTTACAAACATATAAAAATGTTAACACATATGTTTACAAAAATTAAAATAAGTAAATATTTATGTTTACTTTATATGATAGTACTATAGAAATAACCAGTAGGATATTGCACCGATTTATGATTTTCTTGGTCTTTTATCCATTTCTTTCAGAAAAGTCTGAATAACTCCTGAAAACAGTTGTCGCAATAAGGCAATTAAGGACTTGAATATCTCAGTCATGGTAGAAGATTTTAATCAGTGATTGTAGTAGGGCCAGAGCGATAGCGGATCGGCCTTCCTTTTTTAGTAAGTGATCAGCTTCCAAATCATTGGAAAGGAACCCGGTTCCCAATAGGATGGAGGAATAGTGGCCAAAGGTATCCCGTAATACTTGGAAGTTGGCCTGTTTGATCCCACGGTCATGTATCCCCAGCCTACTTTGTAAATATTGGGCCAAGGTATGGGCGACAATATTAGGATTTACGCTTTACTTTCCCGTCGAACAAAAAGATCTCAAAGCCTTGAGCTTTGGAATTTGGAGCCTGGTTGCAATGGATGGATACAAAGACATCCGCATCAAGCACCTTGGGAAGTAGGGCTCGGTCGCCCAATGATCCTTCTAAACGTGCATTTTAATTGTTCCTGATCCCTTTTTTAAACCATTTTATATCAAATTAAATGATATGCTAAAAAACGCAAAATCCTGTAAATCAGTTATATTACAGGATTTTGGTATCTTATGGTTTCTTAAAAAGTGACCTGACTGGGTTCAGAACCTTCACTCATTAGCCCAGTATTAATCAATATCCTGAGAAAGTCCACTTCTTAATGTTGACGATTTGTGAACTTTTATGTTTGAATTGCTTTCGTCATTTCAAATATAATTAAATTGCTGTAGATGGTTGGAATTGAAATTATATAAGGACAAAACAAATTACCAAGGTGAGCGGTATTGCCTTTTAATAGTAAATATTGAACTCCAATCTCAAATTTCCATCTTCGTCATGTTACCAATAGGTAAAAGGATAATTGACTTGCTTTGACTTTATTCGTTTTTGAATTTGATTTTTCTAACTAGATCATGGAAATATTCAGGGCCCCAAATACGTAAGACATCATCATTTTTTATAAATCTGACAACATCTTCTTTGATGTTTTTAAATGATACTGCTTCAATTTTTTTTTGAAGCAGTTCAATAACCTGTTCGGGCGAAATATTGTCTGCTTGCCAGTCGTTTGTGTCTTTTGCCCTTGCCAAAAAATGGCTCAGGTCCAAAGAAATATTCTTCTTGATATACCATTCCAAATCATACCAGTCTCGCCCTTTTACCCTGTTTTTCCATTTTCTAAATAATAATGCGTGCACTTTACCAGCAAACAAGCATGGTCCTGTAAAACACTTTACATAAAAAGAAAATGGCCTAAGCAATAATTTTTCTTCTGTGTTAAAGTTCAAGGGAGGTCGTCGGTCCACTTCTATTTTTATTTTCAGGGTCCTATTGGAACGTACCCCTGTTTGTTTAATAACATCTTCAAGTACGATTTCCTGCCATATGGTTTCGGCTTTCAAAAAAGCAGAGTCTATCGCTGATTCTTTTGTCTTTTTCTTGATACTTACATGTAGTCCCAACGATTTGAATTCATCCAGAATTGCCCTAAAATAAGGTTCGATGGAAAAATCGGGATCTGGTTGAAGTAAAGAGAAATCCAGGTCTTCTGAATACCTGTCCAGCCCATAGAAAATTCTGAGAGCGGTTCCGCCATAAAAAGCTGCTTTTTCGAAAAAATCGGTCCTCGATAAACCTGCCAATGTGATTTCTTGCATTATTTCACGAAGTGCGGACAATATCTCTTCTTCATTTCTTGGGTTATATTCTTCTATCCATTCTTTGATCATAATAACCTCAATGTTTTGATAAGCATTTTTAAACTGTTTTTTTTAGGTGCGTTTTCAATCCATGTTTCCATAATCTCCAGATTCAATGTATTCAATATTTCACTATCCATTCGAAGATCGTCCAGTAGAAATTGTTGCGTTTGCTTGATGCTTCTGAGATTGACCCTAGGTGTCAACACGATTTTATCGCACAACGCCTTTTCAGGAGAAGCAATCAGAGCTGTTTGTTTGGGGGAGTATGCTATACTTTTTATTCCATGAGAATAATAGGGTAATTTTAGTTGATGGTAACTAAACCTGCCAACTGCGGTTTTATATGTTTTTGAGGTTTTTATTGTTGCCGAACTTATCTCATAAATTCTCTCCGGGATTAGGTTCCAGTAGAATAGTGCAGCTTCCAGTGAAACATAACTGGGTCCCCTTAAGTGATTTGCTATCAGAAAGGGCTCCGGTGATGGTAGATCCATTTCTGGGCCTGTTATATACAGTCCCCTTCTAATGGATATGAGCTCATTGTTTTTGATCAACTCACTGATTTTATCGTTGGGGCGATCGTATCCGCTAAGTAATTCCAAAATTAGATGTCTGGAAATCGGTCCTTCTGCAAAATCTTTTATCTTCGTTCGAAAATCCATATTGTAACTATATGACTATATAATCGGATATTTTCCGATTAAGTGTTTTAAAAGTAACAATAAAATGTAAAATATTAAATATATAATCGGATATTTTCCGATTATGTATGCTTTTTGTAACAATTGTATAGTGGGTGGTTACAAGTGAACATCAGAAGGATGTATTTGATGTATTCGAAAATGAGTAAGTAAGGGCCATTGGTTATTTGAATAGATATGAGACGGTGGTTGGATCGGCCGATGTTTGCAGATACGGAATTACATGGATATTTCACCTTGCCTTTTTCATGCCTTACGTATCCATACATTCCTTCAATATACGGTATGCCCTGGATATATGTCCTTCGATCGTTTTTATCGATATCTGATATTCTTCAGAGATCTCCCTATAATCAAGACTGGATGAGGCATACGTTTAAGGCCACCAAAACGAAAAATTTGAGCTACCCAATATTTGGTTTTAGTGCGTTGAAAATTAGATTTTTGAGTTAGTTTTGAGGGTGCTCAATTTTGTCCGGCGAAGGTGGTATATTATGTCCGGCGCTTCCACTTCAAGGCCACCTTGCTGGCCAATTATATCGCCCATAGCGAAGGTATCGATATGCGGGCCTATGCCAACAAAGAAAAGGAACTGTTGAGTCAAGGAACCTATGGGGTAGAGGAATACCATGTTAAGGTCGATGCCTATATCTTTGTTGGGTGATATCATTTCTTGATCGGGATAGAGACCACTTTTCCGATGCTGTCCTACTGAGATGGAGGTCCTACTGACCTGTAGAGATATGGGCCGATATCCGCATCGAGATGGTCAAGCATTGAGGCCTAGGGCAGTGATCGAGCTATTTTTTCCAACCGTCTATTGGACTTGGAAACAGAAAGAACAAAATCGATCTGAGTTGGTCGCCGACCTCTTCCCTTAGTTGGGCATAGGCTTTGGCCAAGTGCCATTCCACGGTTCTCAGGGAAATTTGTAGGTAATCCGCGATTTCGATATTGGTCAAGCCTTCTTTCTTGCTGAGTAGAAAGGTTTCTTTGGATTTTTTGGGCAGGTTCTCGATGGCCTGTCCCACCAAGGTCATTTTCCGTTCCAAAAGGTCGGTGTCGTGATCCTCTATGGTCTGTTCCAAAGCATCCCGATAGGCCAGTTCCAGTTGGGATACCGTTTTGGTGCGATGGTAGAAATTGATAAATTCATTATAGGTCGATTTGAGCAAAAAGTTCTTGATGGAAAGTTCGGGTTTGAGCTGCCCTCTTTTTTCCCAAGTCTTAAAAAATACGTTCTGTACGATATCCTGCGCCGCCGCCCTGTCCCCACAAAGTGATAGGGCATAATTGTACATGGACCGATGATGTTCCCTGAGCAAATGGGCATAGGCGGCCTCCGAACCGTTTTGGAGAAGCCTGATCAATCTTTCATTGTCCATGTGGGGGAAATCGATGGTCATAAGGGCAAAGATTAAGGTATGGTTTCATAAAAATCAACTAAATGTAAAAAAAAGTAGGTAAAAAGCCCGTAGTTGACCTTTTTGATCTGTTATTAAGAAAAGAAACAGACCTAATGGACCAAAAGATCGAACACGTCATTGCTAAATACCTGAGCCATGAAGCTACGATGGCGGATTTGGATATCCTTGAGGAATACGTCAGTACCAAAGAAGGACAGGCCCAGTTCAAGAACTTTGTCAAGACATCCTATTTGGCGGGCTATTATTTAAACGATCTGGATACGGAAAAGGAGGTAGCGGTATTGAAACAGCGTATCCGGGAGGCACAAACGGGAACAAAGCGATGGTGGTCTCGTCCTTCTTTTAAATATGCCGCAGCTGCAGCCTTGGTGGGCATCGTTGTTGCCGCTTATCTGTCCCAGGTATACGTGAGCGAACCGGAAGTTGAAACCGTTGCTCCCGTGATCGTGGAGAATACTATCGAGCCGGGCAGTACCAAATCCATCCTGACTTTGGCCGATGGTTCCGAGGTCGTGCTCGAGAAAGGGTTGGGCTACCGATCTGAAAACGCCCAAAGTGATGGGGAGTCATTGGCGTATACCCATACAGCTGCTACCACCACGGAAATGGCCTATAATACCTTGACCATTCCCAGGGGCGGACAATTTTCCTTGACATTGGCCGATGGGACCAAGGTCTGGCTCAACTCCGATACACAATTGAAATATCCGGTGGCCTTTCAAACTGGAAGGACCCGGCAGATCGAACTCATGTATGGAGAGGCGTATTTTGAGGTTTCCCCCAGTACGGAACACCAAGGAGCAGGGTTCGAGGTGCTGCACCCGGAACAGACCGTACAGGTACTCGGTACGGAGTTTAACATTAAGGCCTATGCGGAGGAGGATGTGGCCTATACCACCTTGGTGGAGGGGAAGGTGTCCATGGCCTTTAATGGCAATACCCTATCCCTGGAGCCCCATCAGCAATTTACCTATAACTTTAAGGCCGGTTCCTCTTCCGTCTCGAGCGTTGATGTATTTGATGTGGTTTCCTGGAAGGAAGGCGTGTTCAGTTTTAACCATGCCAGTCTAGGCGAGATCATGAAGGTATTGGAACGGTGGTACGATATGGAAGTGGTCTATGGGGATGCACAATTGAAGGAGGTGAAGTACAGTGGATCGATCAACAAGAGGTTCGAGATCCAGGATATTCTTTCGGCCCTGATGCAGACCAATACCATCCATACCTACGAAATCAACAAAAACACCATTGTACTGAAATAATATTCAGGTACTATTGACGAAAGAAGCGATTTATCAACCTAAAACAGCACACTATGAACGAAAAGCATTGATTTAAAAAAAAGAAGGAGGTATATGGTCCTTACTTGCAGGTGCGAACCATACCCCCCTTGACATGTCATTAATCAGTTGAATAACCAACAAACAACATTCAAATTTATGGAAATTAATAAAAGGAATCCCCGTACTGACCAAATTCAGGGGATATTAAAATTTATGATGCGGACGATACTGCTATTGTTCTGGTATAACGATCATGGATTTTATTGCTGTGTTTTTCACAAACGGGACACTTTGCCCGTTTGGATTTTATTGATGCATCTATTTTAACCAGGGAATGGGAGCAATCAATGTTATTTACAATTAGCCCAGGCATGCCGATCAGTTGTTTTACGGTTATAAGTAGTTGTTTATTAGCTACTTAAAGATAATAAATATCACCCTATAAAGCAAAGGACAAACGTATTTAAATTACTGAATATCAATATGTTAAAACTAAAACCCTAATGCATGGATTTCCCCAAATATGACGAAGAACC
>JANSXF010000048.1 GCA_024743095.1 Flavobacteriaceae bacterium
CTCCTACCACATTATCCGTCAAAATATTTGGGTATTTGCCATGCAGGTCCCAGCTTCTAAAGAATGGGGACCAATCGATGAACTCCTCCAATTGGGTCAAATCAAAATCTTCCCATACCTCGATGCCCAACTGATTTGGCTTTTTGATTTGGGATGGGTCAAAATCAACCTGAAGTTTATTTTTTCGTGCATCCTGCAAGGTCAGATACTCTTTTTGCTTGCCCCGTTTCAAAAACTTTTCCCTAAAACTCTCGTAATCCAGTTTGATGGATTTTTTATACTTGACGGAAGTATCATCTTGCAGCAAATCACCTACCACGGTCACAGCCCTTGATGCATCGTTTACGTGGACCACGGAGTGACTGTACTGCGGGTCAATTTTTACGGCAGTATGCGCTTTGCTGGTTGTGGCCCCCCCGATCAAAAGCGGCACTTCAAAGTTTTGACGCTCCATTTCCTTGGCCAAAAAGACCATTTCGTCCAACGATGGGGTAATCAGTCCGCTCAGGCCGATAATATCCACCTGTTCTTCCTTGGCCTTGTTGATGATTTTTTCTGGCGGCACCATCACCCCCATATCCACAATGGCATAATTGTTACAGGCCAGTACCACACTCACAATGTTTTTTCCAATATCGTGCACATCGCCTTTTACCGTGGCCATCAATATTTTTCCTGCGGCCTTGGCGTCCTTGTCCTTGGATGCTTCAATGTAGGGAGTTAGGTAGGCTACGGCCTTTTTCATCACCCGGGCAGATTTCACCACTTGAGGCAAGAACATTTTTCCGCTTCCGAAAAGATCTCCGACCACATTCATCCCGGTCATCAAGTTGCCTTCGATAACATGTAAAGGTTTCTCGGCTTGTTGACGCGCTTCTTCCACATCCTCAACAATATATTGATCTATTCCTTTGACCAAGGCACGTGTAATCCTATCCTGAAGCGGCTCTTCTCTCCACGACAGGTCTACTTTCGATTCCTTTTTGGCGCCAACAACGGTTTCGGCAAATTCCAACAATCGTTCGGTGGCGTCATCTCTTCTATCCAACAATACATCTTCCACATACTCCAAAAGGTCCTTGGGGATATCATCGTACACCTCTAACATTGTAGGGTTCACAATTCCTATGTTCATGCCAGCTTTAATGGCATGGAACAAAAAGGCGGAATTAATGGCCTCGCGAACCGGGTTGTTCCCCCTGAACGAAAAGGAAACATTGCTCACACCACCGCTAACGCTACAGTAAGGCAGATTTTCCCTTGCCCAGCGGGTGGCTTCAATAAAATCAACTGCATTGCGCCTATGTTCCTCCATTCCCGTTGCAACCGGAAAAATATTCAGGTCGAAAATGATATCTTCCGGAGGAAAATTCACCTTGTTGACCAGCACATCGTATGACCGTTTGGCAATTTCAATCCGGCGTTCCAAGTTATCGGCCTGGCCCACTTCATCAAAAGCCATAACGATCACAGCGGCGCCGTAGCGCTTGATTAATTTGGCATGGTGGATAAATTCTTCCTCTCCTTCCTTTAGGCTTATGGAATTTACCACACATTTGCCTTGCACTACTTGCAATCCAGCTTCGATAATTTCCCACTTGGAACTATCGATCATGATAGGCACACGAGCAATATCGGGCTCTGAAACAATCAGGTTCAAAAATTTGACCATGGCCTCTTTTCCATCGATCAAACCATCATCCATGTTCACGTCGATGATTTGGGCACCACCTTCCACTTGATCGCGTGCCACATCAAGTGCCTCATCGAATTTTTCTTCTTTGATGAGCCTTAAAAACCGTTTGGAACCAGCCACATTGGTTCGCTCCCCCACATTTATGAAATTGCTATCCGGGGTTACCACCAGTGGTTCCAAGCCACTCAGTTTCAAATATCGTTGTTCGTTGTTCGCTGCCATAAACTATGCTGGGGTCAGAAGTTTTCTCGGTTCATAATCCTTCACCACATCGGCAATGGCCTTTATATGTTCTGGAGTGGTCCCACAGCAACCGCCGACAATGTTCACCAATCCTTTTTCTACATATTCCTTGATCTGGGCGGCCATTTGCGCTGGTGTTTCGTCGTATTCGCCGAAGGCGTTGGGCAGTCCGGCATTGGGGTGCGCGGAAACGGCAAACCCTGATTTTGCTGAAACAACTTCCAAATGTGGCACCAATTGTTTGGCTCCCAAGGCACAATTAAAGCCGACCGATAAAATGGGGATATGAGAAATGGAAATCAAAAACGCTTCGGCGGTCTGTCCAGACAAAGTTCTTCCCGAAGCATCGGTGATGGTTCCACTGACCATAACGGGCACTTCTATATTGCGCTCATCCTTTACTTCCTCAATGGCAAAAAGGGCCGCTTTGGCATTTAAGGTATCAAAAATGGTCTCTACCAACAAAATATCGACGCCACCATCAAGCAGGGCTTCTATTTGCTGCTTGTAGGCAATGCGGAGTTCATCAAAGGAAATGGCACGGAATCCCGGGTCGTTCACATCGGGGGACATGCTTGCCGTTTTATTGGTAGGGCCAATACTCCCGGCTACAAAACGTGGCTTGTCCGGATTTTTATGAGTGAACTCTCCAGCTACTTGCTTTGCCAGTTTGGCCGATTCATAGTTCAGTTCATAAACGAGTTCTTCCATGCCGTAATCAGCCATGGCAATGGTTGTTCCGGAAAAGGTATTGGTTTCTAAAATATCTGCGCCCGCTTCTAAAAACTTTCGGTGCACCTCTTTAACGGCCTCTGGTTGGGTCAAAGACAGCAAATCATTGTTTCCTTGTAGGTCGCTTGGCCAATCCTTGAAGCGTTCGCCCCTAAAATCTTCCTCATTGAATTTATAGCGCTGCAACATGGTGCCCATAGCCCCATCCAACACTAAAATCCGTTTCTTCAATATATCTTCAATTTTTTCCATAGTATATCTCCCCTTCAAAATAAGGATGTAGTTAAATCAAGAAAAGTGCGTAGGTACTGTGTTGAATACTTTACGTTATCCTTCCCCTTACAGATTAAACTTTCTAAATGGCCCTGGGTTTTTTCCAAGGCAAGGGTAGAATGTAGCACCTTCTCGAAGTCGAGGGTTGCTAAGGCTTCAAAGGGTCCAATCCCTCCACCTTTCTTGATAACACTTTCAATTTATAAATGAACTGAACTGCAAAGAAACGGCACTCCTTAGTGAAAAGCAAAAAAAGCCCTTGAATTTTTAGAAATGCAACAATAAAAAACGGGTTGATCGCTCAACCCGTTTTTATTACTTTTCTGTTATGTGCTCTATACCATCATCCCTCCCGAAACTTCAATGCGTTGGGCATTTACCCATTTGGCATCATCTGTGCAAAGAAATGCCACTACCCCTCCTATGTCACTTGGGATGCCCACTCTTCCAAGAGCAGTAAAATTGGCAATTGCAGTTCTTTTATCCTCATCATTTTTATTGGTCCCGCCACCAAAATCGGTTTCAATGGCGCCTGGTGCGACCACATTGGACCTGATTTGGCGTAAGCCCAGTTCCTTGGCCTGATAGTGTGTCAATGTTTCGATGGCAGCTTTCAAGGAACCGTACACGGAATACCCCGGAAACGAAAAGCGGGCCAAACCACTTGAAATATTCACTATGCCCCCACCATCTGCCATGACAGAAAGAAGTTTCTGGGTAAGAAAGAAGGCTCCCTTAAAATGAATGTTCACCAAAGTATCGAAGTCATCCTCCGTGGTCTCGGTAATTGATGAATTGATCCCGATACCGGCGTTGTTGACCAAATAATCCAATGTTGTTGAATCAAAATGGGATTTAAGCACATTTTTGACCTCATCCACAAAGACATCGAAAGTTTTGTTTTCTGCTACATCCAATTGCAATGCGTAGGCTTTTTGACCAAGCTTTTCTACTTCGCTTACGGTTTTGTCCGCTTCTTCTTTATTACTGCGATAAGTCAATAGGACGTTCAACCCTCTTTTGGCCAAGTTGATGGCCATATTCTCTCCAAGTCCCCTGCTTCCACCGGTAACCAGTGCTATTTTTGCTTTGCTCATGTTAATTGATTTTTGAATTCGAAAACAAAATTAGCTTTGCATACACCCTAAACGGTTGCAAGCATCAATCTTATTTTTGCAAAAATCAAATCTTGATCACAGACCGGAACTTCAAAGGAGATTGTTGCGTGTGTTTTTTGAAGAAATTTGAAAAGTGGGCCACCTCTTCAAATCCAAGGCCATATGCGATTTCGGATATATTCCAATCACTACCGTTGAGGAGCAATTTAGCCTCTTCAACCATTCTTGAATGAATGATTTCCGTGGTTGTATTTCCTGTGGTTTCCTTCAGCACCTTGTTAAGATGGTTGGGGTGCACGGCAAGTTGTTCGGCAAAATCATTTGCGGTTTTGAGCATCAATCGCTGGACAGGTGCATTAATGGGGAATTGGCGCTCCAACAATTCCACGAACATATCGGTAATTCGGATGGCAGCATTTTTTCCGCCCTCTTTTGGCTGAACCGGGTGCAATTTTTGCCCCATGTGCAACAACTCGATTACGTAGGCACGTATCAAATCAAATTTAAAGGGGTAATCCGAGGACAGCTCCTTGTCCATTTTTTGAAAGAGTTGTTCCAACTCGGTATAATCTTCATCTGAAATATTGAGAATGGGATAACCTCCAGGGTGAAATATCGGTAGGGTTTCCAATATGACACCGCTTTTGTCCTTTGATAAAAATTTTTCCGTGAACACACAAAAATATCCTGACTGTTGATCATCTTGAGGAACATAATTGTACGGGATCCTAGGAGATGCAAACAACAGCGCCTTGTTACCTATATCGATAACCTTGTCCGCATATTCTGCCCTATTTTTTCCGTTGATAAGGCTAATTTTAAAGTAGGCCCGTCTATCATAACGCATCTCACCTTTGCTCAATCGTGTGCGATATTCGGCAATATTGAAAACATTGAAATGTCCAATATCCTTCCCAATATTTTCCGGAATGGGCAGACCAAGTTTTCCGTAGAAATCGTTAAGGGTAAAAGCTACGTCCATAGGTTTGTAAAATTCAAATATAGCCTAAAATAAAAAACACCCTTCAAAATTGCTCATGAAAGGTGTCTTCTCTTCTAAAAACTAGTATTGTTAATCGATGCTCTGCACCACTTCCTTTTTAGCCTCTTTCTTGGAACCATCAAACCCTTGCACACCACCAACTGTGGTATATTTCATCACAAAACGCTTGTCCGGATTAATGATTTGATAGGCATATTGGCACATCACGGCCGCCTCGTGGAACCCGGATAGAATCAACTTAAGCTTACCTGGATATGTGTTTACATCTCCAATGGCAAAAACTCCAGGAAGATTGGTCTGATAATCCTTGGCGTTGTTCACCTTAATGGCATTTTTCTCAATTTCAAGCCCCCAATCGCCTATCGGTCCCAATTTTGGTGACAATCCGAATAATGGAATAAAGAAATCGGTCTCTACGTAGGCAGACTCCTGCTCCTCATCGTTGTACTTGATTACCACGGCGTGCAGATCTTCCTTACCGTGAATTTCTTTTACTTCGGCCTTGGTAAACAATCGAATTTTACCCAATTTGGCCAACTCCCTTGCTTTTTCCACGGAGTCCAAGGCTCCTCGGAACTCATTTCTTCGGTGCACCAAAGATACCTCGGAAGCTACATCGGCCAAGAAAATGGCCCAGTCCAATGCGGAATCACCTCCACCGGAAATAACAACTTTCTTGTCACGGAACTGTTCAGGATCTTTGACCATATATTCCACACCTTTGCTCTCGAACAACTCGATGTTTGGAATAATCGGTTTTCTTGGTTCAAAAGAACCAAGTCCACCGGCAATCACCACGACCGGAGCATGGTGTTGGGTTCCTTTGTTGGTGGTAACGATGTAGGAGCCATCTTCTTGCTTATCCAAAGTTTCAGCACGCTCGCCCAAAGTAAAACCAGGCTCAAACGGCTTGATTTGCTCCATTAGGTTATCTACCAAGGTTCCCGCCAAAATTTCTGGATAGGCCGGAATATCATAAATGGGCTTCTTGGGGTAAATCTCCGAACATTGCCCTCCCGGTTGTGCCAAGGCGTCTATTAAATGGCATTTTAATTTGAGCAGTCCCGCCTCAAATACGGTAAACAGACCTGTTGGCCCTGCTCCGATTATAATGATATCTGTTTTGATCATAATTCTACATTTATTTGGCCCCAACTAGCGAGACCTGACTGATTTTAAACTCTTTCTTGCAATTTTTCTCCCTGAAAATGATATTCTTTTTGAATATCCAACACACGTTGACGATGATTTACCACCTCGCCAATTACGATGATTGCTGGATTTGACAGCTGCTGCTCCTTTGCCTTGTGCTCAATGGAAGCAACAGTGCCAATTCCAATCTTCTCGTTTTCAGTGGTACCGTTTTGAATGATGGCCACCGGGGTATCTTCTTTTTCTTCGTTTTTAAAAAGTTCCATGATCTCACCCAATTTGGACATTCCCATTAGGATGATGACCGTTGCGTTGGATTTTGCGGCCAAAGCCACATCACTGGATAGTTTGTGCTCTTTGGTGGTACCGGTGATCACCCAAAAACTTTCGGCCGCACCTCTTTTGGTCACGGGAATGTTTTGCGATGCAGGCACCGATACAGATGATGATATTCCGGGAACAACCTCAACTTCTACCCCAAATCCGGCTGCATACTCCATTTCTTCTGCCCCTCTACCGAATACAAATGGATCTCCTCCCTTTAACCGTACCACGTGCAAACCTTTTGTTGCACGCTCCACGATCAAATCGTTGATTTGTACTTGCTGGTAGGAATAGCATCCCTTACGTTTACCAACAAATATTTTCTCGGCCTCCGGCGCATATTCCAATAGCTCAGGAGATACCAGCGCATCGTACAGAACCACATCTGCATTTTGTAATGCCTTTATCCCTTTGAGAGTGATCAAATCCACATCGCCTGGGCCAGCACCCACTACAGTTAATTTTGCCCTATGCATGTTCCAACTCCATTTTTCTGAACGTTTCCAATTTGCCCAATACACTTTTGGCATCTTCCAGATAGCTTTTTGCAAAAGCCTCCGATGGCTCGTTCTTGTTCAACTGAAGGGCCACTTTTTCGAACCCGCCCTCAAAGGCTACTTTATCGGTTGCCACATACAACTCATCAAAATCCTTGATAATGCTTGCATGGGTATTGGTCTTCACTTTCTCCGCAGTCAACAATGCTTTGGCAGAGTTCACAATGGATTGGTAGGAATAGTATATACTTGCTGCCCATTTGCCTTCATTGATGGCCTCTTCTGCATTTTCAATTTTTTCCTCGCTTTCAAGGAAAAGTGTCGCAACAAGGTCAACGATGACACCTGCACATTCCCCCACTCCAATCTCTTTTTTATACTTTTCCTCATTGCCCCAATCGATAAAATCTTCTTGGGTAAGGTTATCTACATCTGTTAAGGGTTTTAGGAAATCATAGAAATAGATCTGTCCTTTTTCCTCATAATAATCGGTAAAGGACGCTCCGTTTCCATTGGCTTCAAAATCATCCAAGATCAAACGCAATGCTTGTGGCCCCCTTTTACTTGGAATTTTGGCCACTTTATCCGCAAACCTTGCCTTGCCATCACCATAGTTTCCTCCTCCCAACAAAACCTGAAGGGCAGGTGCCACTAATTTATCCTTGGTCCTAACGGACATTCCCTGGAATCCGATATGGGCCATGTTGTGCTGACCGCATGCGTTCATACAACCACTGATCTTGATGACCACATCAGGGTTTTTGGTGTAGTGTGGGTATTCTGCTTTGATGACTCTTTCCAGCTCATCGGCAATTCCGGTACTACTGGCAATTCCCAGGTTACAGGTATCTGTTCCGGGACATGCGGTGATATCCAATGCCTTGTTGTATCCTGCCTCTGCAAAGCCAAGTTTTTTCAACTCTTGATAAAAGAAAGGAACCAATTCTTGTTTCACATAGGGAATCAAGATATTCTGTCTCAGGGACAAACGAATCTCCCCTGCTGCATAATCCTGTACCAATTTGGCCAGTTCCCTTGCCTTATCCGTATAAAAGTCGCCCAAAAGCACTTTGATTCCAATGGCAACGTATCCTTCTTGTTTTTGAGGTACCAAGTTGGTGGACTTCCATTCTTCGAAAGCGTTTTGATCTTCGATGGAAACTTCGGGAGCTTCGACCTCGGCAACCTTTACCTTCGGATAATCATCTATATGAATAGGATAGGTTTTGTTTGGAATAGCTGTTTGTTCTTCTTCCAATAATTCTTTGAAACCATCAAGCCCCAAATCCTTCAACAAAAACTTCATACGCGCCTTTGCTCTACTCTTACGCTCTCCATATCTATCGAACACACGGATAACGCCCTCCATTAAAGGAATTATTTTATCGGTAGGCAAAAAGCTGTACAATTCGTCTGCGTGGCGCGGTTGTGAACCAAGACCACCGGCCAACATCACCTTAAAACCTCTTTCACCATCCTTTTCCTTGGCGATAAAACCAAGATCGTGCATGTAAGAAAGTCCCGTATCGGCATCACTTGCAGAGAAAGAAACTTTGAATTTTCTTCCCATTTCCTGACCTATTGGATTTCTAAGGAAATATTCAAATACCGCTTGGGCGTATGGAGAAACATCAAAGGGTTCATCCACATCAATACCCGCGGTCTCACTGGCGGTTACGTTACGAACCGTATTTCCACAGGCTTCGCGAATGGTCACCTCATCCCTTTCCAGTTGTGCCCAAAGCTCAGGGGTACGTTCCAAATCCACATAGTGGATCTGGATATCCTGACGGGTGGTGATATGCAAGCGTCCACGGGAATACTCATCGGAAACATCAGAAATTCGGAGCAATTGATTGGAGGTTACCTTGCCATATGGCAATTTGATACGAATCATCTGCACCCCTGGCTGCCTTTGTCCATAAACTCCGCGTGCCAATCGAAGGCTGCGGAATTTTTCCTCATCCATTTCACCACCTTTGAACTGTCGGATTTTTTTCTCCAATTCAATGATGTCCTTTTCTACAACTGGGTTTTCTATCTCTGTTCTAAAGCTTTGCATAATCTAGTTTTCCTATCTATTTTATAGATTTAAATCAAATAAACTCCTTGTTCCTACGCCTGCCCGGGCGCAAGTCTTTATTCTATGAATCCGACACCTGCCGTTGTATTGGTGCGGCTGTCGATTATAATAAAGGAACCGTTTGTACGATGATCTTTGAACCTATCATAAAAAATAGGTTTGTTCAACCTTAAGTGCACTTTGGCAATATCGTTCATCTTAAGAGAAGCGACATTCTCCTCTATTCCTGAATAATCTGGGTGAATTTTGTGCTCAATGGCATCGACCTTGGCCAAAACCTTGTTGACCCCATGCTGAAGCAGATACTTGCCTCCCGGGGTAAAATTGTCACTATCCATCCAAGAGATGGTAGCAGTGAGCTGCTTGTCAATGGTTGGCAGGTCATCCGCTTTTACCAACATATCCCCCCTGCTTACGTTTACCTCATCCTCCAAGGTTATAGTAACCGAGGATCTTCTGGGAGCCGTCCTGTATTGTTCATTGTAAAAATAAATGTCCTTTATCTTGGAACGCGTCATTGATGGCAACACTACCACTTCGTCCCCAACATTAAGCTCACCTCCATATACCTTTCCAGCAAATCCACGGAAATCGTGAAAATCATCCGTTTTAGGTCGAATCACGTATTGAACCGGGAAACGTGGGGTACCTGTATTGTAAATATCCTTTTGGTCCAATTCCTCCAAATGTTCCAGAAGCGTCTGCCCTTTGTACCATGGTGTATTTTCAGATGGGTTCACCACGTTATCGCCCTTAAGGGCGCTTACTGGAATAAAAGTTATGTTTTGGTCCTGGTAATCTCTTTTCTTCATCAATTCCTCGAAATCGGCTTTGATGTTATTATAGGTTTCTTCGGAGAAATCGACAAGATCCATTTTATTGATGGCCACGATAACATCCTTCACCCGCAAGAGGTTATTGATAAAAAAGTGGCGGTGTGTCTGCTCGATCACTCCTTTTCGTGCATCTATCAAAATGATGGATGCCTGAGAGGTCGATGCTCCAGTAACCATGTTTCGAGTATATTCCACGTGACCCGGAGTATCCGCTATAATGTAACTTTTGGATGGCGTAGAAAAGTAAATATGGGCCACATCTATGGTGATGCCCTGTTCCCTTTCGGCCACCAAACCATCGGTCGCCAATGAAAAATCGAGATAATCGTATCCCTTTTGCTTACTTGTTCGTTCAATGGCCTCCAATTTATCGTCGGTCATAGATTTTGTATCGTAGAGCAATCTTCCTATCAAGGTACTTTTACCGTCGTCTACACTTCCTGCTGTTGCTATTTTTAAAACTTCCATTTGTCTTTCTTCTATTAAAAGTATCCTTGCTGTTTCCGTTTTTCCATTGCCGCCTCCGAACGTTTATCATCGATACGAGCGCCCCGTTCCGAGATTCTGGAATCCCTGATTTCGGAGACCACTTTATCAATCGTATCGGCGTGCGACTCCACAGCTGCGGTACAGCTCATATCCCCTACCGTTCTAAAACGAACCATTCTTTCCTCTACTTGCTCGTCATCGGCCCTAAAGACCACATCGTCCTCTGCAGACCATATCAACCCATCCCTAAGGAAGGTATTTCTTTTGTGCGCAAAATAGATGGATGGTATTTCAATACTTTCTTTTTGAATATAGCTCCATACGTCAAGCTCCGTCCAGTTACTTATCGGAAAAACCCTAACGTTCTGACCGATTTCTATCTCCCCGTTCAACATATCGAACAGTTCTGGTCGTTGGTTTTTTTCGTCCCACTGGCCGAAATCGTCGCGCACGGAAAAAATACGCTCCTTGGCCCTTGCCTTTTCCTCATCCCGTCTAGCTCCACCGATACAGGCATCGAACTTAAATTCTTCAATGGCATCCAAAAGCGTGGTCGTCTGCAGCATATTTCTACTGGCGTACTTACCAGTTTCCTCCACCACTTTTCCTTCATCAATGGAATCCTGAACATTACGGACTATCAATTCAACACCAAGTTCCTCTACCAATTTGTCCCTAAACTCGATGGTTTCAGGAAAATTATGCCCCGTATCGATATGCATCAATGGAAATGGTATTTTGGCCGGCCAGAATGCTTTTTGGGCCAAGCGTACCAAGGTTATTGAATCTTTTCCTCCGGAAAATAGCAGTACAGGTTTTTCAAACTGTGCCGCTACTTCGCGGATAATGTAAATGGCTTCGTGTTCCAAAGCATTTGCGGACGGTCTTTCGGCCCCGTTCAATGTCCCTGGTTTTTTAATTTCTTCTGCAAGTGTGCTCAAGGCTATATCATTTTTATTGTCAATCACCATAATTGGTGACAATTCATTTTATGTATGCAAACCGCATTCACGATTCTCCAAAACCTTAGTTGGATCAAAATATTTATGCTCGTTCGGCAACTGGCGCGCTTTCAAATATGCATCCAATTGGGTATCGTTCCAGTGATAGAAAGGACTCACTTTTAAAATCCCATCCTTGCTCATGCTAAGAACATCCAATGAATCCCTGTGGGCAGTCTGGCCCTTACGCAAATTGGTGAACCAAACATCTGGCCTGTGTTCTTCCATCGCTCTTCGGAACGGTTCCAACTTTACCTGTTCGGTAAATTCTTTATGAAGAGGGTCATCAATTTGCGGAATGCCCATAACGGCATCACGATGTGAACTTGTTTGTTTTGGGACATATAGTTTCACATTGAGTCCCAAAGTGGAAATCAGTTCCTCTGCGTGTTTATAGGTTTGGGGCGTATTGTACCCCGTATCGCACCAAATCACGGGAATGTTTTTATCCACTTGGGTCACCGCATGCAAAATTGCCACTTCATATGGCCTAAAATTGGTAGTGACCACAGGGTTGTTTCCGTGTTTAACGGCCCATGAGATAATTTCTTCGGGAGAAATGCCCTTAAACTGAAGGTTCAACTTCTGTATTTCTTCTTGTGTCAATGCCATTGCCTAAAATTTTATTTGCCCCATTTAATGGAGTTCCAAATTCTTTCGTGAAAAAAATAAAGCACCATTTTGGTGACCAGCTCCACCAATCCAATTGAAAATGCCAAACTCAATGTTCCCGTAACGACCCAAGAAATCAATATTGTGTCCATAGTGCCTACGATTCTCCAGCTAATGGATTTAACAATGCTCCTTTTTGGGCTTTCCGATGCACTGTCCTTAGTGTAAGTGCTTTGCTGTTTTTCGCTTTTTATAATCAATTGATCGGTAATCATTTTTAAACTTTTATTACCCTACTTAATTAGTAGGAATTTCAAAAGTAAAATTATTTTTCCGAAGAAAAAGCAAAAAGAACCATAATTTTACTTTTACCCTATAGTTTTAGTAGATTATCGATAATCAATAGGGAATTTTGAGAATTTTTAAGCTAAAATTTTATTGTGAAGTATTGATTTAGAGCAAATCGGCCAGCGTATTGTTTCGGTAGACATCTAGCGCGCTGTCCCTTACCTGAAGCATTAATTTATGAACGGAGCACTCTCCTTCGTCGGGACAATCCTCACATTTTTCATAGAAATTCAAACTTACGCAGGGCACCATGGCGATCGGACCTTCCAATACCCGCATAACAGTGGTCATTTGCACCTCGTGAGGTTCCTTTATAAGGTAGTACCCCCCTCCTTTTCCTTTTTTTGACCCTAACAGCCCGTTACGGCGAAGGGTAAGCAAGATGCTCTCCAAAAACTTTTGGGAGATATTCTCGCACTTGGCAATTTCCGCAATCTGTACCGGCTGTCTACCCTCCACCTTGGCAAGGTAGGTAAGTGCCTTAAGTCCGTATTTTGTCTTCTTGGAGAGCATCACACGAAGATAGGGAAATTTAGCAACCCGCCTAACCGACAGGTTGCGGAAAGATTACCCCAAGGCCTGCTCGATATCGGCGATAATATCATCTATATGTTCGAGACCGACCGAAACCCTGACCATTCCGTCCGAGATGCCCACGGCATTGCGTTCCTCCGTAGTCAGTTTGCTGTGCGTAGTGGACGCAGGGTGCGTGACAATACTCCTTGCATCTCCCAAGTTTGCCGACAACGACAGCAGTTGTATGCTGTCAAAAAACTCCCTGCCTGCATCCAGACCCCCTTTTACCTCAAATGCCACAACACAACCACCTGCCTTCATCTGCTTTTTGGCGATTTCGTGCTTGGGGTGTGATTTCAAAAATGGATACTTTACCCACTCTATTTTATCATGACCTTCCAAATAGGTGGCCAACTTCAAAGCGTTTTCGCAATGTCTGTCCACACGGATGGCCAAAGTTTCCAAACTCCGGGAAAGCACCCATGCATTGAAAGGTGACAACGCAGGACCTGTTATTCTTGAAAAACGGTACACCTTGTCCATCAATTCACCACTACCGACGGTAATTCCGGCCAGAACCCGCCCTTGACCATCCATCAATTTGGTCCCAGAATGGATGACCAGATCGGCCCCGAATTTTATGGGCTGCTGCAGATAAGGTGTCGCAAAGCAGTTATCGACAATAAAAATAAGGTTGTGCTTTTTGGCGATGTTGGCCAGCACCTCCAGATCCAAAACATCCACCCCGGGATTGGTCGGCGTTTCTGCATAAAGAATTTTGGTGTTAGGTTGAATCAATCCTTCAATTTGGGACAAATCATTGGCATCGAAATAACTGGTTTCAATGTTCCATTTAGGAAAAAACCGAGTGAACAGTGTATGGGTTGAACCAAAGATACTTTTGGACGATATCACGTGGTCGCCCGCATCCAACAAAGCTGCCAAAGTTGAAAATACGGCGGCCATACCTGAGGCATAGGCAAACCCATTCTCCGCACCCTCCATCAGGCACACCTTTTCAATGAGCTCATTGGAATTGGGATTGGAATACCTGGAATAAATATTGCGCTGCTTTTCCTCTGCAAAAGAGGCACGCATGTCCTCTGCATCCTCAAAAACAAAGCTGGAGGTCATATAAATGGGACTGGAATGCTCCAAATTTTGACTGCGCCCCATTTGCGTCCTTATTGCCTGTGTCTCGAATTGTTTGCCTTGCTTGCTCATATTTTTTCTGCTATTCTTAAAATGTCACCAAATACACCTCTTGCCGTTACAGCTGCACCGGCGCCAGCTCCTTGAATCACCAATGGATGTTCTCCATAGGATTCCGTATAAATCTCAATGATGGAATCGGAGCCTTTTACCTGCCCCAAAGCACTTTCTTTGGGCACAGAAATCAATTTCACCTCCAAAACCCCTTTGTCCTGTTGCAAATCCCCATGCAGGTCGCCAACATAGCGTAGCACATGACCTGGCTCCTGGTTCCCTTTGATTTCCTTATACATTTTGTCCATCTCCCCGATACGCTCCATGAAGCTTTCAAAATCCAAAGTCTGAAGCTCTTCGGGAATCAGGTTTTGTACCATGATATCGGAAAACTCGTTCCGAAGGTCCAATTCCCTGGCCAAAATCAATAATTTTCGTCCCACATCGTTGCCCGATAAATCCTCCCTTGGGTCCGGTTCGGTAAAACCGTTTTCCATGGCTTCCTTTACAATTTCTGAAAAAGAAACATCTTTCTCTGAAAAGGTATTGAAAATATAGCTCAACGAGCCGGAGAACAATCCTTTGATCCGGGTAATGTTCTCCCCTGATAGATGCAATAATTTTATGGTATCAATAAGTGGAAGACCCGCTCCCACATTGGTTTCATAGAGATATTGTTTCTGGTTCTTGTCCAAACATTTCCGAATGGATCTGTACTTCTCAAAACTCAACGTATTTGCAATCTTGTTCGATGAGACCAAATCAAAACCGTGCCCAATCAATGGTTCGTACCGCTCCACAAATGTCTTGCTGGCCGTATTGTCCACAGCAATCAAGTTTTCCAGATGGTGTTTTTTGGCAAATGCCGTAATATCTTCAATTTGATAGGGCTGCCCTTCTTTTTCCAAACGTTCTTTCCAATCCGACCCCACTCCCGAAGCATCCAAAAGCACCTTTTGCGAATTTGCAACGGCAAACACTTTTAAATCGATGCTCTTTCGGTCCTCAATACTGGTTTTTGAATCTAAAATTTGACTGATCAAGGTGCCCCCCACATTGCCATGACCGAACAAGGCTAGATTTATCTTCTTGGCTATTCCAAAAATCTGTCCGTGAATCACATTGATCGCCTTGTTCAAATCTGATTTCTTCACCACCATGCTTACGTTCTTCCCGGTAACGGTGTTGTTGAACAACAATGGTATGATCTGGTTTTTGGCCAGGGCATTGAAGGGCTTGTGGAAGCTGCTCAGATCCATCCCAACTATAGAGATTACCGAAACATCCTTCACCACCGATATCTGGTTGATGTCCTGTGAGGAATAATCCGTTTCAAATTCCTGGTCCAATACTTTTTTGGCCTTGTCCGCTTTGGATGCATCCACGACCAGGCCTATGCCCCGTTCGGACGATCCTTGGGACACGATCCCCACACTGATGCCATTTTGGCCCAATGCCCTAAAAATCCGCATATCGACACCAACTTTACCGAGCAATCCCCTACCCTCCAAATTGATGAGCGCCATGTTATCCAGCACCGAAAGCGATTTTATTCCGCCATTGTCGGTTTTTGGGCCGATCAATGTGCCCTTATTATCATCGTTGAAGGTATTGCAGATACGCAACGGAATATTTTTCTCGATCAACGGAATAATGGTCTTCGCATGTAAAATATTTGCTCCGAAATTTGCCAACTCGTTGGCTTCTCCATAGGATATTACATCAATCAATCGGGCATCCTTGACCAAATCCGGATTGGCGGTAAAAATACCATCCACATGGGTATAGTTCACCAACTCCCCCGCATCCAAAAAGTTGGCCAGCAAGGCTGCGGAATAGTTACTTCCGTTCCTGCCCAAAGTGGTTGTGGAACCATCCCGATTGGAACCTATGAAACCGGTCACGATAGGTATTACACCCTTGTCCAATTCGTGAAACTGACGGATAACATTTTCTTTGGACGTACTTTGATCTACTTCCGCATTGCTAAAATTATCGTCCGTGGCTATCAACTTCCTGGAATCCAAAAGCTTTGCCTGTAAGCCAGATGCGTTTAAGGAAGCGGTCACATATTTTGCCGACAATAGCTCCCCAAAGGACAATACCTCATCCTTGGTCTTTAAGCTATAATCACCCGTTAAGGAAACCCCGCTCAATATTTTTTCAATGGCGGACAACTCTTCAGCGATATCAACACCGTCGAAATTATTTTTTTGGTATTCGGCAAACTTTGCCAAATCAGTTTTAAAGTCCGCACCTTTGGCCGCTTTCTCCAAAAGATTTTCGAGTTGGTCGGTCGCCTTACCTCGAGCAGAGACCACAACTGCAATGTGCTCTTCTTCGTCATGCCTTTTTCGGATAATGCCCAAAACACGTTGGATCCCTTCACCGTTTGCGAGTGATTTTCCTCCAAATTTCAAGATTTTGATACGCTCCGTATTCGTATGGAAAACCGTTTCCAACAATTTCTCCAATTGTTCAAACTCCATCAAAAAAGCATCGTGACCATGTACGGATTGGACCTCGCCGTAAGTGACATTGGTGTTGGCCTGTGCCAAACGTTTAAAGGTTTCCTTATTTTCTTCGGCCGTGAAAAATAGATCGGAATTCACCCCGATGATATGGATTTTGGTATCACTTTCCTGCAATGCCTTGAAGGCCTCCTCTCCATTTCTGGTAATATCGATGGATTTGAGGAGTTGGTTCATCAGCTTATAAGCCGATAGCTGAAAACGTTCCTGCAGCTTTTTACCGTGATGCATCAACCAAGATTCCACGTTAAAGACCTTAAGTTCTTCATTGGTACTTCTTTTGAACCGCTCCTTGAAGGATTCCGGAGTTCGATAGCACAACATGGCATGCATACGGGCATCGTGCACCGGTTGTTTGGAATTGACCAAAAACTGCTCTTGAATCTGACAGTTGGCAATCAACCAATCCGTAGATTTCCAATCGGAGGCAACTGGAATTAAGTGCTCCGTGATATTTGGGTCGATGGCCGTCATTTCCCAGGCAATCCCGCCTCCCAAGGAGCCGCCGATAATGGCGAACAGTTTATCTATCTTTAATTGTTCCAATCCCCAAAGAAATATTCTGGCGATATCCCCAGCGACAAAATCCTTGTAGTTTTCGATGATGAAACCATCAAATCCATTCCCGGGAATATTAAACGACAATATGGTGTACTTCTCGGTATCGATACATTTTCCATCGCCTATCAAATCGGACCACCATCCATCTTTCCCAGCTACATTGGAATTGCCCGTAAGGGCATGGTTCACCAAGATAATGGGGGCGGAATGTAAGGGTTGGCCAAAAACTTGATATGACAACTTCAGGTCCTGGGCAACACCGCTTTGGGTGGTAAATCGTTCTATGTTTAAATGCTGCAGCATAGCTTTTCTAAGACGTTAATCTATTAATCATTAAATGGCGGCAAAAGCCTGCTCCAAATCAGCTTTCAAGTCTTCGATGTCCTCCAGGCCTACCGACAAACGAATTAAATCTTGAGAAACACCGGCGCTTTGCTGCTGCTCTTCGTTCAATTGCTGGTGCGTAGTACTGGCAGGGTGTATGATCAAGGATTTGGTGTCGCCAATATTAGCCAACAGCGAGAATATTTTCGTAGCATCCGTCAGCTTTTTTGCAGCTTGAAATCCACCTTTGATCCCAAAGGTAACGATTCCGCTCTGGCCTTTGGGCAGATACTCTTTTGCCAAGTCGTTATACTTGCTACTTTTTAATCCGGGGTAATTGACCCAAGCAACCTCTTCTCTATTCTCCAGCCATTGAGCCAAGTCCAGGGCATTTATGCTGTGCTGTTTGATACGCACCGGCAAAGTTTCCAACCCCTGCAAAATCTGAAAAGCGTTGAACGGGCTCAAAGCTCCGCCAAAGTCGCGCAGTCCCTCCAAAATCAGCTTAAAGGTAAAGGCTGGCGCACCCAGGGCTTCATGGTACACCAAACCGTGGTAACCTGCAGAAGGCTCTGTAAACTCAGGAAATTTTCCATTGGCCCAGTCAAAGGTACCGGCATCGATAATGGCACCGCCAAGAGAGTTACCCTGACCACCAATATATTTTGTTAGGGAATGGATCACCAAATTGGCACCATGCTCAATTGGGTTCAACAAACCTGGCGTAGCTACCGTATTGTCAACGATAAATGGTACTTGTGCCACTTTGGCCTCCCTGGATATTCCTTTTAGATCAAGCACATCCAATTTCGGGTTCCCCAAAGATTCCACAAAAAAGGCTCGCGTATTATCTTGAACGGCAGCTGCAAAGTTGGAAGGGTCCGAGGCATCCACAAAAGTGGTGGTGATGCCCAATCTTGGCAGGGTCACATTCAATAAATTATAGGTGCCCCCATACAGACTACTCGAAGCCACGATATGGTCTCCCGCCTTGAGAAGCGTCATTAAACCTGTTGAAATGGCAGCTGCTCCTGAAGCAAACACCACTGCCCCTATTCCTCCTTCAATAGCTGCCAAACGGTCTTGTAAAATCTGGTTGGTAGGATTGTTCAATCGGGTGTAGATAAAGCCCAACTCTGCCAATGAAAACAAATTGGCCGCATGGTCCGTGTTGTTGAACACATACGAAGTGGACTGATAAATGGGTACGGCTCTTGTTCCTCCGTTTGCGGTTACATCGTGGCCAGCATGTAGGACATTGGTTGAAATTTTTTGATCACTCATGACTTTTGTTGCTTTTGTAGTTAAATTTTTAAATTAAAAAGTCAAACCCTTCGACATAGGCCGTAGGAAAATCAAAAAGTTATAAGAAAGTAAAATCGAAAAATGTCGATTGTCGTTATCTATACCCAAATGGGATAGAATGTAGCACCTTCTTGACACTAGAGGCCAAGGGTTGCTAAGGTTTCATCGGGTCTATTCCCTCCACCTTTCTTGATAACTATTCAATACGTGTTTGAACTTCGTGGGACAAATATACTGATGGTAAGATTGATTTTCCTAATGTTTTGGAAATTTTTCATCAATAGACCTCTCCCGCAAGTCCCTATTTTTTATTTCAATACCGTAAACTCAATATTGGAATCGGTGAAAACGGTATGTGTCTGGGTCTTGAAATCAGATTCGTCCGCCTTGAAGATGTTGTCCACATAGGTCTGTGGGTTCAAATCGATGAGAGGGAACCAAGTGCTCTGCACCTGAACCTGCAATTTGTGCCCTTTTTTGATGGTATGGAACACATCCTGAAGCTTGATGTTCACATCGGTCTTTTCATTGGGCGTAAACGGTTCGGGGTCCGAGAAGCTGTTCCTGAACCGACCTCGCAGCACCTCGCTGCGAACCATCAAGTGGTAATTGCTCATTTTAAGATGGTCCTGCATTTCATCATTGGTCTCGGCACCTGCAGGGTGCACATCGATCACTTTGACGATCCAGTCGGCCGCGGTACCCGTAGTGGCCACTTTTAGTTTTGCCAAAATATCACCGGCCAAGGTCATATCCTCTTCCATCACATCGGTTTCAAAAACCAGAACGTCGGAACGGCGAGCAGCGAAACGCTGGTCGTCCGTCATGTATTTTCTTGGGGTGAAAACGGTCTTTACATCCTCGGAGTAAGGGACCGGCTTTTTCACATCACTGATGAATTGAATTCCGGTGGTCTCTTTTTGTTCAGCGGTAAGTTGTTGGTCATCCGAAAGGTACACGGTCTGTTTGGACACATTCTCCGGAGGCCACGTATCGTACTTTTTCCATTCTTTTTTACCGGTATCAAAAACGTAGGCCTCCGGCAATCCAGAATTTTTATTACCCTCCCCTTTTAGAAAGTGGTTAAAGAACTTTGTCTCGATTTCTTTCTGGAAAAACAACGAAATGGAGTCACCGAAGTAGTAGTTTCCGACCACATTTCTTTCTCGGTCCCTGGCCCAACCCCCATGATCCCAAGGACCGAATACCATGGTGTTATAGTTGCCTTCGTTATATTTTTCAATGTTCTTGTAGGTTTCCAATGGGCCGTACAGGTCCTCGGCATCGAACCACCCCCCAACGATCATGGTGGCCACGCTGCTCTTTACATTTTTAAGGTGCTGGATCAAGCCGCGGCTCTGCCACATTTCATCATAATTTGGATGTTCTTTGAGTTCATTCCAAAAATAATCATCGGTCACCCCTTCGGGACGCATGGTGGGAGTATCGGCGGTATCATATTCAAAGAAATAATCCAAGTTTTTAAGTGGACCTGCGTCCAGGAAAAACTGGTATTGGTCTTCGGTTGGCAAGCTTGGCAAGGTGTACCACGCCGTATCTATGGGAGCATCGCCATTGGGACGCGGAGTTCCAAAAAGCGAAGTAGCCCTAAAATAACTCAACAAATAGGCCCCGTTATGGTGAAAATCATCAAAAAAGAAATCCCCGATACAGGCCTGGGGCGAAGCTGCTTTTAAGGCTGGGTGTGCATCCACCGTGGCATAGGTGGCATAATGTCCGGGATACGAAATACCCCAAATGCCCACATTGCCGTTATTGTTCTCCACATTGTTCACCAACCATTCAATGGTATCGTAGGTATCCGAACTTTCATCCACTTGGTCATCGGAGGTTTTATTGGGGATATAAGCCCGCATATTTACGTAATGGCCTTCGCTGAGCCATCTTCCCCGTACATCCTGGTAAACGATAATGTTCCCTTCTTTCATCAAATGCTCGTTCGGACCTATTTTGGTCCTGAATTTTCCTTCCCCGTAAGGTTGGGAACTGTAGGGCGTGCGTTGCATTATAATAGGATATTCTTTGGAGGTATCCTTGGGCGAATAAATGGTGGTATGCAAGGTAATTCCGTCCCGCATTTCAATGTCCACCTCTTTTTTGGTGTAGTTGTCCACCACGTAGGTATCGACCCCTTTGACCTGGGTCTTTGTCGATTTTTTGCAACTGACCGCTACCGTGAGCATTAAAACACTCAGCAATAGAATCTTGAAAGAACTTTTCATTATCTCGTTTTTGATGTGTTAAAGCTACTAAAGTTGACCGTAGTATGCCAATAAAAAAAGGAGCCTCATGGAAGCTCCTCGGTATCTATATTTTTTGATGAATTACAGCCCGAAGGTTTCCTTCACCTCGTCCACCATATCCAGTTTCTCCCATGTAAAGAGTTCCACTTCTTTTTCGATCCTACCATTGTAAGGTGATTCAAAAACTTTGGTCATAGTCCTAGGCTGTTTGCCCAAATGACCATAAGCGGCCGTTTCCAAATAAATTGGGTTACGAAGCTTTAAGCGCTCCTCTATGGCAAAGGGTCGCATGTCAAATAGTTCGGATGCCTTTTTTGCAATCTCGCCATCTGTCATATTAACGTTGGAAGATTTATAGGTGTCCACGAATATCGATGTAGGCTCCACCACACCAATGGCATAGCTCACTTGAACCAAAATTTCATCGGCCACACCAGCGGCAACCAAATTCTTGGCCATATGGCGCGCAGCGTAGGCAGCGCTACGGTCTACCTTGCTCGGGTCCTTTCCACTAAAAGCCCCTCCCCCGTGCGCTCCTTTTCCGCCGTAGGTGTCCACAATTATCTTTCTTCCGGTAAGGCCTGCATCACCATGTGGCCCACCTATCACAAACTTCCCTGTTGGGTTGATGTGATATTTGATGTTATCGGTAAACAATTTTTGAATGCTTTCGGGCATCAATTTCTTCACCTCCGGAATCAGAATGTTCACGATATCCTCCTTGATCTTGGCCAACATAACATCATCCACATCAAACTCATCATGCTGTGTGGACACTACAATGGTATCAATGCGTTGCGGAACATTATCATCTGAATACTCAATGGTAACCTGAGCCTTGGCATCCGGACGCAGGTAAGGTATCCTCGTCCCCTCCCTCCTTAAATCGGCCAAAACTTCCAAAATCTTATGGGAAATATCCAACGCCAAGGGCATATAACTCTCGGTTTCCGTAGTAGCGTAACCAAACATCATACCTTGATCACCAGCGCCTTGCTCTTCTTTTGAACCGCGGTCAACACCCTGGTTAATGTCCTGTGACTGTTCGTGGATCAATGAAATCACCCCGCATGAATCACCACTGAACTTGTATTCACCCTTGGTGTAGCCAATTTTATTGATGACCTCTCTGGCTATGCTCTGCAAATCCACATAGGTATGGCTCTTCACCTCTCCTGCCAACACTACCTGTCCCGTGGTCACCATGGTCTCGCACGCAACCTTGCTCTCTGGGTCAAAGGCCAGAAAATTATCCAACAGCGCATCACTGATCTGATCCGCGATCTTATCCGGATGACCCTCACTCACGGATTCCGATGTAAACAAATATGCCATTATTAAAATTTATATCAAGAGATTTGACAAAACTGCAAGAAGTAGTTCTTTAATCCTTTGAGAGGAGATGCCCAGACCCTATTTGGCCCGGCACGAACTGCTTTAGCATTTTTAATCCTGATAAAATTCAGGAAAAGAGGTTGCAATCAGTCAAATCTTTCCTCATTTTGAAGGGCAAAAGTACGTAATTGGTTGATATTTCAAAACTTTGTTTTAAAGCAATGCAACATCGTCCATTTGAACCGGTTTTTTTTCGATAAGTAGATATACTTTGTATATTGCGACGATTTCATTCCCTTGGTACAAACACAAAAAACACTGACATCTTATGCATATTGCTGTGGCAGGCAACATCGGGGCCGGCAAAACTACGTTGACCAATTTACTTGCAAAACATTACAAGTGGGAGGCCCATTTTGAAGATGTGGTGGACAATCCTTATCTCGACGATTTTTATACCCAGATGGAACGATGGAGCTTCAACCTTCAAATTTACTTTTTGAACAGCAGGTACCGTCAAATTTTAAAGATCAGGGAAAGTGGAAAAAGTGTGATCCAAGATAGGACCATATATGAAGACGCTCACATATTCGCCCCTAACCTCCATGCCATGGGACTAATGACGAATCGGGACTACGAAAACTACAAAGGGCTCTTTGAACTCATGGAATCCTTGGTGCAGCCACCGGATTTAATGATATACCTTCGCAGCTCCATCCCCAATTTGGTCAACCAAATACACAAGCGCGGGCGTGAATACGAAAACTCGATCTCCATTGACTACTTGAGCCGCCTGAACGAGCGCTACGAGGCTTGGGTGAACACCTACAAAAAGGGCAAATTGCTCATTTTTGATGTTGACAATCTTGATTTTGTGGACAATCCCGAGGATTTAGGGGAGGTTATCAACCGAATTGACGGGGAAATCCATGGATTGTTTGAATAACAATTGCCCTACAGAATAGCAAGGCCGCTTTTCAATGTTCTTTTAAGACCGAATATTAGTTATCTTAGATGCAATAGCTCCTAGTAGCAAATCAACACGGACCACATGAAAAACCTTCGAACCATCCGGTACACCATATTTTTATTCGCCCTTTTTGTCCTTTTTGTGACCAATGCGCAAGAAATGGACAAGGCTTCCCCGGAAGATGTGGGCATGTCCTCTGAGCGATTGGAAAGACTATCGCAAACCTTTCAGGGTTATATTGATGAAGAAAAGTTGCCCGGTGCCACTATTCTCGTAGCTAGAAAAGGCAAAATCGCCTATTTGAAATCATTTGGAAAGAACGATATCGAAGGTGATGTTCCCATGACCGATAGTTCCATCTTTAGGATTGCCTCCCAAACCAAGGCCATTGTAAGTGTCGGTGTTATGATACTTCAAGAACAGGGCCAGTTGTTGATCACAGATCCTGTTGGAAAATATATGCCCGCTTTTATGGAAACCAAGGTCGCCGTTGAAAAAGAAGACGGTTCCTACGAGATTGTGCCCGCCGAAAGGCCCATCACCATTCGCGATTTGCTCACCCATACCTCCGGGGTATCCTATGGATATGGTATTGCAGGCGACCTATGGGGAAAGGCCAAAATCCAAGGCTGGTATTTTGCAGATCGGGACGAACCTATTCAAGCTACTGTAAACCGAATGGCAGACCTACCATTTGAATCGCAGCCGAGATCTAAATTTGTGTATGGATACAACACGGACATTCTTGGGGCTTTGATAGAAGTGGTATCCGATAAAACTTTAGATGTTTTCCTTAAAGAAAACATTCTTGATCCACTTGGAATGGAGGACACCTATTTTTACCTTCCCAAGAATAAAAGAGAACGTTTGGCCACGGTGTATTCCGCAACGGAAAACGGATTGGAGCGCGCACCGAACCCTGGCGGCATGGTAGGCCAAGGAGCCTACATAGATGGGCCCAGAAAAAGCTTTTCAGGAGGCGCGGGCTTTTTGAGCACGGCCATGGACTACACCAGGTTCTTACAAATGATGCTCAATAAAGGGGTACTTAATGGCAAGCGCATCATTTCGCCAAAAACGGTAGAATTGATGACCACCGACCACCTTCCCTTTCCACTTGGCGAAGGCACGGGTTTTGGATTGGGCTTTTCCACGGTTGAAGATTTGGGCCTAAGGGGCGAATTGGGTTCCGAAGGGGAGTTTGCATGGGGCGGTGCATACCATTCCACCTATTGGGTAGACCCCGAAGAAGAAATGACCGTTGTTTATTTCACCCAATTGATTCCCGCCAACGAACTGGACGATCACGGAAAATTGCGTGCCCTGATCTACCAGGCCATCATCGATTAAAATTTACGCAGGTTTCCCTCAACCAGATGGCCCGTTCACTCATTGGCGGTTTATTTCGGTTTGTTTTCAAGGTAGTTTAGTATTGGGATCATCCCGCTACTATTAACTAAGGCTTCAAAGCCAAAAACTTGAAAATTATGGAACCCAAAAAAAATCCACAACTCGATTTAAGACGAAACAGCCTGCTCTACTTTTTTGTTGGCATGACCTTGGTACTGCTCATGGCCTATTTGGCCTTGGAGTGGAAAACCTATTACTCAGATGATTCTTGGGACGTTGGCGTTTTACAAACTGACGAAGACCTAATCGAGAACGCCACCATTGTAAAAATAAAACTACCAGACCCTCCCAAAACCAAAATCCAGACTCCCCCAAAAATCGAGATCAAGGATGATGACGAGAAGATAGAGGAAACCCTTATCGAATCAAATGATGTGAATCAAGATACGGAAATCGCCAAAGTTGAAGATGTTGCTGTTGCCGAGGAAGACATTCCTGAAGAGATACCTTTTATCTTAATTGAAAACGCCCCTGTTTTTCCCGGCTGTGAGAATGAAAAAACCGAAAAGGACAAACGGGAATGCTTTCAGTCCCAAATGCTGAAGCACATTCGGAAAAATTTCCGTTACCCGGAAATGGCACAGGAAATGGGTCTTGAAGGCCGGGTTAGCGTTATGTTTACCGTACAAACAGATGGTAGCATCGGAAATGTTAGACTAAGGGGACCACATGAAAGTCTGGAGTACGAAGCAGCGCGAATCATTTCCAAGTTGCCAAGATTGACGCCCGGAAAACAGCGCGGTACTGCGGTTAAGGTACCCTACTCCATTCCAATCACCTTTAAGTTGAATTAAATAAGGAATATGATGAAAACGTTTTGTACAATGTGCATATCATTTCTTATTATGATCAATGTACTAAATGCGCAAGAATGTCTAAATGTTGATTATAAACTTAGAGGGTATTTTTATGTTGGGACAAGCCTAAGGGACACGATGGCTTTGGGAGGTCATTATCAAGACTCCAACGGACCCAAAAAAGTAACACCTAGAATTGATACTATTTCAACTCCAGGTAAATTCCAAATCGTTGTAAAGTCAGATTCCCTAATTGGATTTTCCGATAAAGCAAAGGGATTTAAGGTCTTTATCATCAATAAATCCCAATCCACTGTTCAACTTCCCGCCCAAGATAGTAGACTTTATCTAACAAGACAGGTTTTTTATAAGAACAAGTGGCAAGATATTGAATACCTGCCCAATAGTTGGTGCGGCAATAGTTACCATAGCGTTTTTATTAAACCTAATGAATTTTGGGATTTACAGGCACCATGTCTCAATGGAAAGGTCAATACGAAATTCAGGTTCAAATTAAATGCCGACAATGGAATTGTCAAGAACCCCAATGATGTCATAAACTACTATTCCAATGAGTTTTGCGGAAGCTTCAACCCAAGCCAACTAGAAAAAGAAGAAGGACACGTACCTCAGGGAATTATGGATCCTTATGATCATTAAGTTTTGATCAATACAATAAAAAAACCACGCCAAATGGCGTGGTTTTTCCAGCTTTCAAAAAAGCGCGAGCTAATCCTTTGCCTCGGCACTCTTATATTCTTTTATTTTTTTCTCCAATTCTTCTTTGGAATCGGCCATGAGCTCTTTGGTTTGTTCAACCACCTCGCCACTTTCATTGGTACGCGATGTTACAATGGCCTTATATGCCCCGTCTGCAGTATTGCTGACCTCCACACGGATTTCTTTCTCTACGGCCTTGGATGCTTTCATTCCTTCTTCGGTAATGGTGATCATGGTGCCATCTTCTTTGGTGATACCGACTCCATCTGCTGCCGAAAGACTTACCAAACTAGGTGCGATCACCAACGCAACTACGGACATTAATTTAAGCAAAATATTTAAAGAAGGGCCCGAAGTATCCTTAAAAGGATCTCCAACGGTATCCCCTACTACAGCGGCTTTATGGGCATCACTACCCTTGCGTCCTTCACTTTCGATAGTCTTTTTGGCATTGTCCCAAGCTCCACCTGCATTGGATTGAAAAATAGCCATAAGTACCCCGGCAGTGGTTACACCGGCCAAAAGTCCTCCCAACATCTCGGCACCACCTATAAATCCAACGGCAACGGGGACCGCGATGGCCAACAATCCTGGCAACACCATCTCTTTTATGGATGCTTGTGTAGAAATCTCCACACATTTTTGATATTCTGCCTTACCATCTGCTGCTTCAAAAATGGCCAAATCCTCTTTACTGGCTTTGGAAAGGTCCGAATCATACTTGCGCATAACGGCCAAAGCTGCCTTCAACTCCGGGATATCCTTGAACTGACGACGCACTTCCTCTATCATGGACATCGCCGCCCTACCCACTGCATTCATGGAAAGTGCCGAGAATACAAATGGAAGCATACCTCCAATCAATAGTCCGGCCATAATATCAGGACGGGAAACATCTATGGATTGTACTCCTGCAGTTTTCATAAAAGCTGCAAAAAGGGCCAATGCCGTTAATGCTGCCGATGCAATGGCAAATCCTTTACCAATGGCCGCAGTAGTATTACCTACCGCATCCAATTTATCTGTTCTGTCCCGTACCTCCCCAGGAAGTTCTGCCATTTCTGCTATACCACCGGCATTGTCCGAAATGGGCCCGTAGGCATCAACCGCAAGCTGAATACCTGTATTGGCCAACATCCCCACCGCGGCGATAGCGATTCCATAAAGACCTGCAAAATGATGGGACACCAAAATTGCCGCGGCAATCAGAATAATAGGAATGGCCGTAGACATCATACCCACTCCCAGACCTGCAATGATATTTGTAGCGGAACCTGTATCCGATTGACGAACAATGGAATTTACAGGTTTTTTTCCTGTTCCTGTATAGTATTCGGTTACCTTACCTACCAATAGACCAGCGACCAAGCCGGCAATAGTGGCCCAGAAAACGCCCATTGCGGTAAATTCTTTTCCGCCTTCCATCCAAGATTCGGGGAGCATTGCGTTAATGATAAAATAAGATGCCACCAACATAAGCCCTGCAGAGCCAAACTCACCAACGTTCAAGGCCGTCTGTGGGTTTCCCCCATCCTTAACCCGAACAAAGAATGTTCCGATAATCGACATTATGATTCCCACAGCAGCCAATGCCAAGGGCAAGTATACTGCCCCTAAACCATCAAAAGCAGCCTGGAATTCTGGTAATCCGGCAAAAACCGCACCCAATACCATGGTACCAATAATGGATCCAACATAGGATTCGAAAAGGTCGGCCCCCATACCTGCCACATCCCCAACGTTGTCCCCAACGTTATCGGCAATGGTTGCAGGGTTCAATGGGTGATCCTCTGGTATCCCGGCCTCAACCTTACCTACCAAATCGGCACCAACATCGGCGGCTTTGGTATAAATTCCTCCTCCCACACGGGCAAAAAGTGCTATGGATGATGCTCCAAGCGAGAAACCGGAAAGTACGTTCAACACTTCACCCAGTTCCCAGCCCTGTCCGCTGTAAATCATAAATAGACCGCTCAAACCAAGAACACCCAGACCAACAACACCCAGCCCCATAACGGCTCCACCGGCAAAAGCAACTTCAAGTGCCTTGCCCAAAGATGTTCTTGCCGCGTTGGTTGTCCTTACGTTCGCCTTGGTAGCAACCCGCATGCCGATAAAACCTGCCAGGGCGGAACATATGGCACCGACAATAAAGGAAACGGCCACCATGCCGTTGGATCCTGCTTCGCTATTTCCCTTAAAAAAGAGCAAAACGGCCACAGCAACTACAAAAATGCCAAGTATTTTATATTCAGCTTTTAAGAAAGACATTGCACCATCGGCAATGTTCTTTGCTATTCTTGCCATCTTGGCATCACCGACCTCTTGTTTTGAAATCCAAACGTTCTTAACGAACACATACAGGAGGGCCAAGACACCAAATACTGGCAAAAATTTTACGATTAAATCCATAGGTTAGATTATTTAGAAATATTTAATGCCAGCTAATGTAGTAAAATACGAAGTAATAAAAAAAATGCGCCTTTAATTATTAAAAGCGCATTTTTTTAAAGTTATTGTTATGTGATTTATATAGTATAAGCACGTCTCTTTTTATGCTCACTATCTTCGTAGCGCTGAACGCATTCATGATAGATCTCTATGGCCTCATCAACATTTCCCCAACCACCGGTATCTACTTTCTTCTCTTCCAAATCTTTGTACACTTGGAAGAAATGCTCGATCTCTTTTAACCGGTGTGGGTTCAATTCACTGATATCGTCCCTTTTGCTCCAGATAGGGTCAGAAACCGGAACACAGATTATTTTCTCATCGGGTCCTTTTTCATCTGTCATATGGAACACCCCTACTGGCTTCACTTCCACAACGACCATAGGGTATGTTGGTTCAGTACAAAGCACCAAAACATCCAATGGGTCGCCGTCCAAGGCCAAGGTCTCTGGAATGAAACCATAGTCTCCTGGATACATCATTGAAGAAAAAAGGGTTCTGTCAAATCGAATTTTGTTGAGGGTGAAATCGTATTCGTACTTGTTCCTGCTACCTTTTGGAATTTCCACAAGTACATCAAAGGTAATACGTGGTTTTTTAGACATGTCAGTGATATAATTTATGTTGCAAAAATAACCAGTATTACTGGAATAGACCGCATAAATTGCAGGTTTCCTTTGAATTAAAAATTAAACCCGAAGGTACCGGTAATCCCAAATGCACGAGCATCCGGATTTTCTAGGTAATTGCCCCTAAAGTTGAAATCTATCCGAAGTATCTTAAAAATATTGCCCACACCAAAAGAGTATTCCCAATATACTTGGTCCTGGGGAGCCATTAACGGAATGTTCGTGGGAGCGCTCAAAGCAATGTTCTCTTCGGAAAGTTGACCCCATGCACCTCTTACGCCAACAATTTCCCGTAGATTGAGCTTTCGCAACAATGGAATGCGTGAAAACAAACGTCCGTTAAAATTGTGTTCCAAGTGTACCGTGGCATAGGTATCCGTTACGAACTCATAGAAATCAAGATTGGGAAACACATTGTATAGTGAAAACAAGGTTTGATTGCCCGGAATCACGCTCAACAGCCCCAAAGGCACTGTTCCAAAGGTCTTTCCCAGTTCCACAGTGCTCGTTAACCTACCAAAGCCACCTATTTGCCATGGTTGTTGATAGGAAAACTGTATTTTTTCATAATCAAAATCACTTTCCAGAAAACCATCCACACCCTTGGTGTACTTTAGAACCAACGTACTGTAATCATCGTTGATGTTGGAGCGTTCCACTCCATAACCAATTGTCCGTTTGCCCGGGGTGTAGATCAATGTGGTGTTCAGGTCAAACTGTTTTATTTCCGATGAAATACCAGAAGGCGAACCTGGGTCTACATAATCCAGACTAAAAGCATCGGGCAGTGCAGAGCTCAAAGTACGGAAAGACCCGCCTACATCTATTCTGAAGTTTTTTACCGGCTCCATTTCAAAGTTGAGCGTCGAAAGATTGATGCTGGTCAAACGATCATTGGAACCTACGGTCACCAAGGATGACGAGGCAATGCTCCTCCCCATTACATCGTTCGTACTGGTCAAACTAAGTCCAAGCTGTTCAATATCCCTTCGATTTCCCCCAGAAACGATCAAACGATTCTTGCGGTCGAGCAAAAACTTTCCAGAAACACCATATTTGAACTTTTTATCGGTAAAACCATAGGCCGTATAGCCCTCCAATCGCCATAGATCATTCTGGCCAAAATATGTTCGGGCACCGGCCCTTAATCGAATACCTTCTGCATCGTTATAACCAAAGGTGCTGTAAATGTCCCCAATATCTATGTTCCACTTGTCGATTTCGACGTAACCCGACCCCAAAATGCTGACAATATCGTAGTAGGTACGGAACTTAGGTACTGTTTTTAAGGTATCCAATAGTTTAAAGATGCCAGACTCATCTTCGTTCAGACTCTCCAAACGGGCATTTTTCCAGAAAATGCTATCCTGCGAAAAAACCCGTGGGTCGTAGGGGTCGGAAACGGCCTTATAAAAATCTTCCGGCCTTGGATTGTCGAAATTATAATTATCAAAAACGGTGGTACGTTTTCCGTAGACACCACGAGACTCTTCTTTTTTAGAAAAGCTGAAATCGCTCAACATGTAATCACGTTTCAAGAGGAACACCGAATCGCTGACCACCTCAAAGTCTTGTTCAATATAAATCTCCTTCACCCAGTTGATGTTGGCGCTTTTTGTGACCTGCATGTTAATTTTTTTGATGGCGAAGGTGGTATCGTTTACCCAAAAGTCACCTTTAAAGGTCAGCTCGTTCTTTCGACGTGGGTAGTAAATAATATTATAGCACCACTTATCATCGATATAGGTACTGTCGGACAGCACGTAATTATATACATCTATCCCAGTTTTGGACAATGGACTGGTAAAGCTCTTATCAAAAAACTTTAGATAATTATTGTAGATATCGTAATCAGAATAGAGGTCTTCCACAAAAGCGGTTATCGCCTGATTCCCGCTAAAACCGGAGTTTTTATTGCCCAATACATCCTCCTTTTCCCTATCGAGCACATTATCGCCATACACTTTGGAGAATGACTCGCTCAAGAACATGGGCAGATAGGTTTTTCCCGTGATTCGAGAAGTATCCAGGTCTTCGAACATAAATTCGAGCCCTTTGAATAATTTACTTTTGATCAAAGCACTATCGATAGTGTTCAGGTCAAATTCGATTTTTTCGTATTTGTCATATTGGTACTGCTTGAACTTGCGCACACCGTTCTCCCTTTTCTTTGCCCAAATTTTTCGCAGAATATCTATGGCCGGGTTGTTCTTCTTAGATTGCTTTCCAGTATAAACCACCACTTCTTGAAGCTGCTCCGCAGATTCGGTCAGCACAATTTCCATATTGTAATTTACCTTTTGCGCCAATGGAACCTCCTTGGTCTCATACCCGATAAAGGACACTTTGATGGCATCATAGGTCTGATCGGATTCCATATAAAACCGACCGTTGTCGTTGGTAATGGTTCCTTCGGAAGAGTTAACAAAAATGATGTTGGCAAAGGCGACGGGCATCCCGGTATCATCGGTGACTATCCCTTCTATCTTGGTCTGGGCACTGCCACAAACTATAAAAAACAGAAAAAAAACAGAAAAGAATCCTTTCATAGGCAGGTATGTGGGGGATTGGGGAAAAGCACAACGGCAAATTCCATTCAACTTAGGTCAAATTTGGTTCAAAGTAATTTCTAATCAAAAAAATGTTCCCTAAATAATATAGCCCCGTCAACAAAATTGACGGGGCTAATATACCTTAAAAAATGTTTGTATTACTTATATAACACTTTCTTAACAGCTTTGATGACATCTTCATGGTTAGGCAACCACTCGGCCAAAAGTACTGGAGAATATGGTGCGGGGGTATCCGCAGTGTTCAATTTCACGATAGGTGCATCCAAATAGTCGAAAGCCTTGTCCTGAACGTGGTATATAATTTCAGTGGCCACGTTGCCAAAAGGCCAAGCCTCCTCCAAAATCACCATCCTGTTGGTTTTTTTAACCGAAGTAAGGATAGCATCATGGTCCATGGGACGCACTGTCCTCAAATCTATAATCTCACAGCTGATGCCCTCTTTTTCCAATTCATCCGCAGCTTTGTACGCTTCCTTAATGATTTTCCCAAAGGAAACAATGGTCACATCGGTACCTTCTCTCTTGATATCGGCAACGCCCAATGGAATGGTATACTCGCCTTCCGGCACCTCGCCCTTGTCACCGTACATCTGCTCGGATTCCATAAAAATTACCGGGTCGTCATCACGAATGGCCGATTTCAACAATCCTTTGGCATCAGCAGGGTTCGATGGGACCACAACCTTTAAACCGGGAGTGTTTGCAAACCAGCTTTCAAAAGCTTGGGAGTGCGTAGCGGCCAACTGTCCCGCAGAAGCCGTAGGCCCCCTAAATACGATCGGACAGTTGAACTGACCACCGGACATTTGACGAATCTTGGCAGCGTTGTTTATAATTTGGTCAATTCCCACCAAGGAGAAGTTGAACGTCATAAATTCTATAATGGGCCTATTACCATTCATTGCAGAACCAACACCGATACCGGCAAAACCAAGTTCTGAAATTGGGGTATCCAATACACGCTCCGGTCCGAACTCATCCAACATGCCTTTGGAAGCCTTATAAGCACCATTGTACTCGGCCACTTCTTCGCCCATCAGATAAATGGTATCATCCCTTCGCATTTCTTCCGACATAGCCTCGGCTATTGCCTCCCTAAACTGTAATGTTTTCATTGAATCGTACTAAATATTTATAGTCTGCTTAAAAACGCAAGCAAAAATAGCAAAAACTACCCGAAACTTGCCTGACCAAAATCCAAAAAAAGAACAAATTTTATTATGCATGCATAATAAATTTTGGATTTTTATATATATATTTGAGCAGATAAACCTAAAGTATATATGAAGATTCTAGTTTGCATTAGCAACGTACCGGATACTACTTCCAAAATCAATTTTACGGAAGGCGATACCAAGTTTGACACAAACGGGGTTCAATTTGTTATTAATCCAAATGACGAGTTCGGACTCACCCGTGCCATGTGGTTCAAAGAAAAACAAGGCGCTACCGTTCATGTCGTGAATGTTGGCGGCGCCCAAACAGAGCCCACCATCAGAAAAGCGCTGGCCATTGGCGCGGATGAAGCGATTCGAGTGGATGCCGAGCCAAAAGATGGTTTTTTTGTGGCACAGCAACTGGCCGAAGTGGTCAAAAATGGTGATTACGACCTTATTATCGCAGGTAGGGAATCCATCGACTATAATGGCGGCATGGTTCCGGGAATACTCGCAACCTTATTGGATATGAACTTTGTGAATACCTGTATCGGTCTCGAAATCGATGGTGATAGCGCAACCGCAGTCCGTGAAATCGATGGGGGCAAGGAAAAAATCAGCACATCGCTTCCATTGGTCATTGGCGGTCAAAAAGGATTGGTAGAGGAAAGTGACCTTCGCATCCCTAACATGAGAGGCATTATGATGGCCCGTAAAAAAGCACTGAACGTAGTGGAACCCATTGATGCACCACAACCCACCCAAGATCAAAAATTTGAAAAACCCGCTGCCAAAGGACCGGTTAAGTTGGTCGATGCCAGCAATGTGGGAGAATTGGTCGAACTACTGCACAACGAAGCAAAAGTCATCTAAACAAGAGTAAAAAATTATGTCAGTATTAGTATATACAGAATCCCTGAAGGGAAAATTCAAAAAAAATGCCTTCGAAGCAGCCTCCTACGCACACAAGGTGGCCCAAGATCTAGGCACAACCGTAACAGCTGTCTCTTTTAATGCCGAGGAAGATGCCCTGTTGGGAACCTACGGGGTCTCCAAAGTTTTGAAGGTATCGGGCGACTCCTTGGCAACCTTTAATGCCAAGGCCTACACAGAAGTATTGGCCGAGGCTGCAAAAGCAGAGGACACTAAGGTAATTATATTGAGTTCCAGTGCGGACAGCAAGTTTTTGGCACCTATC
>JANSXF010000068.1 GCA_024743095.1 Flavobacteriaceae bacterium
GGGGACAATGAAGATGAAGACGACGACAACGATGGTACTCCAGACTCCGAAGATGCCTTCCCCAAGGATGATTCAGAGGACACCGATACCGACGGGGACGGAACAGGGGACAATGCCGACGAAGACGACGACAACGATGGTACTCCAGACTCCGAAGATGCATTCCCAAAGGATGACTCGGAGGATACCGATACCGATGGTGACGGAACAGGGGACAATGCCGACGATGATGATGACAACGATGGTACGCCCGATTCAGAGGACGCCTTCCCCAAGGATGACTCGGAGGACACCGATACCGACGGGGACGGAACCGGGGACAATGCCGACGATGATGCCGACAATGATGGCACCCCTGATGATGAGGACGCTTTTCCATACGACCCCAACGAAGATTCCGACATAGATGGCGATGGTGTTGGCGACAATTCCGATACGGACGACGACAATGACGGGGTTACCGATATCGATACGGACGGAGACGGGCTTGGCGACAACGTTGACAATGATGATGACAATGACGGAATACCGGATGATCAGGATGATTTCCCAAATGATGCTTCCGAGACTATCGATACCGATGGAGACGGAATAGGTGACAATGCAGATACCGATGATGATGGCGATGGATATTCCGATGAAGTGGAATTGAACGAAGGAACCGACCCGACGGATGCATCCAGCACTCCAATGGATACCGATGGTGATGGAATTCCGGACAGTATGGATGATGATGATGACAATGATGGCGTTCCTGACATTGATGATGCATTCCCAACAAGTGAAGAACCTTCGTTGGTGCCTGCACAAGCTTTTACCCCTAACGGGGACGGCAACAACGATGCTTGGATCATTCCTGGAATCGATAACTATCCCAACAATGTAGTCAAAGTTTACAACCGATGGGGGCATGAAGTGTTCGGTACAAAATCGTACCGGAACAACTGGGAGGGCTTCTACAAAAACAGAAACGAGAAACTCCCTGCAGGATCGTACATGTACGTCATCAATTTAGGTGATGGCTCTGCTCCCTTGCAAGGATGGATATTCATCAATTATTAATACCAACAAAAAACACCATACAAAACAGATGAAACTTTTTAACAACATACCATTATGGATCACTTTCCTTGTGCTTTCCTTCTCGGCAAGCGCACAACAGGATCCGAACTATACCTTCTACCGCTACAACATGAACCTGTACAACCCCGCATTTGTGGGGAGTTCAGAGGCTGCCGAATTCTCTTTGGGAATCCGCAGCCAATGGGCGGGTATCGAAGGGGCCCCCGAGAGTCAAAGTGCCATTTTCGGGATGCCCGTGGGCAAAAACATAGGACTCGGGGCCTCCATACTCAATGATAAAACTTTTATCGAACAGCAGACCTGGGTGGCCATAGATGTGTCATATAATATCCAATTGGATGAGGACCATATCCTCTATTTTGGAATCAAGGGAAGCGCCAACTCCTATGATGCCAACACCCAGGGGCTTGTCACCTATGGTGTGGGACAAGATGGCGCCTTGGTGGATTACGATAGCCGTTTCACCCCTAATGTAGGTGCAGGAATCTATTTGAAACACGATAGATATTTTGCATCCCTCTCCGCACCAAAGCTATTGACACCGGAACGTCTACAAGAGCGTGATGGAAACGCTTATCTTGGTGTTGACCGTATGCACGCCTACTTAAGTGGCGGCTATACTTTCCTATTGGGACGCACCTTGGACCTAAAGACCATGGGAATGTTGCGCTATGTTGACGCATCGCCCATATCAGTGGAATTCACGGGAATTTTGGACTTTGGCGAACGTTTTGAGTTTGGTGCCAGTTACAGGTACGATGAAAGCATAAGCGGACTGTTTCTGTTCAATATCAGCAACGGGTTCAATTTGGGCTATGCCTATGAGACTTCCATACAAAACCCCATTGATGGTCTGGACAACAACACACACGAACTCTTTATGCGTTTAAGCATGTAATTCAAAATTGAACAATAGTAAATGCCCTTTTAGCCAAGGGCATTTTTATACTTGAAATAGCCAGCACTATCTTTAGAGGGGCCGTGAGGATATAAATAACCATGGGTTTATTGACAAGGAGCATAACTTGGTTATACCGACAAAGAATGATTTGACTGAGAATTTCAAATAATTGGGATTTAGGCTTAAGCCCCGTCAAGGTCACTTTTCAAGAAAAAATAAAACCGGTAGGCCATCGGATTTACCCGTTTTTTGTTTTTTAGTCTGTTCAATATGGCCTGAAGAGTTGGAGCCCGATCTCAAATAAACGATGTAACACAAACCGTTCAGGGGCTACCAGGTATTTTTCACCTGCAAACAATCAACATTGGGGTGAAGCCATAAGAAGGAAGCGGGCAATTTGGGGGTTATGATTTTCTTCTGCAAAATTGAAATGGCCTCTTCCTTTCCGGTTCCATAAACCAAGAGGATGATTTTTTTGGCAGCGAGAATGTTTTGCATCCCCAACGTCATCCCGAATGATGGTTTTGGGCTTATCCCTTTCACCATACCATGGTTTAGGGATGTCCCCGAAAGCTGAGCCACATGGCAAAATGGTTGTAAGTGTTCATTGGGCTCATTAAACCCAATATGTCCATTCTTGCCCAATCCTAAAATACACAAATCGATCGAACCTTGATTTTCAATCTTTTGTTGGATCTTTTCGCATTCCAGCCGAGCATTTTGTGGGTTGGTGCCAAAGCCAGTGTATCGGTCATTGGAAATGTTCAAAGGCTTCAAGAGATGTTCTTGCAAATAATACTCACAAGAACCTGGGTGGGTACCGGGCAGGTCTCCCCATTCATCCAATTTTACAATATGGAGCCCTTTGAAAAGCTCTGGCCGATTCATATATTGCCTTGCCAAAAACTTGTAAGTTCCAGTTGGTGAGTTTCCCGTAGCTGCACAAATACGAAGTTCTTTTTTCTTCTTAAGTTCTGAGAGTACAATATGACCTGCATGCGCGCTCATCGCTCCATAGTCGGCAAAGGATAGACTGTTCATGATATCCAAGCGCTTTCACCATTATAGGGAATGCAACCTTCAAATCTGCCAGGAACGGGATTGTAACGGAGTGCTTCGGTCGCACCAACCTCAGAAGTGAAATACCCCCAGAGGGTAAGTTCTTTGAGCATGGCAAAGAAATGGGGCCTCTCCACAGATGTGGCCTTTTTGGTCTCTTCATCAAATTGGCCAAGTAGACTTAATTTTTTTTCTTTGGAAAGAGAACGGAATGATGCTCCAAATCCATCCATGGACCTTTTTTCGATTTTCTCGAACCCAGCGATAAAAATTGAGGCCTCAGCCTTATTATAACACTCATTTACGATTGTTTTCATGAATGCTCCGATATGGGCGGCCTTAGCTCCAGGGGATTCATCCGTGTCGGGAAGAATGGTTTCGCCTATTTCGTCAAGGAAGGGAACATCCCCATCGGTGACCATTTCAGACCTTTTCTTAGGAGGTGCAACACATCCCGATAAAAAGAATTGGGACCCTATGATACTTCCTCCCAAAATGGTGGCCGTAAGTTTTAAAGCATCTCTTCTTTCCATGTTTTGATTTGTTTAAAATAATAGGAATGTAACTACTTTACTTTCTTCCACAATTTATAGGGTTTGTCCACATCGGATTTAAAAGGAAGTTGCACTTTTTTCCCAGTCCCGGCTGATTCATAGGCCGCAAGTATCACTTCCAGTACAGCCTTACCATCTTCTCCGGTCACCAAAGGGGGTTTGTCATTTTTTACACAATCCACGAAATGTTCAAATTCCTGTGGAAAGCCATAGTTCCAGCTCTCTTCAAACATGGTATAGCTCCATCCAATGGTATTTCCCGCTTTTTCCACCGCATAGCCCACTCCTTTGCTGCTGTATGTTTGGATGGAGTTGCCTTGGAGTATATCTGCATAGGCAACCCCTTCAGAGCCATGTATTTCGGCCTTGTCGTCCATGCCGCCAAGTTTGGTCCAGCTCTCTTCCATGATGGCCGTTACACCGTCTTCGAATTCCAGAATGATAATGGCGTTGTCCTCACCTTCGGTTTTATCCTGATGTACACTGGTCATCATTTGCGCATACACCGATTTGATATTTTTCTTAGGATGCAACCATCTAAAGAATTGGATGGCATGGCAGCCCATGTCCATGGTTACCCCACCTCCAGAGCGTTCAATATCCCAAAAGTGGTCGGCATGGGGCCCGTCGTGTTTTTCCGATTGTTTAAAGAGTACGGGGGCTCCAAGGGCACCTTCATCCAATAAAGCCTTCAAACGAACATACTTGGGAGCAAAACAAAGTTCTTCGGCATACATGAGCTTTACATTGGCCTGTTTGCAGGCATCGATCATTGAATCGGCTTCCTTAAGGTTCATGCACAAAGGTTTTTCAACCACTACATGTTTGCCAGCTTTTGCAATTTTTAAAGTAATCTCACAATGCAGATAGTTGGGTGCGCCAATGACCACCATATCAATTTGTGGCATTGCCAACATTTTATCCAGATCGGTAAAATGATTGGGAATGTTGAACTTTTTCGCAAAGTTTTCGGCATGGCCTTTTGTAGGGGACATTACCGCTAAAATCTCTGCATCCGATACCCTGCTCAATGCATCGGCATGTATACTTGATATGAATTGAGAACCGACTAGTCCGACTCCGACTTTTTTGTCCATAATCTTAATTTATTATAATACCCCTTTTTTTAACTGTGCTGCAGCATATGTGGCCGCCCGTGCCGTAAGTGCCATATAGAGAATGGATGGGCTTTGATTGCCTGTACTGGTCATACAGGAGCCATCGGTCACAAATACATTTTTGCACTCATGCATCTGATTGTATTCGTTCAAAAGGGAGGTCTCAGGGTCCTTACCCATTCTTGCGCCCCCCATTTCGTGGATATCCAATCCAGGTGCTTGGTTGTTGTCCTGTGTGTCTATATCCGTACACCCCATTTTTTCGAGCATGCGACGACTTTCCACAAGAAAATCTTTGATCATTTTTTCGTCATTTTCATCATAACCGACATCAGTGACAAGCAAAGGAATGCCCCAATCATCTGTTTTATCCTGGCTCAAATAAACCCTGTTCGATGCTTTTGGGATGGTTTCCCCCTGCATGTACATATAGATTTGCCAGTTCCCAGGCTTACTTAGGTTGTGTTTAAAATCCGCCCCAAGCTGTGGTGCTCCGTCAGGGATTTCTTCGGCTCTGTTCCGATAAGCTCCGGTAAAAATGGTATATCCGCCCAGAAAATCGGTATCCTGTTCCTTCAAATTTCGGTAGTTGGCAATAATACATTCCGATGGCCTTGAACCATAATAATATTTGTCCTCATATCCGCTGATTTTGGCACCTGCCCGTGCCCTATAGATATGAAAACCGATATACCTTCCCAATAAGTCATGATCGTTGCCCAGACCATTTGGAAAGCGATTGGATCTTGAATTGAGCAAAATCAAATTGGAATTGAGTGCCGATGCGTTGACAAAAATGATTCTCGCATTGATGATGAACTCTTCTTTTGTATTGGCATCAATGACCTTAACGCCCGAGGCCTTTCCCGAAGCCTCATCATATATGATCGAATGGACCACCGAAAAGGGTCTTATCGTTAGGTTTCCTGTCTTTTCGGCCCAGGGCAATGTGGAGGTGTTGGAACTGAAATATCCTCCGAAGGGACATCCCCTCATACACTTATTGCGACAAAGGCACTTGCCCCTACCTTGGTCCAGATGGGTTTGTTCCGGTTCACTGAGGTGCGCCCATCTTCCCTGGGCCAAATATCTTCCAGGGAAATGTTCTTCGAGCGTGCTTTTCATGTGCTGCTCCACGCAGTTCAGTTCGAAAGGGGGCAAAAACTCACCATCGGGCATGGCCTCAATACCGTCCTTGTTGCCACACACACCGATAAATTTCTCCACATGTGAGTACCATGGGGCAATGTCATTATAATCAATGGGCCAAGCTATCCCGTAATTGTACCTTGCAGGTGCTTTGAACTCATAATCGCTCCAACGTTGACAGGCTCGTCCCCAAGTCAGGGATTTGCCACCAACCTGATAGCCCCGTATCCAGTCAAATGGTTTTTCCTGTACATAGGGGTGGTCTGCATCCTTTATAAAAAAATGGGCCGTATCCTCCCCAAATCCAGATGCTTTGGTAATCAAGGGGTTTTCTTCATAAAACTTTTTAGTCATTCGCCCCCGATGTTCAAAATCCCACGGATCCATCGTCATGGTGGGGTAATCTTTGATGTGCTCTACATCCCTTCCCCTTTCCAGTACCAGCGTTTTTAAACCTTGTTCGCAAAGTTCCTTAGCTGCCCAGCCTCCGGATATTCCCGATCCTATAACAATGGCATCAAAATTTTCCATAAAAATGCATAATTAAGAAATACTCAAATGGAGTATTTATACTATTGATTTGCTTGTCAAGTAAATCAGTTTAAACAATGGACCCGATCTTCCGGCCTACAGATATCCGGAGTCTTAATCAGTAGAGATAAACGTATTCTCGAGTGTATGTTGTAATTGCCTTGATTGAACTTTAATTTCAAATATGGTCAAATCTTATATATGTCTTTTTGTAAATTACTTCATATTTTTTGTAAAATCATGAAAGGATATGATAAAAGGTGTACGGATAGATAATTTGAAACGCTTTTATTTTGAGCTTGACGATGACAAGCCCATCCAAATCTTATTGAACAAGCATGAAGATGGGGAAGAAGGTTGGTTTGACATGCATTATGAATTCGAACTGGGGGTAGTATTGGAAGGTAAAATGAAACGCTCCTACCTCGAGTGCGATATGGAATTAGGGCCTGGCGAGGTTTGGTTCTGCAACATGTGGGAGCCACATGGTTTTGAAGTACTGGAAGCTCCTTGCGAGGTGGTTGTTTTTGTTGTCGACCCAGGGTATTTGGCCACTACACCTTTATTTGACAGGGATATGGTCCCTACATTTATGTACCCACCAATGGATAGGCCGAGGGCAGCCGCAAATTTGATGGATGAAATCAAGGGCCTGGCAAGAAAAGTCAAACAAAGATTTTCCAAAAAATATGATGCCGACTGGGCCAAACTATACCTATTTCAGCTACTGCTTTCCCTTATGGAGGATTGGAAGGTTCCCCCGCAAGGTTTAAGCTATGGGTCCAGGGCTTCCATCCAAGGGGCCTTACGATTAGTTTTTGAAGAAAAAAGACTGATATCGACAAAAGAGGCCGCATTGGCCTGCCAGATGTCCGTGACGAAGTTCACAGCCTTGTTCAAAGATTTAATGGGTTCGACTTTTTCCGATTTTGCATTACAGTATAGGGTAAAAGGTGCTTCCTTTCAACTAAAAAACTCCAACCTGACCCAAGAGACCGTGGCACTCAACTGGGGATTTTCCGATGCAAGCCACCTACATAAATATTTGCACAACCCTTAAGCTCCGCATTCTAATTGGAATATACCGCTAAAGCCAAGCAAAATTTTCCATTTGTTTTGGCTTGAGAGTCATTCAACCATAATTCTAAATGATTCCAGCTTCATTTAGCAACAAAAAAGGCTCCAAAAATAGGAGCCTTTTTTGCAAATGGTTGTATTTATTCATCTATGGTCATGGCCCTAAAGCTACCATCGGTCAATGTTATGGTCTCATCGCTTTCGGATGTTATCGTTGCAGTAAAAGTGCCTTCGACATAATCTTCGGAAACACTGGTAACGTTTATACTACCGCTTTGCGCAAAGTCAAAGTCAAATCCCAAAGGTTCCGATGAAAATGAAACTTTGTAATCTCCGCCAAAAGCTCCACCTACAATATCGTAATTTCCCACAACTATGTCCAAGGGCAAATAAACACTGATTCGAGTGTCTCCCACGTCCTGAATGGTGGCACCATTGTTTCCGTTGAAAGTGATGGAAAGTGATTCAGCAGTAATTATATTTTCAAAATCATAATCTGTATCTTCAATGGTAAAGCGAATGTAGGTGTTCGAATCCGGGGCTCCAGAATCGTCGTCTGAACTACAAGACAGTAAAACAGTCCCCATTAGGGCAATCATCACGATCAGTTGATATCGTTTTTTCATCATTCTAATTTTTCATCGTTATTATTAACACTAAAACTCCTACATAATTGTTTTATTATTTTATGATTGTTAAATTAACGCTACCATAGAAAAACAACACTTTAAGAAAAAATAAACCCCGGCAAGCCGAAAGGCATACCGGGGTTTATTTTTGAACGAGCGTGCAGGATTGCACCTGCCTTATCTTTTAATTTTCATCAGCAGCCACCAATGCATTTAATCTTTGTATTGTTCCATCGGCATTATAGGTAAGCTCTGTCATTTTCACGCTTCGTAAGTGCGTTTTCCCGCCGGACATGGAACTGTCGTGGAAAAACAGCCACCACTTTCCTTGGTATTCCACAATGGAATGATGGTTGGTCCATCCCAATACAGGATCTAAGATAACCCCTTGATAGGTAAACGGTCCATATGGATTTTCACCAATAGCGTAAACAATATTATGGGTATCCCCCGTGGAATAGGAAAGGTAGTATTTGCCATTATAACGGTGGACCCAAGCGGCTTCAAAAAACCTTCGGTCGTTGTCCCCTGCAAGAATTGGATCTCCATTGTGATCTAATATCAGGACATCTTTGGGATGCTCTGCAAAACTGACCATATCATCACCCATTTTGGCAATCTTGGGCATTAGGGCCGGTTCATTATCGGCAGGGTATTTGTCTTTCCCTAGATACTCTCCTTGATCCCATTGCTGAAGCTGTCCGCCCCAAATACCTCCAAAGTACATATAATACGAACCATCCGTATCGGCAAAAACAGCAGGGTCCATACTGAAACTTCCCTCGATAGGTTCTTCCACAGCCTCAAATGGACCTTCCGGTACATTGCTCTTGGCAACACCGATATGGAAAACATCATCTTTGTCCTTAACAGGGAAATACAAAAAATATTCATCATCCTTTGTAGCCGCGTCCGGGGCCCACATCTGTCTACCGGCCCAAGGTACATCATCAATATGCAGTGCCAATCCGTGATCGGTAACCTGCCCCCCTACACTATCCATGGAAAACACATGGTAATCCTGCATATTAAAATGGCTCCCTAAATCGTCCTCGGGAATTCCCGATTCAAAATCATGTGATGGATATACATATAACTTACCCTCAAAAACATGGGCAGAAGGATCTGCAGTATAAAGTTCAGATGTCAAAGTATAGACCTTATCAGGAGTTGTTCCGACGGTATCCACAATCACGGCTACATCCTCTTGGGCGTCTTTGGGGCCTTGCTTTTGACGTTTGCAACTAAACGTAAAAAAAACAAGTGGAATTAATAGAAAACAAGTGGAAGAAATCCGACTTGAGCAGTTTTTTTGAGTCAAAAATGTGTTTTTCATAATACAATAGATCGTTTTGATTTTTAAAAATACATATTATTCTGGATAAACAATCGTTTGCTTATATTTCTCAAAAAATATATAAAACTGTTTATCAGTTATTTACACTGTTTTTATTGTGCATACAGAATAATTTACATGCCAAATCTAAAAAAAATTAACGCAACCGATTGCGTTACACAATATATTATGTATATTTATCACATTCCAAATAATGGACATTCTTTTTTGTCATAATGGAATTAATTAACTGAACAAAATCAAAACTTAGTAACATGACTGAAAAACCTTTATTTGTTTATACAAATGGCAGATGGACCTCCTCTTTGCGTTTGTACCTAACAAGCTTTTTGTTATTTATTTTTTGCACTACCGCAGGACTGGCACAAAATACCATTATGGTGTCCGGTACAGTGACCGATACCTCGGGAACACCCATACCCGGAGCCAGTGTTATTGTGCAGAATACAACAAATGGAACATCGACGGACTTTGATGGGAACTATCAGATTGAAGCTGCGTCCAATGCGACCCTAGAGTTCCGTTATCTTGGCTTCATTTCTCAAACGATTGCGGTAAACGGCCAATCTACGGTAAATGTGCAATTGGCCGAGGACACCCAGCAATTGGACGAGGTGGTCGTAATAGGATATGGAACCCAAAGAAAGGAATCCGTAACAGGTTCGGTGGTTTCCATTAAAGGCGATAATTTGAATGAAGTACAATCGGCCAACTTCCAACAAGCACTACAGGGACGAGCCGCCGGTGTAAACATTTCCTCTACCAGTTCCAGGCCGGGTGCCGCACCTCAAATTCGTATTCGTGGTACCCGTTCGCTTTCCGCCGACAACAACCCGTTGATCGTTCTTAACGGCATTCCCTTTTCCGGGGGATTGAGTGACATCAACCCGAACGATATTGCAAGTCTTGATATACTGAAGGATGCATCCGCTACAGCGATTTATGGATCCAGGGGGGCAAATGGTGTAATTTTAATTACCACTAAATCAGGCACCAAGGGGCAAAAGGCCACCATTACCTATAATACCTATTACGCATCAAAAGAAGTGTTTGCCAAATTCCCGATGATGAATGCTGCACAGCTCATTCAATTACGTGCCGATGTTGCGGCCAATAATGGAGGGACACCCCTCTTTGGCTTGGCCGGTGATGAATATTTGGGCAATGATACGGATTGGCAGGACGAATTATACAAGACCGGTCTGCAAACCGCTCACGATGTAAGTATTCAGGGAGGTACCGAAAATGGCTCCTATAATGTGGGACTTGGCTACTTTAAAGAAACATCCGTAGTACCCGGCGATTCCTTTGATAGATATTCGTTGCGTGCACAGATTGACCAAAATGTAGGGAAGCTGTTCCGATTTGGTTTAAACTCGGTTACCAACTTCAATAAAACCAGCAGTGTTGTCGGCATTTACCAAACGTTGGGAGCATCTCCCCTGTTGAGTCCCTACGATGCAGAGGGTAACTACCTAGAATCTGTCCGTCTTCAAACGCAGGCAGATGATGCATGGATTCCGACCAGAGATGAAATCAACCGTATTGGGAAAGGTAGGGTTAACGAGCAATTGGACTTCGGTACATACAATAACATATATGGGGAATTGCAGATACCATGGGTAGATGGATTAAAATACCGTCTTAATGTCGGTTTGAACTTCCGTTCGGCCAGGGATGGTAATTTCACCGGGCAAGGAGTTTTCAATTACAACCCTATCAACCCGTCCTCTGCAAGCTATAATTCTTCCATCCAAAAGGACTATGTAATCGAGAACCAATTGATTTACGATAAAACCTTCGGTAAACACCAAGTCAATTTTGTGGGGTTGTTCTCTTCTCAGAATACCGAATTTGACGATGTGGGACTGGCCGTACGGAATGTTCCCGATGAAACATCCTTATGGTACAATCTTGATGCTGCACTTTCCGAAGACATTACAAGCTACGGAACCGGTTATTCCGCAACTGGATTATTATCGTACATGGCCAGGGCCATGTATCAGTTCGACAACCGTTACTTACTAACAGCCACCGTGCGTTCAGATGGTTCATCCCGATTGGCACCCGGTCGTAAATGGGTGACCTATCCAGCGGTCTCCGTGGGTTGGAACATTGCCAATGAGCCATTTATGGACAAAGTTGGCTGGGTCAATCAGTTGAAATTGCGTGCAGGTTATGGTGAAACCTCCAACCAGGCCATCGCTCCTTATTCGGTTCAAGGTGGGTTAGATCAGGTCAACTATAACTTTGGGGATACCTTTGCAACAGGTTATTTTGTAAATCAACTACCTAATCCGGATCTGGGATGGGAGTTTTCAGAAACATACAACTACGGTCTTGATTTTGGATTTTTCAACAACCGCCTATCCGGTAGTGTTGAATATTATATTACCAAAACCAATGACATCCTATTGGGTCTGGGACTTCCAAGTACAGCGGGTGTGGGAAGCGTGACCAGCAATATTGGCAACACAGAGAACAAGGGTCTGGAGATAGCCTTGAACGGTATCATTTTTGACAATCCCGATGGATTTTCATGGGACGTTGGGGTTAATGTGTATACCAATAGAAATGAGATTACCTCATTGGCCTCCGGTCAGGACAGGGATGAAGGAAACCTATGGTTTGTTGGCTCTCCCATTAATGTAATCTTCGATTATGAAAGATTGGGCCTATGGAACGAATCCGACCCAGGGTTTGAATATTTGGACCAATATGAGCCCGGAGGCAACGAAGGTATGATCAGGGTAAGATATACGGGTGATTTCAATCCTGACGGTTCTCCTACCCGCGTTATCGGTGCCGATGATAGAGTCGTGCAAGATCCCACCCCGGACTTCCTAGGTGGTTTCAACACGCGACTGGCCTATAAAAATTTCGATTTAAATGTGGTAGGCGCTTTCCAAAGTGGTGGTATCCTTGTAAGCACATTGTACTCATCAAGTGGATATTTGAACCTACTTAGCGGTAGAAGGAACAACGTGGATGTAGATTATTGGACACCTTCCAATACCGATGCCAAATATCCTGCCCCGGGAGGTATACAAAGTGGTGACAACCCAAAATACGGAAGCACCTTGGGTTATTTTGATGGATCCTATTTAAAAGTACGTGCACTGACTTTGGGATATAATTTTGATCAAAAAACAATCAAAGATACTTGGTTCAAAAGTCTTCGACTATATGCCACGGTACAAAATCCATTTGTACTATTCTCTCCATTCCACGATGAATCCGGTTTAGACCCGGAAACCAACTCTGGCGTCAACGATGATGGTTCCCGACAAAACGTAGCCGTCAACACCAACAATATTTCCACAGGAATACCAACGGTGGGTGCCAATGCGCCCACATCAAGGAATTTTATGCTAGGATTAAACGTAACATTTTAAAAAAATGAGAAAGATGAAAAGAAAAAGTATATCAATTGCAGTTTTATCGATCGCATTGGTTATAGGTTCTTGTACAAAAGACATTATAGAAGAGGAACCAAGAGGTGTGTTCACGCCAGAGTTTTTCACAACAGAGCTTGGTGTTCAGGGCGGGTTGACATATTTGTACCAAAATTTAAGAAACGTATATGGTTTTGCATACTTCCTAAACCTGGGAGAAACAGGGACAGATGAATATTGTGCCGCTCAAAGTGCGGACAATAACTTTTTTGACTTGGATCTTGCAGGCCAGGGCAATTTAAGACCAGAAAGCGGTTTTTCAATCGGTACACCTTGGGACAATGCCTTCCCTGCCATCAATACGGCCAGTGGAATAATAGAAAATGCCGATGCCGTGGGCCTGGACGAATCCCTGATTGCAGAAGCTAAGTTTTTTAGAGCGTTCAACTATTTCCTTTTGGTTCAGACCTATGGTGGCGTACCATTGGATTTGGGCTCGGGCGAATTGGCATTTAACAGTTCTGCCGTTAGAACTTCGGTACGCAACACAGTTCCCGAGGTCTATACCAGAGCTATCTTTCCTGATTTGGTAGATGCTGTTAATGATTTACCCGACAACCCACGCTTAACAGGAACGGTAACAAAGAATGCTGCCAGATTAATCTTGGCCAAGGCCTATTTAACCTACGGATGGTGGTTGGAAAACCCGAACGGCATTCCTACCTATCCAGAAGCACCAAGAACTGATCCTGACGGTAATGGTTCCTCATATTACTTTCAACAAGCCTATAATATGGCTGTTGCAGGCATCAATGACCCAGGTCCTTATCGCTTACTTGATTATTTCTATGATGTGCATGTCGCAACCAACGATCGCCATGAAGAAATGATGTTATATGCCGATCGTACAGAGGAAAGTCAAATATATAATGATGCGGATTTAGGCTTTAGCGGAACCGAAAACCCTGCAAATACAGCCGTTTGGATGGTGACATCCAACTATACTACCATCAGCGTTGATGGTGTAGCCGCGGTTCAGCGTGAAGCTGCGCAGAGCTACGGTAGACCTTGGACCCGTATGGCCCCGCCTATCAGCGTATTCACAGAAACGTTTGCAGAAAAAGAATTGGATTCACGATACGACGGCACTTTCGTCACCAGTTATCGAGGTAACTGGGATAAGGGCGGGGACACCACTCCCACTTTAACAGCAGCCAATGGCATGGAAATAGCACCCGGCGATGCAGTTGTTTCGTTCTTGGATGATTACGACCCTGCCGTAGATTATAGCGTAAACGGTGGCAATATTGGAGGGGGACAAATTCCCGGAAGATCCGATTATGTCATTAACCTTAATGAAATCAACAGAAGGTTTTACCCTGGACTATGGAAACTAGGAACCTACCGTACCGATAATGAAGGTGGCCTTGGTTCACCTAATGGAGCGTTAACTCGTCCCTTCCCAATCGCTAAATTCTCGGAACTCTACCTAGTAGCTGCTGAAGCTGCCGTAAAAGGAGCATCTGGAAGTTTCACGGCCAACGACTTGGTAAACGTAATCCGTGCCCGTGCAGGCATGTGGCGTTTTGACAATGGTGAACAGCAAGAGCGCATTGAGGACAATAGCGCTGCCATGGTGGCTGCAACGCCAGCCGTAATAGATATCGACTATATTTTGGCAGAACGTTCGCGAGAATATTTTGGTGAGGGTATGAGATGGTACGATTTGGTCCGCACCCAAAAATGGACGGCATATGCAAGTTCCTATGAAATTGCAGGAAATGACGCTGCCGACCATAATCCTGAGACAACGAACAGGACCATTGAACCATTCCATTACTTAAGACCAATACCACAAGGACAGATAGATGATTTAAATATGTCAGAAGCTGAAAAGGCCGCATATCAAAATCCAGGATATTAAAAATCTAGTTACGTAAAATTCGTAAATAGTTTGAGTTAGTTAGTTTAAAGTTGCATTAAAAAAAGAGGCTGTCCAGGTCGATGGCCTCTTTTAAAAATGCAATTGGTTGTACCATCAAAATGATTCAGAAGAATACCAATAACACAAGGTGGATTATTGTTGACCTAAATTATTTTTTTTTGAAGCAAAAATGAATGGATAAAGCTCATTTTCAATAGAAACAAATAACGCAACCGATTGCATCAAACTGTTAATTATGTATATTTACAATATTGGGATTTTTACAAGTGATTTTTTATAATAATCAGATTAATCAACCATACCGATCATAAGATTTCACAATATGACCTATTATTTCTTCAATGGTTCATTAAGCGATAAAGGACATTGCGTTTCAATAAGATCAATACCACAGGAATATCCATTACATAACCACTATTTGATTCATTCTAAGTGCATAAAACATAAGTTACAACTAAACAAAAACCAAAATCATGTCAAAAACTCTAAAATATTTTAGTAACCTTTTAACCGTTATGGCGATTGTTTTTGCAGCTGCCACGATATCGAGTTGCGAAGAGGATGATTTATCCGCTTCCACCGTAGATGTAACCAGCGTAGAGTCCGAAAATTTTTATCCGGGCGATCAGGTAACCATGCAGGGAAGTAATTTTGAAGCCGTCCTGTTCGTATTTTTAGGAAATAACCAGATTCCTTTTCAATTGGAAGGAGATGTGCTGACCTTTACTCTACCAACAAATGCAGCTATCGGTGAAGGGCTTGTTACTTTGGTAATGCCAGATGGCTATATTGTTACCCGAAATATAGAAGTGGTCGCAAGACCATTCCCAATTATAACAGGACTATCGACAAATGCGGCTCAAGAAGGAGAAGAAGTGACCATCAAAGGAACATCCTTGAACAATCTCCAGACCGTGACCATTGGCGAAGTGGAAGCCAGCGTTGTTTCATCAACAGCTACAGAGTTGACCATAACCGTCCCATCAGGCCTTCAGGAAAATTTAGATGCCCCGATCACAGTGGTAACCTCTGGAGGAGAGGCAACAGCCCCTGGAAAGTTTTATGTAGGTGAAAATTTACTCATAAATGGAGGTTTCGAACTAGGTGATGGAGATGACTTTACCAATTGGTCAAAATTTAATGGAGGCGACGGAATGACCGCGACCACAGCGGAAGGTGAAGCCTATTTTGGCAGGGCTCTACGTGCCGTGGGTGCTGGAGGAGATGCATGGAGAACCCAGTTGGCCAGTGATACTGCACCTATGGAAGTTGGGGTAGAATATACCTTGTCCATGTGGATAAAAGCACAGGCAGGAACTCCTGGCGATGGTGGCAATATTAGGTTTTCGACCAACCCAGATGCACTGTATAGCGGTAATTACGACATAACCACAGAATGGCAACAAATTGAGTGGGTATTTACCGCCAACGCAACACCGGCAAGAGCGGTATTGGACCTTGGAGTAATTGCAGACGCCGTATACTTTATAGATAACGTCACTTTGGTAGCAACGGGCCTTTCGGGACCACAACCTACGGAAATCTTGCTCAATGGAGGATTCGAAGAAGGAGATGGTGATGAATTTACCAATTGGAGCAAGTTAAACGCAGCTGATTTACTGACCGCGACAACAGCAAGCGACGAAGTCCGTAGCGGTGACAGGGCGCTAAGGGCCATTGGATTTGGAGGAGATGCCTGGAGGACCCAATTGGCCAGTGATGCAGTTCCAACAGAAGATGGCGTGGAATATACGGCAAGCCTATGGATAAAAGCGGCAGTAGGTCCAGGTAACGGAGGCTCCATAAGAATGTCCACCACGGGTAATGGGGAGGCCCAATATCAAGGAGATGTGACCGTGACCACCGAATGGCAGAAAGTTGAATGGATATTCACCGCAAATAGCACTCAGACCGGCATAGTATTGGACCTTGGATTGACGCTAGATGCAGTTTATTTTATTGATGATGTTAGCCTTTTGGCTCCGCCACAAGAAGATTAGAACCCGTGACCTATACATATATAAATGAAATGAAAAGGCTGTCATTGGGCGGCCTTTCCTTTTATATCCCATGGATTCAGTTTGGTCTTCCTCAAATTGGACCATCAAAAATTTAAAATACACTTTATAAATGCAGCCGATTGCTTTTTGCACATTGATTTATCCAACGATAACCCCACCATTGATATCAGATAACCCATTATGAAAAAACCCTTGACCTTGATTTTGGCTGTATTGGCACTTCTAGGCCAATCATCGTTATTCGCACAAAAAACAAGCCTTAAAGATGCCTTCAAAGATAAATTCTTGATGGGCGTAGCAGTGAATCGATATCAAATAAACCAAAGCAACAAGAAAGAAACAGACCTGATCACTTCACAATTCAATGCATTGACTGCGGAAAACGATATGAAGTGGATGCACATGCATCCCAAGAAGAATACCTTCAACTTTGAACAGGCCCATAAATTGTTGAAACTCGCAAAAGCAAACAATATGTTTGTGGTCGGTCATACCCTGGTATGGCACAGTCAATTGGCTCCTTGGGTTTTTAAGACAGTAAATGGGGACACTATTGATAATTTGGAATTGACCCATCGGATAGAAAAACATATTTCAACTATCGTAGGTAAATACAAAGGCAAAATAGATGCATGGGATGTGGTCAATGAAGCCTTGGCAGAGGATGGATCTTATAGAAAATCATTATTTTTCCAAATAGGTGGGGAAGCTTTTATAGAGAATGCGTTTCGTTTTGCTCATGCTGCAGACCCCGATGCCGAGCTATATTATAATGATTATAACCTCATCGATGCAAAAAAGCGGGATGGCGCCATCCGGATTATAAACTCCCTTAAGAGCAAGAACATTAAAATAGACGGGGTCGGCGTCCAAGCGCATTGGAGTTTGGACGAGCCCTCCATCGAAGATATCGAGACCGCCATTGAAATGTATGCGCAGACCGGTGTGAAGGTCATGTTCACGGAATTGGATATTTCGGTTTTGCCCAGTCCTTGGAACTCCCCTACTGCCGATGTTTCCGTACGTTTTGAGAACAATCCGGCCATGGACCCCTACCCCAACGGTTTGCCCGATTCGGTTCAGGACCAATTGGCAAAGCGATATGCCGACATTTTTAAACTATTCAACAAGCATTCCGACAAAATTGGAAGGGTTACCTTTTGGGGATTGCACGATGGATTGTCCTGGAAAAACAATTTCCCTATTCGCGGAAGAACGGATTATACCCTGTTGTTCGATAGGGAAATGAAGCCAAAGAAAGCATTTAATGCAGTAATACATACGGTTAAAGATTAATTTCATTCTAACAGATTCATGAAAACAACAAATAGTTCATCATATCAAACCCTCCTTGGTCCAATCGGGCTGCTCCTGTTATTATTTCTGACATCCTGCAAAAAGGAAAAATTGGGACCTTCTGAAGGAACCAATAACATGGAACGGGTTCTTACGCTATCAACGGAAGCCGCCTTTCCACAAAATTCAATCCTTACCACCCAGCAAGAAGGCAGTGGGTTCACCTTGGTTGAAAATGGTATGGCCAGTAATATCCTCGTCAGTGAATCGGACCATGCAGGGATTCAACGGATTGCCGGAATGTTCCAAAAAGATTTGGAACATGTTTCTGGTCAAGCACCGGAATTGATTATTGGGGGCACACACGAATCAAACAATTTGATTATCGTTGGAACCGTTGGCCAGAGTACTATAATCGACCGTTTGGCCAAAGAAGGCAAAATCGATTTGACTACGTTGGAAGGAAAATGGGAGCAATTCTTAATCATGACCGTAAAAAACCCTATGGAAGGGGTTGACAATGCCTTGGTGATAGCTGGAAGCGACAAACGAGGGACC
>JANSXF010000094.1 GCA_024743095.1 Flavobacteriaceae bacterium
CGGAATTAGTGATGTTAAGATAGATTTGATTCTCGTTTGGTAGTTGTAGTTCAGAAATGCCAAAGGTTACGACTTTCGTAGGAACAGCAGTACAATCTTCATTGTTTTCAAATGAAAGTCTTAAATTTCGTTGAACAGGCAATGATTCCATGATTTCCCCTGAATCGATTAACTTAAAATTCCAGTTATTTCCATCGCAACCACTTGCACTAAAAGTTATTTGCAAACAATCTTCATTTATTTCCAAATCAATTATTGATAGTGGGTCATTTGGTGCACTTGCATATAAATCAGCACTAATTATTGTTTGAAAGGCACAGCTGTTTTCAATGATCCTCTCATCACCATTGTTACAAGACAACAATCCGATAAATAAAATGAAGATATAAAGTTTCAGTTTCTGCATTGGTTGGTCAATTTGTTGTTTGTTGATTTTTTTATTCTAATCCTTTTACCAAGTATTCTTCAAATAACCTTGGTTTGTCTATCCAAGCATTGTGACCGGCATCTGGTATAATGTTCAACTGAATGTTTGGATATCCTTTTATAAGCGAATGGTATATTTTGCCATCAAAATCCAGAAAATCGAATGCCCCATTTATAATCATGGTTTTTGTATTATCGTTCATGGAATTTCTGTAATCGTAATCCCAATTAACCGTTTCCGACATTGCAGAAGCTTCGGGCTTATAATATGCCCTTCCACCTTTTAATAAATTGGTTTTTGTGATGTCATAGATGTTGACCGCGGCAAATTTTAATCTCCAATAGCCGGTTAAGTCTTTATGGGTCAATCTTGACCTTTCAATATCTTTAATGGATTTTAAGCTATCAATACCTTTGTCTTTATAGGGCTGGGCATGCTTCCGTACTTCTTTTCGGTTCATAAGGACATTGACCTGGCTCTTTTGCCGTTTCGAAAAAACACTTTGCAAACTATCGGATTTTGGGATGAGTGCTCCTGTAAGAACTAAATTAGTGACCAAGCTGGGATGTTGTTTGGTAAATTCCATTCCAATGAGTGTTCCCATAGAATGACAAAGAAGTTTTACTTTTTTCAATTTCAAAGCTTTGGTCAATTCGTACAGGTCCTCTACATTTTTTTGAAAAGTTAGGTTTTCCTTCCCAGTAGGAGACAATAGCGAGCCTCTTTGGTCGTATAAAACAAAATGAAATTTATTTTTTAGACCTTTTATGGCATCGATCATGTAATCGTGATTTGCACCAAAACCCCCATGAACAACAATGACGGTATCTTTTTTTGCCCCAAGCTCCTTAACAAAAATGTCGACATCCTCCCTTTGCAGGTACCACTCTGAATAGTCTTTGTCCTGGGCAAACAAAAAGGTTGTCTGAAATAAAATAAGCATAAACGCTATAAATGTTTTCATCATTGATTCTTTTCTATTAAAGACGATTATTTTGCAAGGTTGTTGCATAAATTATGGTCACAAATCAGAAAGAACAAAAGAGAGGGGTTAAAATCAATATGGCCAAGGGAAGTATCGATTATGTCCTCTCTTTTATGCCCAAGGATTCGTTCAGTTCTGTGGTACCTGTGTTGTGGCCAGTTTTTACTCCGTTGGCATTTTTGACATATCCATAAAGAAAACTTCCCAAGAATGTCCATCAAAATCTTCGATGGTCCGCTGCTGCATAAAACCGTAATCCCGTATTTCATTGGGTTCGGTTCCACCAGCGTTTAATCCGTTCCCCAGGATTTCATTCATTTCGTCCACGCTTTCGGCTGACAAAGAAAAAAGTCCTGCTATGCTCGATTTTGTGTCCGCAATGGGTTTGGTAATGAAGGTTGAAAACTTTTCGTAATTCATAAGCATCACGAAAATGTGTTCGCTCCACACCATACATTTTGTGGTCTCGTCCGAAAACTGGGGATTGTTTGTAAATCCCAATGCAGTATAGAAGCCCATTGATCTGTTCACGTCTTTGACCGCTAAATTGATAAAGATCTGTTTTGCCATTTTATTTCGATTTTTAGTTTACTGTTAAAATTTTGTTTTTGTAATGATAGGATAGCGCCAATATGCCCAAGAAAGCCAACGGCATAATCATATATCCGATGTTTTTATCTACACAAGCGTGGCTGATGAACGCAAAAATGAGTGTGAATGAAAGCCCTGCATATGCCCATTCTTTTACCTTGGCAGGAGTTTTTGGGTAAATTATTGCAATAACCCCAAGGACTTTTGCCATCGCTAATGAGTATGCGAAATAATCGGGGTAGCCCAATGCTTTTGTTCCTATGGTCATATACTCCGGTGCAAAAATCCAAGTAATCATTGGCATTACGGCTTCCCAAAGTGCTATGACGATGGTAGCTGTCCAAAAAATGATTTTGTTCTTTTTCATCGTCTGGATTTTTAACCGATCAATAACTCTGCTAAATGGTTCAAAGTCGCTGTAAAACCTTCTTTGAAGCCCATTTGTATGTGCATTTCAAGGTCTTCGAGTTTTTCGTGCTCTATAGAGATTTTTACAGTTGTAATTCCATCAATCTCGCTAAAGTCCAAGTTCCATTTGGCAGAGGGCATTTGTTCATTAATGTTTTCGTCCTTGTCCGCAAAGGCGTCCTTGAATTGGAAATTGTCTTTGGGTGAAATTGAAGTAAAGTCTTGGATGGACCAATGTTCTTCGCCTTCGGGACCAACCATTGCGTAGAATCTTCGTCCGCCTTCTTCAAAGTTCATATACTTTGTTCTTGATTTCCAAGGTTGCGGTGCCCACCACTGGTCAAGGATTTCCTGTTTTGTAAAAGCATCCCAAACCATTGTTTGGTCCGCATCAAATTCCCGGTTTACGAAAACGGTACTTGTTTTTTTATCGACTGTAAAATCGAATAACAGATTACTTTTCATATTATTTGTCTTTAAGTGTTAGTAATAATTCATCTAGATTTGCGAGAGCCATTGCAAGACCTTCTTTAAAGCCCATTTCAATCATTTGCTCTATATCTTCCAGTTTTTCGTGTTTTAATGTGATGGTTACTATTGTAAAACCATTTTTTTGTTTAAAGTTGTTCGTCCATAATGAGCGTGGTTTAATGGCATTTTCAATTCCATTCTCATCACAAAAGGCATCTAACCAAGACAGTAATTTGTTTGATTTGATAGCTTTATAATCAGCTTTGCACCACATTTTTTCCTCTTGTGGGCTGACCATTGCATAAAGCCACATTCCCCCTACTTTTAAATCTAATGATTTCGTTTCAATGTGGTATGGCTTAGGCGCCCACCATTCATTTAATAACTCGGCTTTTGTCCATGCTTGCCAAACTAACTCAAGATCGGCATCAAATTCACGCTTTATATGAATTGTATTAGTTTCTTTATCGACTGTAAAGTCGAATAGCAAATTGTTTTTCATTATAATAGCATTTAGTTATTCTCCGTATATAGCTTGAAGTTATTTAGAATGGCCTTCCATCCTTCTTTCTGCATTTCAACAGGGTTTTCTTCTTCGGGTTCAAAGACTACTGTAATCTCGGTTTGGTTATTCAGATTATTGAAATTTACATTTGCCGTTCTGCCGCCAAATTCATAGGTAAATTCCTTCCCTACAACAAGCTTCGTATAAATAGCTTCAAAGTCAAATCCAAAGCTTCCGTCTTTTGCTTCCATTCTTGCTTTGTATTCCCCTCCGATTTTCATATTGTTCGAGGCAGTTGGGCAATGCCAAGAAGGGTCTGCGAAATTCCAATTAACAATGTGCTCTGGATTCGTGTAGTAATCCCAGACTTTTTTAGTGTCTGCATTTATGATTGCAGAAATCTTTACTTTAATTTTCATTTTTCTTTTTTTTAAGCGTTGATAATAGATTGTCAAGTTGGTCAAAACGGTTCTCCCAAATCTTTCGGAATTGTTCCAACCATTTATCGATTTCTTTCATTTTTTCGATTTTCAATTCGTAGTAGATTTCCCGCCCTTGTTGGTTTGCTTCCACAAGGTCACATTCGTTCAAAATTTGAATGTGCTTGGAAATGGTGGGTCTCGCGGCATCAAACTTTTCCGCAATTGCCCCTGCCGTCATGGCCTGTGAGGTTAGCAGTACCAATATCGCTCGTCTTGTCGGGTCGGAAATCGCTTGAAATATGTCTCTTCTTAATTTCATTATGAAGCTATTTGGCTACAAATATATATGAAGTCATTTGACTACAAAAATATTTTTAAATTTTTCTTTGATCCTAAAAACAGCTTATCGAGTATCTTTAAGATTCACACAATCAAAGGATATGAAAAGTTAGGGATGAAATTTGTTGAGTATTGCCAAGGAATTTAAAATATAGAATGCTGAAAATACTGATTATTGTTACCAACATACACAATGTATGAAAGCGGTAACTAACTGACCGCATTTGTGCGGTCTAAGGATGGTATGGCCTGAAGAAAAGGAAAGTGCCTTTTAACTTGGAAGCTGTTTTAAAGATGCTAGGTTTTATTTATAAGAAGGCACTAATCCCGATGGCCCCAAAAAATCAGGTATTGAAGGCGCAAGATTATTCATTTAAAGCAGTTTGTATATATTTGAAATTTTACATATTCATAGAATATACAACCAAACCAATCCCATGGAAATATTATCAGTTTGGCAGCGTGGCAGTTCGACACGATGAATTGACAATACGTCCAATTAACAGCCCTAGGACTTCAAATTATTAAAGAAATACATCCAGACCGAGAACTAAAAGAAATGATTAAAAACACAAAAGCTAAATGGACAGTACGCATTTTGCTACTGGTCGGAACTCTAATTTCACTTTATTTTGTGCCATGGCTCTTGGTAAAGGCATGGATACTTCCGCTGCCCGATACCATTCAGGAACAAGCAGACGAAGCCATCGGTCACGGGTTTGATGGAATGATTGTTTATATAGACCAGACTGGTCAAGCTCCTCGTTATGTTGCATCCGGCTGGCATAATCGAGAATCCGAAATACCTGCCGACCCGAAAGCATTATTTAAGATTGCAAGTATTAGCAAATTATATGATGCCGTAGCTGTCACCAAACTTGTAGGTGAGGGACGACTTTCCTTAGATAAAACCATTGCGGATTACTTACCAGAGCTTGTGGGGAGGATCGAAAACGCAGAAAAAATTACTTTGAGGCTGATGATACAGCATAGAAGTGGAATTCCCAACTTCACGGACGCACCGAATTTTTGGGCAGCTCCAACACAAACCTTTGAAGAAAGTCTCGCATTGATCATGGACAAGCCCGCCAATTTCGAACCTGGTGAGGACTATGAATATTGTAATACGAATTATCTTTTGATCAATAAGATAATGGATGATGCATTAGGTTACAGCAACTTTCAATTCATTCGGGAAGAAATTCTAAAGCCGTTAAACCTTCATAATACCTTCGGTTCACTAAGTGAAGTGAATTTGGATAATGTGATGAGTGGCTACCATGTGGGGCATCCGCATGACTTAAAAGCGGACGAACATGGCATGTTGGCCACAGCTGAGGACGTAGGTGCTTTCCTGAGGGCATTGAACAATGGATCATTGTTTGAACCGGGAGAAGAGGAAATATATGCTTCCATTTATGAATATGAACATGGCGGTTGGGTGCCCGGTTATCAGAGCTTTGCAAAATATTACAAAGACCTTGATGCTGTTGTTGTTGAGTTCTACAGTACAACCGATTCCAAACTGTATAATTGGAACTTGTCAGAAATCATTAATAATAGGATCGTTAAAATTCTGAAAAAGCAAAAAAACTCATAACAACATAATAAGAAGTACTAAAACATCTTTTATACCCAATCGTTGCTAAAAATCAAATAAACGATAAAAATCACCTTAAAGCTGGAGTACTCACATAAACTGATTGTTGATTTGACCGAACTTGGAAAACAAATACATATTTCTTTGCTTACAGGGAGTAGGGCCTCATATACCCTTAATTGTATTTGATCGGATTATATCAACTACCATAAGTATAATACGAACAAATAAACCTATCGGACAGTATGCATTTTAAAATAGGGTTCACATTCTATCAAAAAAATACCCGCCGTTCCGGTTTTTCTTTTTAATTGGTTTTTACGGGTATTTCAATGTACCCATCCCCGTACCAGTTAATAATCAAAGGCTCTTGTAGATCATCAATCGATTCTGTGGAGACATTTTTGCCGGTCCCATAGTTTAATTCGGTAAAGGGTTCTTTATTCCCGTTGATCAATACCACTAGCCGACTGCCCTTGCGTATTTTTTTGCTGGTCATACGTACTATACCAAAGGGAAGTTTTGTTTTTTTATAAGGGGTCAACAATTGTCGATGTTCACGATCTCGGGAAAAACTCGCCCTAGCCTTGTAAGGCAAGGTCAATGCAAAGAATTGACCTTCGGGAGTCTGCTCAAATAAGACTACCGTATAATCAAAATCCTTCTTATTGATGGATACCGAAATCTCGCCTCCGAAGGAACCGTTCAGTTCAAAATCCGATTCAAAAGGTTCGGTAATAAAAGAAAAACCATGCCCAACCACAAGGCTATCCCCGACTATGGTTCTCCAACCACTGGAATTCCATGTGAGGTTGCTTCGATCAGTAAAATCAATGGACTGTTGCAAATACCCATTGGGATGCAGAGGTTGTTCGCTAAGGGCGTAATGCATATCCTTACCATTGTTCCCAGTAGCGAACATGGAGGTAAAACCCACTCCGGAACGCACGTTGGCCAAATAATATTTGAGTGTGTCATTGGCCATGTCCCGAAGCGATGGAGCATGTCCCCATTTGTTGGCCCCCATGACCTGGTAGTTGATTTTGTCCTTTAGCAGTTTTGGTTTGGATTTTCCTTTTAAAATATGATCAAACCAGTCAAAAATCAGTTCGGTGATATCGATTTGGGCCACAGGATCAATATCGTACCCGAAAATGTAACTGTCAGGTTTTTCCTGAGCCCCAAAATGTGAGTAGGGCCCGATAACAAGATAATGCTCGGCGTTTTTGTTGTATTTGGTGTGCTCCTTCAAATAAAATTGTGTTCCGATCTGCCCTCCATCATAGTATCCGGTCGTGGCCAAAACAGGAATATCAATATGGGCAAAATCCTCTTTGTAGGGCATCATGTTTTGCCAATAGCCATCATATGCTGGATGCAATAAGCGCTCCTGAAATTGTGGGTTGGGTTCTCCATCTAAGCTATCCATGGCATTGTATGCCGCGCCAGTTTCGTACCATTTCATGTTCAAATTATGCCAACGTTGCCCATTGTAGTACAAAGTGGTATCCAAATACTTATTATTCGATACATAATGATGCCATGGAAAGTGAAAGTTCCAATAAATACCGTTCTCCATGGGTTCGGCAATGCCTGGTGCAGCCGAAACCGAGGGCACAATGGTTTTTAATGCAGGATGTACTTTGTTTTTTATAGCGGCCCATTGGGTGAAACCTACATAACTTCCACCATACATTCCCACTTTTTGATTGCACCAATCCTGTTTACTGACCCAATCGATTACCTCGTAGGCATCGGTTGCCTCAAACTTGTAGGGCACAATGGAATCGGGGCTCAATCCTTTGCCCCGAGTGTACGAAACTACACCTACATACCCATGGTCTGCCGCCATTTTTGCCCTATCCAAGTCACTTTTACGCGCATAGATGGTATGGAACAATACGGCAGGGGCAGCTTCCTCAACTTCAGATTTTCGGACCACTATGGCGTGGATTTTGGCCCCATCTCCTGTTGGAATCAAAATACTGTCCTGAACCAGATATGTCGTGCCATTTTCTGTTATCGTTCTGGGGTTCTGAACAGGGATTTGTCTACCACAAGAAGTAAAGAACATCAGGACACCAGCAATGCCAAGAGTCATCATTTTGATTGATTTTTTCATTTTGATTGATTTTAAGTTTAGGGCATATCCGCCCTGTAGCTTTGCTTTTGCTATTCGTTTTTTGATATGATTGAATGTAAAATGGCTACAAACTGTTTCGTTTTTTAAACTTTACCGATTGCCTGCTCGAGAGATCAACAATTGCCCCTGTGGCCAACACCAATCGTAGTTTGTTGTTGAAATAGGGCTGTATTTCCTTAATGTGTTCCGTATTTATGATCTGACCCCTATTGGCTCTAAAAAATGTATTGGGATCCAATTTTTCCTCCAATTGGTTTAGGGAACGTTTGATCATTGATTTTTGATCACCAAAATAAAGCCGTGCATAGTTGTCCACGGACTCGATTAAAATTACTTCGGCCAGTGCGATAAAGTAAACCTTTTCACCATCTTTGATGAAAATTTTTTGATGTTTTGCCAGAGGCACCTTTTGTTGTTCCTCCTGCTTTTTTAATTCAAGTTTTACCTTTTCGATGGTTTTGGAAAAGCGTTCTTCACGTAGTGGTTTTACCAAATAATCCAAAGCATTTACTTCAAAGGCCTGGACTGCATATTGATCATAGGCTGTTGTGAACACTACCTCTGGAACAGTTCCCAATTCATCCAATAAATCAAAACCTGATTTTCCGGGCATGTGGATATCCAAAAAGATGATGTCGGGTTGTTCTTTTTCTATCAATTCTATGGCAACTTCCACATTGTTGGCCTCGCCCACAATGGTAAAATCCGGATAGCTTCCAAGAGCTCTTCGAACTTCTTCGCGAGCCAAGCGCTCATCATCTACGATCAAGGTTTTATAGTTTTTCATCATTTTTCAATTGGGATCGTTAATGTGGCCTGAACCAGATTGTCCGAAGTTGTTTCGACCTCAATCTTCGCCCTGCCCTCATATTGTAATAAAAGACGCTCAACTAGATTCTTTAGTCCCAACCCTGTATGTTCCCCATGGGAGAAAGCCCCGGGATTTTTCACCTTTATCTCCACAAGGTTGCCCTTGTTTTGAACGGTAATATCGACTGTACCGCCTTGCAGTTGCTTATCCACACCATGCTTTATGGCATTCTCGACCAAAAGTTGTATGCTCAAGGGGGGAATCTTAACATTCCCTAGAGAATCGTCAATATTCAATTTAATGGTAAGGCGTTCCTCAAACCTAAGCTTTTCCAGCTCCACATAATCCTTTACCAAGGCCATTTCTTCGGCAAGGGTAACGGTAAGTTGCTCCTTTTCATACAGTGAAGAACGTAATAGGTCGGACAATAAATCGATGGCCCTTCTCGCACTTTTGGGATTCTCGAGAACCAGTGCTTTTATGGAATTCAAAGAATTGAACAGGAAATGCGGGTTAAGTTGGGCCGATAAGTTATCCAACTGGCTTTGTTTTGCTATGA
>JANSXF010000012.1 GCA_024743095.1 Flavobacteriaceae bacterium
CCGTAACCTTTGTGGTGATGCTCGCCATGGGTTGGAGAGGTGGATTGGTAGTGTTCCTTTCCGTGCCGATCACATTCGCATTGACTTTGTTGAGCTATTATATGCTCGATTATACCTTGAACCGGATTACCTTGTTCGCTTTGGTATTTGTAACCGGTATTGTGGTGGACGACTCCATTATTATCGCGGAGAACATGCACCGCCATTTTAAGATGAAACGTCTGCCGTTCAAAGATGCGGCACTTTATGCCATCAACGAAGTAGGAAACCCGACCATTTTGGCGACTTTTACGGTAATCGCATCCGTATTGCCCATGGCATTTGTATCTGGTCTCATGGGGCCTTATATGTCCCCAATGCCCATCGGGGCATCCATTGCAATGTTGTTGTCCCTGTTTGTAGCCTTGACCATTACCCCTTATTTGGGATTCATCTTCTTGAGGGAAAAGGACAAAAGGAAGCATAAAAAAGAAAAAGAGGCGGTCGAGATTCAGGACACCTTCATTTACAAAGCCTACGAACGTTTCGAAAAACCACTGATTGAAAGTAGAAAGAAGAGATGGATTTTTATTGGCATCACTGTGGTATTATTATTTGCCTCTGTAGGGATGTTCTTCACCAAATCGGTGGCCGTAAAAATGCTTCCTTTTGATAACAAGAACGAATTCCAAGTAGTTATCGACCTTCCTGAAGGGTCTACTCTAGAAAGAACTTCAGCAGTTGCCAAAGAAGTGGGGGCATACTTATCCACAAGGCCTGAGGTGGTGAACTATCAAACCTATGTGGGAACATCAGCACCAATCACATTTAATGGATTGGTGAGACACTATGATCTGCGTGGAGGAAGCAATATGGCCGACATTCAGGTGAACCTTACCGATAAGCACGACCGAAGTGAGCAAAGTCACGATATTGCCAAGGTGTTGCGACCTAAAATCCAAGAGTTGGGCAAAAAGTACAATGCCAACATCAAGATTGTTGAAGTACCACCAGGACCTCCTGTGCTTTCAACCATTGTTGCTGAGGTGTACGGGCCCGATTACGACAAGCAGATTGCATTGGCCGATGATGTAAAAGGCATCTTGAACAATACCACCGATGTTGTGGATGTGGATTGGATGGTTGAGGATGACCAAGTGGAATACGATTTTGTGGTGGACAAAGAGAAAGCTATGCTTTATGGAGTTACACCCCAGCAAATTGTTCAAGTGATGGCCATGGCTTTCTGTGAGCAGCCCGTTTCTCACATCTATCGTGAAGAGGCATTCGACCAAATCGGAATTGTCTTATCCGTTAGTGAAAAGGATAAATCGAGCCTAGATCAAATCAAGCAATTAAAAATAACATCCCAACAAGGGAATATGGTGTCCGTTGGTGATTTGGTTTCCATTAAAAAGGGAACCAAGGCCAAGAGCATTTACCGGAAAAATCAAAAAAGAGTGGTCTATGTAATGTCCGATATGGCGGGTGAACTGGAAAGCCCGGTTTACGCCATTTTGGGCATGACGGATAAGTTAAATCAATTGGAACTGCCCCAAGGTTATTCCATTAACGAGCTCTATATGGAGCAACCCCAGTATGAAGATGATTATACAGTGAAGTGGGATGGGGAATGGCAAATTACCTTAGAGGTCTTCCGTGATTTGGGAATTGCGTTCCTCGGTGTAATTGTGATCATATATATGTTGATCGTGGGATGGTTCCAAAATTTTAAAGCGCCAATGGTAATGATGGTGGCCATTCCCCTTTCCTTGATCGGGATTGTGTTGGGACACTGGATGTTGGGTGCATTTTTTACCGCAACCTCCTTTATTGGGATGATTGCCCTGGCGGGAATCATGGTGCGGAACTCGGTATTGCTTATCGACTTTATCAACCTTAGGTTGAATGAGGGGATCCCTCTAAAACAGGCCGTAATTGAAGCGGGTGCTGTGCGTACCACGCCTATTTTATTGACAGCGGGAACCGTTGTTATTGGAGCTTTTGTGATCTTGTTCGACCCCATTTTCCAAGGGTTGGCCATCTCACTTATGGGAGGAACCATTGTGTCCACTGTATTGACACTGCTGGTAGTACCATTGGTTTATTATATGATTGAACGCAAAAATTACAACTAACATGAAACCGACACGACTAAAACAATCTTTAGACATACAGTGTAGTGATTCTTTTAGTCGTCAAAGGTTCCATGTGACCATTGAAAAACAATAAAAGTAAGCACATGAAAATGATTATCGTCACCACGGTTGAAGAATATAAAAGCGAGGTTTTTAAACTCTTTAAAAAGGCTGGTGTGGAAAGTTTCAGCGGTTCCGATATCGACGGATACAAAAATGCCGCGCAATTGATGTACACCAGTAGTTGGTTTCCCAGTGAAAAAGGTGGTGCTGCATCCGATATGTTCTTCTCTTTTACGGAAGAAGAAAAAGTAACCGAATTGTTCAAACTAATAAAACAATTCAATGAAAATAGCGAGACTACCAATCCTATAAGGGCAGTAGAAATACCCATTGAAAGAACCGTTTAAAATTTAAAAATGAGAAATAGAATTGTAAGAGGAGTAGCAGGAACATTTATATTGATCAGTTTGATCTTGGCCATATATGTGAGCCAGAACTGGCTTTGGTTTACCGCATTTGTCGGAGCAAATTTGCTACAGTCTTCGCTCACCAAGTGGTGCCTTTTAGAAGATATCCTTAAAAAGCTTGGGGTGTCCAACGAAGAAAAGAATTGTTGCTAAATACCTTCTGTATTTGATAATTAAAGCATTTTCGTGACATTTGTAAAAAACCTCACGAAAATGATTTATCAACCTTGGCCCTGGTATGTAGCAGGCCCTCTGATTGCCATCATTATGGCATTGCTCATTTTAATGGGAAAACGCTTCGGAATGTCCTCCAACCTAGAAACTTTTTGCTCTATCGGGGGAGCAGGAAAATTCACGGATTACTTCAAAGTAGATATCAAATCCAAACGCTGGAACCTTTTGGTGGTTCTTGGTTCTGTAATTGGCGGATTTTTGGGCGCACATTGGTTATCGCCCAATCCCGCAGTCGATATTTCAACCAAAACCGTTGCCAAACTTCAAGAATTGGGGTTCAATAGTGCAGGAAAAGCCTATTTGCCCACGGAACTTTTTAGTTTGGAATCGTTGTCCGACCCAAAGGTTTGGGTCATCCTTTTGATTGCAGGATTTTTGGTGGGCTTCGGAACCCGTTATGCGGGTGGATGCACTTCTGGGCACGCCATTTCAGGCTTAAGTAATTTACAGCGACCTTCACTTATTGCTGTCATCGGCTTTTTTATCGGTGGATTGAGTATGGTTCACCTATTGTTCCCTTTAATTTTTTAAGTATGAAGGATATAATCTACATCATATTAGGCACCTTTTTAGGAATCGTACTTTACAAGTCGGAAGCAGCATCTTGGTTCAGGATCTATGAAATGTTCCAGTTCGATTCGTTTCACATGTACGGCATCATTGGCTCTGCTTTGGTCGTTGGTATTGTTCTAGTGTTTTGGATTAAAAAGTTCAAGATAAAATCATTTTTTGGCGAATCCATCCAAATCGAAGACAAGGAAAGGTCTTTTTTCCGGTACATTTTGGGTGGAACCTTGTTCGGTTTGGGATGGGCCTTGGCAGGTGCATGCCCGGGGCCGATTTATATCTTGGTCGGAGCGGGTTATTGGCCTATAATTCTGGTACTTATCGGTGCTGTTTTCGGTGCTTTCATCTATGGTGTGGTAAGGTCCAAGCTGCCCCATTAAGGTTGACTCAACGGTATTTTGGGCCAAACAACGAAAATGGATGGTTCATTGATGGATTGCTGCTAGCTTTGGTCTCCCCAAACTTACGTAATAGTCCCTACATGAAGTTAACAACGTTTATCATAGACGATGACCTGGTATCGCAATTTGCGACTCGATACTGCATACAGCAATCCCACGGTAATTTTGATATTGTTACTTGCTCCAGCGGAGAGGAAGGTATACAGGCTTGTTTGAGTTCGATAGAGAAGCACAATAGATTACCGGATATTATCTTTTTGGACCTGGTTATGGACGGGATGAACGGGTGGGATTTCCTGGAAAATTTGAAGAACTTGTTCAAAGGGCACCTTCTGCCCAGCGTATATGTGCTTTCTGCTTTTACCAATGCAACGGATAGAGCAATAGCAAAAAAGAATGGAATAATCTCAGGATATGTCGATAAACCATTGTCACGTTCTTATCTGGAAAAAATATTGAAGGAAGAAGAGGCAAAACGAACTTAGTTAATTCCCTCATTTTTTTTAAAGCAAATAGATGGGGTCTGTTTGCAAAAAATCCATCAAAAACCCTATTTTTGCAATCCATTTTCAGGGAATGGCCCCGTAGTTCAATGGATAGAATAGAAGTTTCCTAAACTTTAGATGCAAGTTCGATTCTTGCCGGGGCTACTTTTTGACTTCTGAATGATTCAAAAAATCATTAAATAAATGAAAATCAGTCATTTAATATTTTTTGATTTTAATTGAATTCCTTTGATTTTGGCTTTTAGAGTTCACAAATCGTCAACATTTTTCAGGTTGCTGTTTTAAGATAAGTGATTAAAATTCAGTAATTTAGTTGATATACTCGATTTGATTTGACTTTCGTATTCGTCAACATTTAACTAAAAGAAGACAATTATGAGGTCAAATTCCACATTTTCCGTCCTGTTTTGGCTTTATTCCAGTAGGTCTAAAAATGGCAAAGCTCCCATTTATGCCAGGATTTCTGTAAATGGAAAAAAGCTCAACATCAGTTTAAAGCGAAGGATTCCAATCAATGAATGGGATTTAAATAAACAGCGTGTAAAAAATTCTTCCATACATGCTAAATCAACCAACCAATATCTTGATGAGTTCTACTCCGGGTTGTTTCAGTCATTCCAACAATTACGCATTGAGGGCAAGCACATCACCCCTCATAGTGTAAAGGCCAGATTTATGGATGAGGAAGTGGAAAATCAACATTTTACCATGAGGGACTTAGTATCCTACCATAATTCCAATATGTTTCCCAAACTGCACGGTAATACCTCAAGACTATACCTGACAAGCCAGAAATATATCTTTTTGTTCTTGAAAAAGAAATTAAAATTGGAAGACATCAGACTTGATGAATTGAACTATAAGTTCATTCTTGACTTTGAAAATTTTCTTCGCAAGCATAAACCCAATCACTACCAAAAACAAATTGGTAACAATGCCGTAATGAAGCATATCCAAAGATTACGCAAAATGGTTTCCTTAGCTTATCGACTGGAGTGGATAGATAAAGACCCGTTTCGACAGTTTAAGCAAAGATTGACCCCAACCAATAGAGAGTATTTAGGTGCCGAGGAACTTCAAGCGATTGAAGAACTGGAACTTCAAAGTAAGCGATTAAAAACTGTCAGAGATCTTTTTGTCTTCAGTTGCTACACAGGTGTATGTTATACTGATTTAATGCTTCTAACCGAGGATAATGTTGTTATGGGGCTGGACAAGAAATATTGGATAATCACTAAGAGGCAGAAAACCCATAATCCCATTAAAATACCTCTATTAAAAAAAGCTCTGGACTTGATCGGACAATATAAGGAAGATTCTAGGTCAGTCATAAACGATACTTTGTTTCCTAGAATTTCAAATCAAAAGATGAATGCTTATTTGAAAGAGATTGCAAGTGAAGCAAAAATTAAAAAGAACCTGACATTTCATATGGCAAGACACACTTTTGCCACAACAGTTACCTTGACCAATGGTGTACCTATTGAAACCATCTCAAAAATGTTGGGTCATAGAAAACTTACCACTACGCAGATTTATGCAAAGGTGTTGGAAAGGAAGGTTGGTGAGGATATGGAGATTTTGAGAAGCAAATTGGAAACGTCACTTGAGTCAGATCAAAAAAAGAAATCGAATCAAGCATAGCGAAGTGCTGAAACTATAATTTCTTATCTCGAACTTTTGCGATTGATTTCTATCGTTTTTTTGTAGTGTATAGGAAGATAAGTTTAATCAACATCTCCTAATAAACAAAAACCTCTGAATTTATTGTTACTCTATATACCAAAGAAAGGTATTTGGGTTTTCACGCTCGCGTGAAAAAACGATTTCCATGTTAAAAACAAGTCAAAAATGAACAAAGTGAACAATTCGATGATATTGGTATCAAGCGACACTTTTTTGATAGGGCGTTTGCCGTTTTACCACGGCACAGACCCTAAGGACAAGCTTGTTTCGGACATTGTTGAGGACCAACATTTTGTTCTTTCCCTCCTCGGCCTTTCTTTCATAATAGGCCTTCAGTTCCGGATCGTGCCTGACTGCGGCAAGTGCGCACATATGCAACTGTTTTTTCATCGTCTTGTTTGCCATATGGTGCACCCTGGCACGTTTCTGGATACTGGAACCGGAGGTGTGCTCGAAGGGCACCACGCCACAGTAGCAGGCAAGCTGTTTGGGATTTTCGTACTTGGTGAAAAAATTGGTGTAGATGGTAAAGTATAGGGCCGTGAACATACCAATCCCCGTGACGGAAGTCGCCAGTCGAACCGTGGTGTTCAGCCTTTCATCGGAGAGCACAAGGGCCTCTATCTCTCCCTCCATGCGGCGGATCTCGTCGTTGAGGCACTTGGTGGTCTTTTTGATGTGCCTTTGGACCAGTTTTCCAAGTTCCGGGTCAAAGGTCTTGAGTTCATTGGGGTGCTTGCACAGGTCTGCCCTGAACCTGACCAGTTGGTCCCTTACCTTGAGCAGGGCATTGACCTTTTCCAGGATCTCCGGAACCGGTCTGTACAGTTCCATCTCGTTGTGGTTCTTGGCGGCGTACCGTGCGATCCGGATGGCGTCCAGCCTATCGTTCTTGCCACGTTGTATCCCCAGGCTACGGATGATCCTCAACGACATCTCGACACAGAAATTGGCCTGTTTTTCGAGCAGCCTTGCGATGACCAGCCTGCCGTATATACCGGTATGTTCCAGACAGACCAAGGTTTTTTCCAAGGGAATGCCCCTGTTCTTGAGCAGCCTTATAAAGGCCCTGGTACCCTTTTGTGAATTGTCGAACACGAACGAGGCCGTGTCGTCCCCTTCGATAATGGCGATGTCAAAGGACTTTTTGGATATGTCCACGCCAACAAAATACTTGAAGTCAGATTTTTCCATGATAAAAAAGTTTAAAAAATGAGAGATCCGTGAATTGGAGTACAACCGACAACTGAACAATCATCAAATCCCTGTTAATAGGCCCTAGACCTGAACTTCCATATGATGCCGATCCAGAAGATGACCGATAAAGGATTTAATCGATACCGATAAGTCCTGAACTTTGAATAGCAATTAATACGCCTTTATCGGTCTGGCTGCCATCCAATATCATTGAAGTTCCAAGGTAGGACAATACCTCTATTCTTCTAAATGGACAGCGATATGAGTTCTGGTCCCGGGACTGTCACAAAGGGATGATCCCGGCCCAAGGGATATGTATCCACAGTTATCTGAACTAGATCGAAACCCTGGACAATAGGCCTTGAAGCCTGTATTTCCATCTGATCCTGTTCAGAGATGACCGATAAAAGGATTTGAAAAGCATAAGTCCTGGACTTTCCCTGCGCCTAATCCTCCTTTATCGGTCGGTGGCCACTTACGGTCACCGAGGGTATTCCCGAGTTAAAGACGACCGTCATTTGAACAACGATCACCTTAAAGGAAAAGCTCTATGTAAATGGTCGACGCTAAACTAAGGGGAATAGCAAGAGGGTGATGCGCAAATTGCGCCATCACGGTTGTTTTCGGGTCTTCAACAAGTTGAAAACCAGTTAATTGAACAGTATTTGAAATACTGTGCAAAAACGGGGGCTACAGTAGACTTTTCCAAAATCTACAGTAAACCCTTTGGGAAGCCCTATAAACACTGGAAATTTTTGAAGAAAAAATTGACACAATTTGATGAAAAAATGAAAAAGACCTATGGAAAAGCAATCAACAAGTGGTAAAATAAAGAAAGGAACAGGGGGGTATTCCAATATCACCGTAAAGAAAGAAACGGCCTCACGATTTCGCGGTTATTCCAAAAAGTTCAACAAGTCTCATAGCGAGGTGTTGGATGGAATGGTACAATACTTCAAGGAGAACAACCTTGACCCTTTTGGTGAGGGAACAAAGATCATCCTTGACAGTATCAAAAAATTGGAGCGTCAGATGATGAAAAAATTCGATAGGCTCATCGCCATTATCAAGAACATGGAAAAGACCAGTATCCGGCCCACCTATGAAATGATGCTCATACTTTATGAAGCCTATGTAAAGGATGGGAGGAAACCTAAAAGTGAACCTGTCCAGATTCAGGAAGAACGAATGGATTTTTTGGAGCCTAGGAATACCGTTCCAAAAACAGAGCATGATAGAATGCTTCAAGAATTCAATGAATATAAAAAACGCTGCAATGAAATCCTCCATAATGTGGAAAAGGTAGAACCGATGATGGGAAAGCCATATCTAAAAATCAATATGGACATCGGGGATTTCGAAAGCCTGAAACATCAATTAAGATAACGCTCATGTACCTTACCATCTCGGCACAGAAAATGGGCAGCACCTACAACTCCAGTGTAGGGAACTATGTGGACTATCTGGAAAAGGAAAACGCAGAAAGGTTACCTGAACAAAGGGAGGAATTCTTTGACCAAGAGAACGACAGCGTAAGCCCTGAAAAGGTCGTGGAGGAAATAGATGCCAACACGGCCAAATTAAGGCAGAAAGACCCTAAATTCTATTCCATAGTGGTCAGCCCCAACCAAAGGGAGCTGAAGGCCATAGGCAATGACCCAAATATGCTAAGGGAATATACAAGGAAGCTCATGGAGGACTATGCCAAGAGTTTTCATAGGAACCTAGAGGTAAAGGCCGAGAACCTGAAATATTATGCCAAGATAGAACATGAGCGCACCTATAGGGGCTTTGAAAGACAGGTTCAGGAGAATGCACCCTATCGAGGTGAAATAGCACGGCTCAGGAACGAGATACGGAAAGTGGAACGTGGCGAATCCATCGGGAATGTCAATGAACTTGAAAAGAGGATCAAAGAGCAAGAAATATTGGCCCCTCACAAACAGAACGGACAATTGGTGGCCGCAGGGATGCAAAAGGAAGGGCCACAGACCCATATCCATATCATAGTGAGCAGAAGGGACGTGACGAACACGTATACGCTTTCCCCGATGGCAAAGCACAAGGCCTCCGAAGTGGAACTGAACGGTAAGACGGTCAAAAGGGGATTTGATCGGGACAGCTTTTACCAAGCGGCCGAAAAGACCTTTGACAGGACAACAGGGTTTAAACGGAACTATGTGGAATCTTATGTCGGGAGAAAGGCACATGCCAAGGAACCGGGAAAGTTTTTTGCCAAGGTTATGGGTCTGCCCACCAAGGAAAAGGACATGGCTTTCAAACTGCTTAAGACAATGGGGGTCAAAGCTCCCAGTATACCGACCAATAAAGTGCAGATGGCAGCCAAGATTATCAAGGCATTAGGGAGGGGCATTGATAAGGCAAGAGGTGCAGGTGAGGATATGGGCTACTGAAATCCAAAAAGTAGGTTGCGCCCTATCGTGTTTTTGCTCGACGCTTATCTACCAGAACACTACAAAAACCCGATAGGATCCATGCGCAAAAGTTGGGGGTAAGATTTGGGGGACATTCAAATTGTTGTAAGAAAATTAAATAGAAAACAATCTTGACTTTGAGATCAAATAATCATTAAATTGTTAATTTTGGACCATGGCCACTGCTGAACAAATAAAATCCCTCCTGCAATCGCATTATAAGAACGATAATGATCGCTTTAGTTCGATTGCATTACAAATGGCAGCCCACGAGGCTAGAAAAGGCAATATGGCAATTGCCCAAGAAATAAAGTCCTTGGTCGAGAAGTCCAGAACAGGTGCTTTCAAAATAATAAAGTTAAATAGGGATGTCAGTGATTTAGTCTTGGTCTTTCATCCTGAAATTAGGTTAAATGAGCTAATTCTTTCTGAAGATGTTAGAAAGAAACTTGAAAGAATAATCTTAGAATATAAAGAAAGGGATAAAATTCAGAAGTTTGGTTTACACAATAGGCGTAAAGTTTTGCTTTCAGGTCCCCCGGGCACTGGTAAAACTATTACTGCTTCTACAATTGCAGGAGAATTAAAACTACCTCTGTATGTCATTATGATGGATAAGTTAATGACAAAATATATGGGCGAAACTGCTGCCAAGCTGAGAGATGTATTCAACATGATGAATTCTAATAGAGGAGTTTATCTGTTTGACGAATTTGATGCAATAGGAGCTGAAAGAGCTAGAGACAATGAGGTAGGTGAAATGAGAAGAGTACTCAATGCTTTTTTACAATTCATAGAACAAGATAGTTCGGACAGTGTTATTCTAGGCGCTACTAACAATATTAAAATACTTGACTCTGCTCTTTTCAGGCGCTTCGATGATATAATAACTTACACCTTTCCAAATCCTCAACAGATTGAGGAATTGATTCGTTTGAAATTATCCCGGTTTTTAGGAAACTATCAATTAAATAAGATTGTTGCTGCGGCCAAAGGATTAAGTCATGCAGAAATTACGAATGCGTGCAACGATGCTTTGAAGGAAACAATCCTAGCAGATAAGAAGACTGTAGTTCAGTCGCTTTTGATTCAAATGCTAAAAGACCGGAAAGTTAATTATATGTAAGCTCATTTTATGGCCGATGATTTTAAACGACACCTCTTTGTAAACAACGTACATACATCCCAAAAATTTAAAGTTGCCCCTAGGAGTATTGTTTCCTCAAATGATATTCCTGCCAGAAACAGGACTATTCACGGAACTGCTATGCTTGCTCAATTAAATCAGGTTTGGCAAGCCTCAGATCAAGAGTTTTATAATAGAGTAGACATGGGTCTACCCGTAAAAGAAGGGGAGTATATAACCTTTAAAAGTGCTGAAGATAACACTCTAAAAATTGACTCTTTAGACACAAGTGGGGCAAGATTATTGAATGTTAAAATAGATTCTCAATCGGCTCAGGAAATTGCGACACTATTCATCCCGTCGGATAAAAAGAGTAAGTTAATCTCGAAGATAGAAAAATACTCAGATACTGAAAAGACGGAACGATTTAATAAAGAATTAGTTGCCAGGATTGAAGAAATATCAAAAGCTGAAATCGAAAATCTTTGGAGTAGTCCAATGGAGTACCTTCCAAAAGAAGAGGCTATTTGGGTTGAATTATGGATGGGTCTTGAAAAAGATGATTATGAAATAAGCAAACCAAAGTTTCAAGGGATATGTGAGTTATTTGACATTCAATTGGGAATTGGAGTTTTATTTTTTCCTGAGCGTACGGTTCAACTAATCAAAGCAAACTATAATCAACTTAGCGAGGTTTTAAAGTCATTTGATGGGATTGCCGAACTAAGAAAGCCTGAAGAATTTAATTCGTATTGGTTAAGTCAGACAACAGTTGAGAGGGAGGATTGGATAGAGGAAACCTTAGATAAAATTACAATCAACGACACAAATAACTTTATTTCCGTACTGGATACTGGAGTAAACAATGGACATAAATTAATAGCTCCTGTATTATTAAATGGCAATAAATTAACCGTGGAAATGAATTGGGGCACCAATGACATTGGTGGACATGGGACAAGAATTGCTGGAGTGGCTATTTATGGTAACTTAAATGCTGTTTTTGAAAATCCCAATATTGAAATCAATCACCATATTGAATCGGTTAAAATTATTGCTCCAAATGGTGAAGCCGCAAGTAAGAGTCTACCTATTATAACCCAAGATGCCGTCAATCTGGGAATAATTAATAATGCAGAATTAAAACGAATATATTGTTTTGCCAATACGGGAAAGAATCAATTTGAGTTTGGAAAGCCATCAACTTGGTCGGCTACCATTGACTCTATTGTTTTTGGTGAAGACGATGATGATAAAAAGCTTTTCGTTGTTAGTGCAGGAAATGTAAGGGAAGAGGATGATTACTCGCAATATCCCGAAAACAATTTAAACCTCCAAATTGAAAGCCCAGCACAATCTTGGAACTCAATCACTGTAGGGGCATATACGCAGAAAACTGTTCCTAATAAAAAAGTTTTAGCTTCAAAAGATACTTTGTCCCCGTTCAGTAGAACATCTAATGCTTGGGAAAATAATTGGCCTATAAAACCGGATGTTGTTTTTGAAGGCGGTAATTTGTTAAAACTGGATAATGGAGATATTGATTTTGATGATAATCTCGAAATTCTTACCACCTCAAGTAATGCCATTATTAATCAATTGACCACTATCAATGCAACAAGTGCTGCAACCGCTTTTGCATCTAATTTTTTGGCAAAGTTAAGACATATATATCCTGATGCTTGGGAAGAGACATTAAGAGCCTTGACCATCCATTCTGCGAAATGGACCGATAAAATGATGGAGCAATCTAAATTTGACGGAAGTCAAAGTTCCATTATCAAAATGCTTAGAACATATGGCTATGGGGTGCCCAATTTGGAAAAAGCAATTGAATGTAAATCGAACTATTTGACTTTCGTTTCAGAACAGGTTATTCAACCATACATAAAGGAAGACGGAAAAGACCCAAGTACCAATGATGTACATTTTTATGAATTTCCATGGCCCCGTGACATACTAGAAAATTTAGGAGATGCAAATGTCACGATAAAGGTCACTCTTTCATACTTTATTGAACCTAATCCTGGTGAAAAAGGATATTCAACCAAATATTCTTATCAATCCACAGCCTTAAAGTTTGCTTTAATGCCTCCTAATGATACACCTGGCAACTTTATGTTACGAATAAACAATGTGGCTAGAGAAAAATTAAAAAAGCAATTGGAAGTCAAAAAATTGCCGGAGGATGCCATTGAAAGTGTGTCAAATATTAAATGGAAATTGGGTGCCGAAAATGTGTTTAAAGGATCCGTGCATAGCAACTATTGGGAAACTTCGGCAGCAGAGGCCTCCGCTTGTAATTATATTGCAGTTTATCCACAACCTTCTGGATGGTGGAAAAATTTGAAAAAGAAAAATAAGTTTAACGAAAGCCTTCGATATTCTTTAATAGTTTCGATTGAAACACCAGAAAACGCATTAGATATTTATACTAAAATAGCTGAAAAAGTTACGGCTGAGAATCTGATAAAGGTTTGATAATAAACAGTCAACTATTTTTTTTCTAGCAGCTTTTCCAAGTAAGCAATCTTGTCTTTCTCTGCTTGAACAAGACGCTCATAAAGCTCAACTACTTTTTCAATTGTGTTGAATGTTGGCTGATAGTTAAGGGAACTGGCAATAATGGTGGAATTATCACTGCTTGTATTATTATAGGTATTGTTGATGATATTGAATACTGCTTCTTCCGAAAAATTTTCAATCCCCTCCGTGGTAACTCCTAAGGCTTTGGCAATTTCTTTCAATTTCACATCGTCCACCTGTTCGCTGTTCTCAATATTGGAAACGGCCTGTTGGCTTATGCCGAGTTCCTCGGCCAAAGTCTCCTGTTTCATTCCACGGAGTTCCCTGATCCTACTGATCTTTCTGCCTATATGATTGTTCTTGGTCTTTGTCTGCATATCTCAAATATAGGGTGTTTCCCACAATAATCCGATTGTAAAATACAAAACAGTTTCAATAAAGTACAAGTGTTTATGGTGGGGTACTTGGGAATGTGGCCTTAATATGGTCAGTGATTCTCGAACCCTTTAAACCACGAACCCATGAAGTATCACACAAACATACCGGAAAACTTTGAAAGAGCGGAAGAACTCTCCAATTTGATTGAAAGCATCCTGAACGTGATTACGATTGATGCCGTCTTTTTGTCAAGAAAACAAATAGAGGGCAATTCCACTTATCATATTCTAACACTCTTTACCGATGCCGATAACGATCCCATTCCAAATGAGATACTAGCTTTAGTGTCAAAACTTGGGAAGGAGTATCCCGATTTCAGGATAAGGATCTATACCGAGGAACAATCTGAAATTGGTCTTTCGCGTGGGTCGCTTTACTTCTTGGAACACTGTTGTCTTGGGGATACGGTTTATGCCCGTATAGAGGGTGCAAACCTCTTGGACTATCCAGAAATGACCCTGACCAATATCATTAAAAGGACCGTCCGCAATTATGATTCGGAAATGAAGAAGGTGACAACATTTGCCAATACTGCGGACATCTTGATAAAGGAAGGGGACTATGCCATTGCCACCTTCAACATGCACCAAGCCTTTGAGCTTGGTTTCCGTTTTATAGAACAGATGTGCATAGGAAGGAGCAAGGTTACCCATAGCATCATCAGCCATATCAACTATTGCAGACATTACTTTCCAACGATTATTCCGTTTACAAAAACCTTTGAATTGGACAACAACGAACTGCTGCTGCTGTTGGAACATGCCTATAGTGTGGCACGCTATGGCAATGAATTTGAGATTGATAAAACACAGACCCTGACTATTCAATTCGAACTAAAGGAATTTATTGAAAAGATGGAAGCCGTTTATAGGAGACACTATGACTATTGTATGCATAGGATTGAGGGCGAGGATATAGATTCCACTAATGAAACTCAAAATGAAGCCCATGATGCGGATAAACTTGAAGAATCCCTTTGGGGAAAACTAAAAGATTGGGAGGAAGAACACTTTATCACTTTGATGTCCCTTAACGGACATAAGACCATAGACATCACCACGGAAGGCTATTTGGACTCTTCATTCATGATTTCCAATTTGATAAAAGTATGTATTACGGCGATGGAATCCGATCTCCTATCAAATCGGGTGGTACCGGAACCAGAACATAATATACGTGAAGTGCTTGGGTATGTATTGGATATGATACCACATGATGAGATGAGATTTCTTGATAAGATCAGCAAACTGCTTTCCAAACCGAAATACAATCATGAATCCAAAATAGCATATTATGAAGAAGAATAAAAAGCTGAAGATCTTGGAGGAAATCCAACAGCTCAGGAACAATCTTTCAGGACTGTTGGGGAACAAAAAATCCATAGACCCCAAGGGTAACTATGTGTCCTTTGAGGTAAGGGACAATAACCATCTTTTGATGCAGATCATCAGCCTTTTGGAGGTCTGTGTATTCGCCCTTGATGGAGATGGAATGATGTTGTCCCCTGACAATAAAAATGCATCCAAAGAGGATAGTGTGACCCAAGTATTGGAACTGATTTTGAGCATCCTTCCAGATAGCCAAATGTACTTTATGGACCAATTGGAAGAAAAGCTATCGAAACTTGAAAACAAAAAATAAATCCATGAACGCGAACGAAGAAAAGCTTATAAAAGATTTAAGATTCCACGGGAACGACCATACCCCAACACTTGTTCCCCATCCATGGTTCAAGGACAAGTTCCAACCAACGTTCTTTTATGTTGATGGCCATGCCGATCTGTTGTTGACCGTTCGCGCATTGATATACCTTTCCATGAGGGCAATAAACCCCGAATTGGGTTCAGACGATATAATGGAAAGGAACGAAGAGGAATTCATCCATCAGGCGATGACTATAGCCAACCGTTTGATGCCGGTTGGGGAAGAGGCATTGATGGATCATTTGAACCTATATTATAGGGAGGAAAAGAAAGTCAAAGAAGAGGACTGATTTAAGAAAACTACGAATAACGGGATAGTTATGAAAAAGAGCAAAAAGGAATTGAAGAAACTAATAGAATCCGCAAGATATAAGTTGGAGGTACTGGAGCCTACTAATCTACAAAAAGGTAAGTTCAGACCGTCCTTTGTTTTATTGGATGGATACTTGGACCTTTTTGATACCATAGAAGCATTGATTAATGTGTGTATTTTGGCAACCCAAGGAGAACCATATTCCCCACCGCACGTAAAACAGCCGGGGGAGGATATTCGTAAGACCTTGGAACTTGTCACACAACTTTTACCTTTTGAAGAAGGGGAGTTCTTGGATGAGGTGAACCAACTTTTGAAGAAAGAGACTTGATTTATAAAGAAACCTTTCCTAAAGATCAGGGAATGATTTCAATTGTTAAAATCCATTTAAAAATGGTAAAATCAAATTCGTTAATCAAGTATTACGTAAACAAAAAATAAATTAATAAATACTGTCAGCACTATCGTCAAACGGATTGCCCTTTTAGGGACTTTAAAAATAGCACGTACATCTTGTTTGCAGATTAAATAGAAAAAACTTCCAAAAAATAACAAAGTCATAAGATATACAGCAGGTGATAATATTGGAAAAATTTCTTCAAGTGTAGAAATTCCAGATGACTGTCTATCCAAATTCATAAAGAAGAGAATAATGGTATTTAAAGCAGAATAGGCCAAAAAAATTGAAAGTAGTATCCAACCTATCATTCGTCGTTTCCAAAATAAAAATACTCCTATTGGTAAAAGGATTATTGGAAAGAAGTACTCCGCCATACTGAAGTCCCACTCTGAAATTCCCTCATGAAGTAAAATTTGAAACATGCCCCATTCATCATAAAGTCTGTAAATTGCAATAGCTCCAAAAATTAGAATTGTCAGTCTGATAATTTTCTCAGGTGTTTGAATTCCGTTCTGAATTGGATTTATGGTATCAAAAAAGGTAGAAGCACTTTTTTTTATCCTTTTTTCACGTTGTTTTCTTTTTTCAATCTCACGTCTTTTTGCATTTTCTTTTGCTATAATTTGAGATTTCGCAAGATTTAATTCTTGTTCAGTAAGTTTTCGGCTTTCAATTTCAGTTTTAGCGGTTTCGACGGCGATTGGATTATATTTTTCCGCCTCCACAATTATCGTCAAAAGTTCGCTGTTAGACAGTTTTTTATATAATTCCGTGAATTCGGTCATTGTCCTTATTGTTGGTTTTGGCTTGCTTGTAAAAGTATCCTTTATTTGATAGTAAAATCATCAGCAGATTTTTCCACTGAGAATTGAGTCTTTAACCAGTGTTTTATTTCGATGTGGCAGCAACCATGAAAAGTCGTTACCATTCTTAATTACTGCTCTTTATTTTTAAATAAGTTCGCTCTTTATTTTGTCTATTATCGAAAGTTTTGAGTGCAACATAATACCAATTTCGTTCAGGGATGTCCACTGTGAAAATTTCATCAAGTTTGTGCTCCCGAACCGCTTTTTCAAATTCTAACATCATTGCTCCTTCTTTAAACCAACCCAAATCACCTTTATTTGGATTTGGATCCATATTGTATTCTTCATTCAGATCTTCAAAGCTAATTCCATTTTCAAATTTTTGTATGATAATTGGTCGGAGAGAATCAATTTCAGTTTTTTTAAGTTTTGTTCCGTCAAGATATATGTAACTCGCTCTATATTCTGTATTAGTTTTGATGTCAATAAGGCAGTAAACATATACTCCATCTTCTTCTTTGGAAGTTAGGTATTCAAAAGGTTCTAAATCTTTTAACCCGTTTACCTCAGCTGGATTTTCTTCATTAAAAGTGACTAACTCCTGATTGGTCAATTCAGAAATAGCGTTTAAAGAATCTGCGGTTTTGAATCTGTCCAATATGAGTTTGATTTCTGTCGTGTCCTTGTAGATTGTTTGCCATTCCGACCATTGGATATCCTGCCCAAATAAATTCACTGAGGAGAGCCACAAAAGGAAGATTATTGTTTGTTTCATAAGACTTATAACCATCTTTGTTAACTACTGGCTTTATTATTCCAGCCATTCAAACATTGCAATGTTTTTATTACTTAAACGTTCAATATCATCTTTGAAATGGTCTTCAGTTTTTTTTCCACATTATATTTTTTTCAATAATATCTTTTCTTGTGAGAATTGATAAGCAGCGTCCAAAAAAGATATCATGAGAGACCAATTTTTATTTTCCTCAAAATAATTCCTATAGTACTTTTTGGTATTAACAATTAGTTTGCTGCCATCCATTTTTGCACTGCTCACAAAGCCACCAGTGGCATTTTCCACATTCTTGGAAAGGTTTTCCAAGCCTTGGACAGTGTAACCTTCTGGAATTTCCACCTCGATGGTGTTTTCATAGGTTTTTGGATAATCCATGTAAATATCCTCTTTCCTTTGTTTTTCATCCTCATTTATTGCAACTTGTCCGCCGATGAACCTCCCGATTTCAAACAAATAACTTTCACCAGCTTTCTTTATAAAATCGTCGATGACATTAAAATTTTCTTCAATAACAAAGGGGTCATTTTTTTGGTACCTTCCGGAATTTTCAATGGAATATTCATAATCCTGTATCTCGGTATCATATTCATTCTGTAATTTTTCCTTGAGATGTTCGTTCCAATTTTGCTTTGATTTCTTTTCAAGAGAACTATATTCGTTCATTACCCTTTCACGGTTTTTTTTCTTGAATTTGTATTGTTCGATGTAGGTTGGTCGTGAGTAGTGATCATAATCTTCCTTCAGAACATCAAAAGGGGACAATAGATCATCTTGATGGTCGGACTTTAGATGTCCAAAACATTCCGATTTCTTTTTGATGTCGAGGGACATATTATCAGAAATTTTAATCAAAGTATGCTCTTTTTCAATATTGTCGTTGTACGAGCTTTTAGGGAATTCGACTCTTTTTAAATCCAAAATTTTTGTGTTATCATCATCATAGGTGAGTAGATAGCCTTCAGTATTTTCGAAAAGAGGGGAATAGGAACCAAAGGAAGAATATACTTCAGTATCGGTCACCACTACATCTTCATTTGGCAACTTCAGTTTCAATAAGACTTTTTTTTCGTCATTGTAAAGCAAATCGTCAATATCCCCTTCATCGCGGGGCAGTAGAACGATGCACTCATATTTTATTTCATTTGCCCTTAACACTCGCGCATAATCCTGGAAGTTTTTTGAATAGGGCGGTTTATGTTGTCCAAAGACCTTCTCATTGTCACTAATGTTGGAATCATACTCAATTTTACTATCCTTTAGGATTTTCATTTGGAAGAACTGGGTATAATCAAAATGTCTGATATAATTGTAAAGATTGCGGGCAATTTCTTTTCCCGAAAACTCTTTTTCATCAATATGGGCTTGAAATTCCTTGACAAACCATTTTTCATCATTGTACGGGTTGATGAATTGATAGCCTTCCTTTTTGGCAAACTCCAATAATTCCCCAGCGGTGACGCTTTTTTGAACTGTTTTGGCATCATCGGACCTAAAATCCGTAATGCTCGATTTGTATATGCCAAGCGCACTGGACTTTGCATAATTGACCTTCATTTTAAAATATGGCAAATCCCTGTATGGATAATACCATCTTGGAAAATCTGTTTTTTCAAGGTCTTCGGCTACTAATTCATATAATTTTCGATTTGATTTTTCATTCTCCTCCTCTCTTAGTTCAGGAGCTCCGTTATAAGTGTCAAAATTGATAAAATACCCATTTCCGGTATCTATTTTAAGCACGAACTTTTTGATGGGATACTCTTGATTTAAAATCCTGGTTTCTGGATCAAAACTTCTAACGCCAACGAATCCGGTTTTACTAAAGGAATGAAGAAATACGTCAATAATATCCCCTATCTGCAAATTTGGTATTGCCAGTTTATATTCATCGTCCACTTTAATAGCTTCGCTATCAACATCCACGATGATTTCCTCCCCACTGGGTTTGATTATTTTGGCCCCTATAGTGTTTTCTCCTTTATTTTTCCACGTATGATAACCATACTTTGGCAAAAACTTTTTTGTGAATGTGAAATCTGAAAATTCGGTCACAGCGTTTTGATCGTTCAATTTGATTCTACGCCTATATCCGTTGGTGATTTTTATTGTCTTTTGGAATCTTCTAAATTCTTTGTAATATTCCTCATACAGAATTACGGCAGATTCGTTTTTCCATTTTTCAGGCACTTGGGTGTTATTCTTTTGAGTATCATTTTCTCCCCAAAAAAAGTCTTGTACCTCCAACTCTTTTTTACTCTGCGGGTATGACACAGTTGAAAATGAAAAGAATATAAACAACGGGATTATTAGCTTGTAGGTCATTCGGGATTGTTATTTGGCTGTTAAGATTATTTGATGGTTGTATAGGTCGTTTAGACTTTTTGAAAGTCGACTCCAAGCTTCGAAGTCATTTTTATCAATTAGCGAGTTTTGAAAAACAAAATGCTTTTTGTACTCCAAAAGGTTTCCTTTTAGTGAATATCCTGCATGTACCCTAAAGTTCTGGGTGCTCACGTCAACCGGTTTGGGCAGCGTGCTGATTTTATAGCCCTGTGGTACTTCAAATTCCACAACACTCATTACGTCCATTTTATAGGGTAGCCTATACGCGTATTTTCTTTCGTTTAATTTTAGGTTCGAAAATTCTTTTTCGTTATCTAAATCGATATAAATTTCATTTCCAAAAGAGGATACCATGTTATTGAACTCTACTTCATAATCCAAGCTAAGATCGGCATCGCGATCGGTCAAATCCGATGTTTTGATGTTCCCCACCAAAACATCCTTATCGCCTGAGTTGATATAATACTTTAGCGCTATATCTTTGTCAGAGTTCTTAATTTGGTGATAGCCATATAAGAAATTGGACTTGCTTTGGCCCGTATAGTTTTCGATTACCTTCCCTTTAAGGATATTGTCTTCCAGTATTAAACGTGTGAACTTTTCTTGTTTATTGGTTTCGGGATTTTGTATGGGCACTTCCTCTTGGATGTACTCTTTTCCGTTTTCTATAAGAACGGGTCTGCCTTGGATTCGTTCAGCGTTGTCCTTGATGGATATGAATTTTTCGGTAGGGTCCAAAAAGAACCATTCCCCTTCTCTTTTTAAGGCGCAAATCATATGGTTGTCCACTGCAAGATTTGGTAGAGAGTAATCATATGCAATATTATTTGTGCCAATCCAAGTCAAACGGGCATCATAACCGGCGATAACCAACATTTGTTTCAATAGATTTGCCATTCCTTTACAGTCACCATATTTCTTTTTGAGAACATTTTGGGACTCATCTGGTTTAAAGCCCGCTATCCCATCCTCAAAAGCAATATATCGTATGTTATCCTGGACCCAATAATAAATTTTTTTGATTTTCTCATCATCTGATGCCATACCTTCCGTTAATCGGGCAACAACGTTTTTTAAAGCATCGTCATCACTCTCATCCATTTCGTCTATTAAGGATTTGTACCATTTATATAAATCCCGGGTCTCTCTAAAAAGTGTTTTTTCTTCCCCTTTGTCATTATAGGCTTTTGCCATGACTAATACATGGGGGGCAGTATGGGAAATCCCAGGGGATCTATACTCCTTTTTTATGGCTTCAAGGTTCCGTATTGAGTAATTATAAATCGTAGTGCCCGCTTTCTCGTCTAATTCTTTTTTTAGTGAAATGGAGTAATTCCCAAAATTGAATTCCTTGAACTCAATTTTCAACCAATTGGGAACAATCAGCTTCACTTCTTTGTTCTGAATTGGGTATTCGTCCTGAAAAATGATTCTTGTAAAATACTTTATGTCTCCATATTCCTTTTCCATTTTAAAATTGAGCACAGAGCCTTTTGAGGGAAAAATCACATCCATATGTTTTACCCGTGCATCTGAATAGAATATTTCGTCACTTTGATAATAATCATCTGATACGTCCAGACCCAAGGATTTTCCTTCTTGGTCCAATATTTCGAACTCTGAAACATTTGAAGTCTTATCATAAAATACATATTTCTTAATATGACTTCTTTCCGATATATTGATTATTTCTTCTTCAGTTTTTTGAAGTACACTGATCAAGTCTTGTTTTCGATTCAATTCAAATTCAAAAGTTTGACTACTGTTTAAAATGGCTATGTCATCTTCATAAATCTCACTTAGATTTACAGCTTGTGATATTTGTTCAGAAGAGGGTGATTTTTTTTTCTGGCTTTGCAGTGTCCCAAATATCGAAAGGAAAAGGAAAAAGACATTTACTTTTTGAAGCATGGATTAATTTTCATTCTTACACTTTTATATAACGGCTTTTTTGAGAAAAATTGTCACTCTGTCAAGACACACTTATTTAATTTAGGCTCAAACTTGTAATAATTTGAGTCTACCGATCTAGTAAAAAGATAACTGCCTTCTGGAATACTGGTACTGTTTGTATATACCCCGATCTTTAGGACAGGTTTTCTACAAAACCAATATAATTATTGAGCTTTTAAAGTTGAGCACCAAAAGCTTGAATATTATTACTATTTTTATTGATAGTTAAGCACATGAAAATTGTGTATAAAAGTTGTTTTTTGCTTTCCGTGTTCTAAACGGGAATACCTTCAAGATTACAGAGTTAAAACAATGATTTTCAATGATATAGGGTTTCGTTGATGATTCAGTCATCCCTTATTATATAAAATGCGCCAACTCCCGCTGGCGCATTTCAATCTATTTATTGACAGAGAAGATCTCTTTCAATTGTTTTACCATACCCCCGTTTCCAGAGACGGTGATCTCACCGATTTTCTCGGCGATTTTTTCAACGTATTCCATCTCCTTCAACTTGAAGAGCATTTCGTTTTCTTCCATCAGCTTTGCTGTGTTCAGCAAGCTTCGGGTAGAAGCGGTCTCTTCACGTCGGGTAATGATGTTCGCTTGGGCTTTCTTCTGTGCCACCAAAACCTGGTTCATGATATCTTTCATTTCACCTGTAAGGATCACGTCACGGATACCACAGTTCAAAACGGTTACCCCTAATTTGGTGGCCTCGGTTTTGATGTCGTCAAACACCGCTTCCGCAATGCTCTCCTTGCGTTCCAAAAGCTCATCCAAGCTATATCCACCTACATAGGCACGTAGTACGAGTTGCATGGCAATATAAAGCTGCTTTTCATAGTCCTTGTTTTCCAAAAGCGCCCTTTCAATATCGGTTACCTTATACTGTGTATAAAAGTTGATACGGACGGCGGCTTTGTCCTTGGTCAACAATTCCTGTCCGGCAATCTCCAATTGCAATTGGCGCATATCCGCCTTTGCAATTTTAATGGTGGTGTCGTTCTTCCAGAAGCGATAAGTGCCACCCGCAAGGGTTTTGGCATATACATCGTCAACCAGCATAATGGCCTTTTCATACGCTGCCACTTCGAACAAACGGATGTACTGGCTTAATTCAGGCCGACTTAACCAAGAGGTATCGATTTCCTCAGTGATTTCAATCTTGCTACGGTCAACGGTGATGAACTTGTAGTCCAACAGATTTTTCCAGAAGAAATACCTACCTGCGGTAAGCACCTGCTTGAAAATTCCTTTCTCGACGACCACGGCCAATTCGTTATCCTTGACTTCGACCACATGGAGCATTTTCTCCAATCGTTCATCCTCAAGCAAGATCTCCGCTGCTATTGGGGCTGCAAAAGGTCTTGTAAGGTCATATTGGACCAATTGTTCTTTAAACCCTAACCAATAGGTTCCATGGTCGATCACTCGTTTGTAATCTCCCTTTTTAAAAACTAAACCTACTTTTCCCGCATTGATTCTTACTCGTTTCATTTTTTTACAATTTTAATTAAACAATCATTGGACACAAGGCCTGTTGTGGCTTTGCTAGCTTGGGATATCCGCTACGGGTACCTGCATTTATCCCAAGGGTATTTTTAGTTGATTCATTTCATATTTAAAAAACAGTGGATACAAATCATCCGTCCACTACGGAAACCCGACCGTTGCCCAGTTCCAAGACCAGTTTTGAGCAGTGGGCCAAATTGGGATTCAAGTTGCATGGCAACCCGTGTATCCAAATGGGCTGACCACAAAAAAGTGAACCCTTTACTTGACAATGCATTCCGGTTTCAAGGTACTTTTCAGATTGTCGCATGTCCAAAAGGACATCAAACAGATCTGCATGCACTGTTTTTTGCCAATTTTACAGCGTGACAGGCTGGGGACCAGTTTTACAAGATGGTCGGCTTTGGTATGGTTTTTCAGGCCATAATCCTACGTTAAAAGCGTAGTGCTCTACCAACTGAGCTATCTCCTGGGAGGGAGAGCGGGAGTCGAACCCGCGACATCCACGTCTGTTGTTCTGACCCCTGAACTATCCCAAATAATTGGGAGTGGGAATCGAACCCACGTCCTACAGATGTTGGCGATTGTTTTTTGGCTAACAATCCAAACCTCCAAGTCAAGTTGCACATGAAAGCATGATACCTCTCGGCAACGTTCCATACAATGGTGCCCTACAGAAACACCCAACAAGACCCGCTTGATATCGTAATCCCACTTGAGCGGGAATTTTATTTTCAATGAACCTTTATTGGCATGACCAATTATTCGACAAACTTCAAATCATTCTACGCAATCATTATGCGTAGTTGTGAATTCATTTATTCGATTGTAGGAATAGCAAGACTTGATCTCGCGTCTCTAGGTTCGTAGCCTAGCGTTCTATCCATTTGAACTATACTTCTATGGTGGAACAGACAGGACTCGAACCTGTATCCACGGATCTTCAATCCGTTGCATTGACCAGCTTTGCTACTGTTCCTTGAAGACCTGAAAGGAATCGAACCTTTTCAGCAAGAGTCAAATTCTTGCATGCTAGCTGTTACATCACAGGTCTCGTACTCCACCCAAGATTCGAACTTGGACTTTAAGGATTTTAAGTCCTTTGCCTCTACCGTTTGGGCTAGTGGAGCCTTGTACAGGGAGAGAGATTCGAACTCTCAATCTCCTGATCCTAAATCAGGCGCGTTTACCATTTTCGCCATCCCTGCATATTGTTGAGGCATTGGGGTTTGAACCCAAGACTCCCGTGTTAAAAGCACGGTACTCTACCAACTGAGTTATACCTCATTTTGCACTCCATAAGGGGATCGAACACTTGTCTTCCGGTAGAAAGCCGGATGCACTGGCCACTATGCTAATGGAGCAATTGTTTTTAGTGAGACAAGGATGAGATTCGAACTCATAAATGATGGATTTGCAATCCATAGCCTTGACCATTCAGCCACCTTGTCATTTTGCGGAGGGCAAAGGAATTGAACCTTCACTACCGTGTCGATAGACTCGTTTAGCAGGCGAGCGCAACGAACCAGTATTTGCCTACCCTCCTTGCAGTACCGATGGGAATCGAACCCATTGCTTCCCAAGAGACAGTTGGGCACTCTAGCCATTGAGTTACGGTACTTTGATACATCTGTCAGCACTTGATTTCCAACCCCAAGTTTTAGGGGCATGGATAACCCATGCGCTTCAGACCTATGGTGGGAGTGGTAGGAATCGAACCTACTCAGTCAAAGACAACGGATTTACAGTCCGCCCCGACTCTCCAACTTCGGCGGACTCCCATACAACCGCTCCTTATTTGGAGCGGTTTTTAGATGTATCCTCCTTTCGTTTTTTCTTGTTCTTGTTTTTCTTCTTCTTCTTCCCAAGCTTTCCTTTTACACGACCTATCTCTTCTTCAATCCGTCTTATGAATTCATTGTTCAGTCCGTGCTTTTTTGCTAGCTTGTATGCATTGATTGCTTCCTTGTACTCGCTTTGTACCTCGTTGAGCAAACCTTGATAGAAATATAAAGCTGCTTTGTCGGCTGCCTTCAGGGCTATGGCGAAATCCAATAGTTTCTGGGCTTCTTCATAATCCTCGTTCATGATTAAGGTCCTGACATAATCAGGGTATATATAAGGCACCTGCATATTGCTGGCCATGGCCTGGGCGAAGCATTCCTTGGCTGCTTCATATTCACCCAACTGCTCAGCGTAAACCTTTCCCATCAGACAAAGAGCTTTTGCATTTTTGTCATCATAGGATAGGGCATAGTTCAATGCTTCGATTGCTTCCTCAAGGTCATACGGATATGCATCCAGTGCCTTGAACAGGTACATGTTAAAATTTGTTCTTTCCATGATATAAATCTCCTATTGCATTTTGGGTATGGACATGCCAATCCCCTTATGCGGTTTGCATTGGCCTCGGAAATGTTTATGCGGTAATTGGGCATAAAAAAATCCGAAACAGTCTATTTTTTGAATGCTTCGGATTCTTTATTGGGGACTGTGCCCCTTATTGAAAGAACCGAAGCTTTCTCAATGATTGCTCAGTGAGCAATCGGCTTTCAAAACAACTTTGATATAAAAGCATAGCTTCGTTTTTACTGTTATGATTCACTTGTGTCGTTCTTGATTCGACGGTGCAAATATGAAACCAATATTTTAATTACACAAGAAAAATATGATTTTAATTAATTGATAATCAAATAGTTATAACTAATTTAGATAATAGTATCCCTGCCCGCTTTTCAGCAGATTTTTGAACATTTTACAATCGCCTGTCTCTCAATTGATTCCTGTTTCAACTATTTCTTTTTATGTCGTTTTAATTTTCACTCATTTCTTAAAAATTTTCCATAAAAAAAGCGCCCAATGTTGTTGGACGCTTGTGTATTGTATCATGATTTGCTTTACATCACTATAAAATAAACTCACAACTAGACACATCACGTCCCTTACGCAAGGATAATTCCAATATCCAGCGATAGTCACACTGACTGAACAGTGCTCCCGGTTTGATATGTACTCTAGTGTTTTTCATATGTGGTGCAAATATGGGTAAAAAACTATAAAGTTTGGTAACACCTTCAAAACATTGTTACAATATGATATAGCAAAATTGTAAATGCTAGTATTAAAATTATTGAAAGAAAGAGGATGACTATATTACTAGTGTTTTTTTGGTTTTGATTTATTTTCTTTCTTTTCTCCCAATCTATTAATGAAGGATCAAAATCCAATTCGTCAAATAGCGCATCTTTATATATATCATTTTTGATTAGCTCGGCAATTGCTTTTTGAATTGAGTTGTATGCTTTTTCATGCATAAAAAAACTTCTCTTTTTTAAATACCAGTAGTCATAAATACAAGACCTAATTGCCTTAAAGGTATTTTTTTCATCTTTGATTTCACCCAATGCATCTATTTTCATCAACAGTTCTTTAAATCTGAACAGATTATTTGGTGCATTACCATTCCTATAAAATCTAAATGCCTTTTCATATTCCTTCCTTTCGTAAAAAATATCCCCTAATAGAACTAAGAATGTGTTTAGATTTTTTCTTGTTTTGTTGTCGCCATATCCATTTTTCTCAAAAAGGAAGCTAAAATCGGAATCGACATGTTCTTCTCTTCTAAGGTCTAAAGAGCTTACGGTGTCAATTTCTTGAAGGGAGGAAAAGTCTATTATTTCATTGTTCTTAAGACTTAGGCTTTTTATACTGTTTTTACGATCAAGTGTAATGGTTTTTATTGGATTGTTGTCCAAATTGACAAACATCGCATTTACTGGGAGGTTGTTTATGTCTGTTATTTTATTGTGAGAAAAATTAACCCTTATAAGACTGTTAAGTTCGTTAAAAGGTGATATACTTACGACCTGATTTTCTTCCATATAGAGTTCTTTTAAAAATGTCATGTTTTCCAAACACATGATTTCAAAGATGTTGTTATGGGACAAGTTCAAATGCTCTAGTTTGACCAAGTATCTAAGGTGTTCAATTTTTTCTATTCGGTTATTGGAAAGATTTAGAAAATGTATCCCAGTAATGTGTGATATTGGTTCAATATCTATGATATTGTTATAGGATAGATTTAAACCAGTAAGCTGTTTCAAATTTTTCAAAGAATCTATAGAGTCTATTTGTGAGTCGGTAAAATTTAGTGAGGATAGACTCGTCAGGTTCTCTAGAAATGAAATATCAGGCTTTGTTAAATTACTTAAACTTAAAGTTTCCAATGAGGTTAGTTCGGCCACATATCCCAAGTTTTTGATTGGATTTGCTACCAGTGAAAGGTTTTTAATATGTCGACAATGCCGAATAGCCGAAATATCTTCAATTTTGTTAGCATTGAGATTTAAGTGATGAAGGAGAGTTAGTTCTGAAATTGCGGTTATATCGTTTATGTTCCCTGTCCATAAACAAAGTTTCCCCAGTTTTTTACTTTTTCTTAAAAAGGAAAGTTCTTGAACTGTTGAACTTCCGTCAATTGATAAGGTCGTTAATTCTTCAAGCCCTATGAGCTTTTCCAAGTTAAAGATTTCGTTTGCTTCAATAAGTATTGATTTTAAATGGGATAGGGCGGATATGGGCTCAATATCTAATGATTGTGGGATGCAAATTTCTATATGTTCAAGGTTTGGCAACTGATATAAAAAACTGATATCGTTTTGAAAGTCTGGAAGCTCAGGATATTCAGAATCAAAAAGAAAGAACCCAACAATATTGTCATTTTCGTCCATATTAAATGAATAATGGTGGTGTTCCCCTAAGCCATATTTTTCTAGGCTTTCTACTATTTCCTTTTTGTTCATAGCATTTTTATTAACCTTATTTTGCTTTTTTCCAAGGCTTGTTCTTTTTCCAATCCCCGGCCATTATACAACCATAGGGCATTACCTCATCAATTACAGTTCCCAAGCCAAACTCCTCCATTTGGTTTCTGACGGTCTCGGCATTTTTATAAGCACTGGGCAATTCAGTGATATCGATCTCATTCGAGAAAAAACGAACATCCAAACCTTTGGTTTCCTCCTCAAAGATTTCTTGAAAGGTACCACTCTTACTTTTTCTGTGTTGTGTTCTACTCACATTCCTGCCAGCTCCATGGGGAGCAAAACCCAAATTGTTCTTGGTGGTTTCACCCTCAACGATCAAAACAGGTTCTGACATGTTCAATGGGATCAGTCTAGGACCCGTAATGTCAGGCATGAATTTGGCATCCAATGGAGTGGCCCCTTTCGCATGGTAAAACAGTTCGTCATCGCGGAATACAAAATTGTGCTCGTTCCAAAATCGATTCTCTGGGTTGAGTCCCAATGTGTTTAAAGTGGCATCATGGATACACTCATGGTTCTTTTTGGTCCATTTTCGAACAATTTGAAGGGCATTCCAATATTGCTCGCCCTCTTCGGTATCTATAGGAATCCAAGCGTTCTGTTTGAGTGTTTCAGGAGATAGTTCTTTCCTGAACCGTTCGGCAACTTTCATGCCTTTTGAGTACAGGTTGGCTCCAAAACCACGACTTCCGTGATGGGTCACCATCATGGTATTGCCCGTTTTTTTGGAGATGCCCACAAATAGGAAGTGGTTTCCGTCCCCTTGGGTTCCCAAATGAGATCTAGCCGCCGAAATCGACTTTTGGTCATTCAAAAAATAATTGTCTTCCATTTCCTTCAATAGATCCATTGGAAACCTGAACTGATTTTCCCTCGAACGGCCCCCAGGTCCAAAATGGGTAACACCATGTGCTGCATCCAATACATCTTTGGGGTCGGCATTTCCGAAATCGGTCAGCAATACCGAACAACAGATATCCGCGCTGTGCATTCCGGGATGGATGGCATTTTTGGCAACGGCCACCCCGCCAACAGGAATGGTGCCGGTAGGACCAGTAGGGCAGGCATCGGGCATTAGGGCACCATCTACCAAGGTAGGAGTGCGCATAAGGACATCCATGGTCTCAACTACGGAATTGACATTGGTCTCCTCCAGTTCATTTTCGGCTTTTATGTTCACTGAAAAAGGAACCACCTCTGTATGTAATCCTACTGGCACAGGTGATTTGAACTGTTCCAAATAGTTGGTCAAAGCCTTGCCTTGCAATTGGTTTTCATTGATATGTGCTATGGCCTCTTTAAACCACTTTCCTGATGTAAAGCCCATTTCTATCAATTCCTTTCCGGTAATATTCATTTTTGGTTCCATTGTTTTTCTTTTTAAAGCTCCGTCGACTCCCCGTTCGACGGAGCACTACTGATGAGCCAGATAGACTCTTATGATTCCATACAAAGATTTCACAACTACTGCGCAAACATTTTGCGTAGATAAAATAATTCGTTAGTTTTCTATAAAAATAACAGGAATGGCCCTTAACAAGAATGCACTCATAAGATATAAAACCATTGATAAATGTTTGCAGAACAGCTATCGTCAATGGACCTTGGAAGATTTGATAGAGGCATGTTCCGATGCACTCTACGAGTATGAGGGAAGGTCTGTCAATGTCAGTAAACGTACCGTTCAGTTGGATATTCAAATGATGCGTAGCGATAAGTTGGGCTACAATGCACCCATAGTGGTCTATGACAAGAAATTTTACCGTTATGAGGACGAGGATTATTCCATTACGGATATTCCCTTGAATGAAAACGATATGAACGTACTCACGGAAACTGTTGAAATGCTGAAACAGTTCAAAGATTTCTCGCTCTTTTCGGAACTTGGTGGAATTATACAGCGATTGGAGGATAAGGTGTATACAGAGAAAACCCATAGGTCTTCCATCATCCATTTGGACAAGAATGAAAACCTGAAAGGCCTACATTGGTTAGATGAACTATATCAAGCCATTCAAAAAAAGATTGTGCTTAAAGTGGAGTACAAATCGTTTAAAGCCACCGAGTCCAATGTCATTACTTTTCACCCCTTTTTGTTGAAAGAGTTCAACAATCGTTGGTTTTTGATCGGGATTGGAAATAAGAATAGGGGAGTGGTAAACCTTGCTCTTGACCGGATTATTGCCTTGGATTACGACTTCGCATTAACCTATATAGAGCATGACTTTGATGCGGATGACTTCTATAAGGATGTTGTGGGGGTTACGGTAAGCAGAGGACGTCCTTCGGTTGTAAAGTTATGGATAGACAGCCATAATGCACCATATGTTGTCACTAAACCCATACATCATTCGCAAAGATTGGTCAAGGAACACGAAGATGGTAGTATTGAGGTTACTTTTTTGGTCAAACCCAATTTTGAATTGGAACGTATGTTGTTGGGTTTTGGAGAATCCGTTGAGGTTTTAAAGCCCGAAAATTTAAGGAACCGGATTGCCGTCAAGTTGGAGAATGCGGCAAACAAATATAAAAAAGAAAGTAGCTGACTCATTGGGGTCATTTTTCAATGAATGCCATTTTATGTTGTTAAATTAAGGAAAACATAATTAAGCAAAAAGTCTATTGAAAGGCTTGATAAAGAAGTAGACGAACTTGAAGTTGGAAGTTTAAGGTTCTATTTTAAGTTTATTTTAGATTTAATACTTATTTTGGTAATGCAAAGCATCATAAGTTTTGCCTCTGAATGTACTGTTTTATAGACAGTTTAGAGTTCGGTTAACCAGTTTTTAAGACAAGTGTAAAATATTGACTGTTAGAGTGTTGCGAGTTGCGCTTTCTTCCAGTCATCCCGACAAAGTGGCCTATAAAGGCCACCAAAAAAAGCTAAATCAAATGAAAATCAAGGATTTACATTTTCCTTGATTTCATTTGATTCTGTTAAAAACTGTTAAAAAGTTACCTTTTTGGTTACCTTTTTTGAGGAACCATAAAATTTTCTACCTTGGTAACCGGCATGGATCTGACTTTCGCTTTGATCCGACTTTCGCAAAAAACGATCGTTCAACAAAAAGTGAGGAACCATGCGCACTTCAAACAATTTTAAAGTTTTGTTCTGGCTCAATGTGGCCAAACAAAAAGGGGAACATGCACCCATCTATGCACGTATCTTGATCAACGGAAAAAGGGCAGAGGTCAGCCTTAAAAAACAGACCTTGGTTACCTATTGGGACCAAATCCACAAAAGAACGGCCCTGGACAACCATTCCGAGAAGGAACTGAACGCCTTTTTGGATAGGACACAACATGAGCTGAGCCTAATATACGAGGGGCTTTGCAGGGAGTATGAGCTGGTCAGCCCGGCCATGGTCAAAAACAGGTTCGTCGGGCAAGACCCCGAATATAGGTCACTAATGGAACTTGTCCGTTACCATAACTCCCATATGAAGGGCACCTTAAAGGCAGGAACCCTTAAAAACTACTTTACCACTGAAAAGTATTTGAAGCGTTTCCTCAAAGATCACTATAAATCCGGTGATATCTACTTGAAGCAGCTCAAATATGGTTTTATTCTCGATTTTGAGCAGTATCTATGGAACTCCCCACCACTTCAGGGAAACAACAAATTGAACAATAATGGGGTAATGAAACACTTGGAAAGGTTGAAGAAATTAATGGGGCTTGCCATGGACTTGGAATGGTTGGACCGCCATCCCTTTGCAAGATATAGGCTCAAGTTCCATAAACACCGTTCTTCCTACTTGGATGAATTCGAATTGGATGTGCTGGCCAATGGGCGTTTGGTAAAACAGGGCCAGTGCATCGTTCGGGACATTTTTGTGTTTGCCTGTTATACCGGACTATCCTATAGTGATGTCCGAAAACTTAAGGAAGGAAACATTCTTAGGGGCATTGATGGCGGTAAATGGATCTTTACCCAAAGGGAAAAGAATGCCCAACCCGTACGGATCCCACTTTTGGGGCCGGCAGGTGAGATCTTGGAACGCTACAGGGACTTTCCCAAAACCGAAGAGGGACAATTGTTACCGGTGTACTCCAACCAAAAGGTGAACGCCTATCTGAAAGAAATCGTTACCGAGTTGGGCATCAATAAGCATTTAACCTTCCATTCGGCTAGGCACACCTTTGCAACTACGGTAACATTATCAAATGGTGTACCCATTGAAACAGTCTCAAAAATGTTGGGACATACCAAGATTACAACGACCCAGGGCTATGCAAGGGTATTGGAACAAAAGATCAGCAAGGACATGCAGTTCCTGCGGAACACATTGGGAGGTGTTTAATTTATAATTAGGGTACTATTCTGCTCCAAAATTGATTTTAATTTCATTGAAATTGGAGCAGAATTGAGGCCATAAATTTCATTCAAAAGAGCACATCAATTTTATCTTAACTTAGTCCCACACATATATGATAAATAAATCATCTCTATGTTGGCAACAATTAAACTAGATTGAGATAATTCATAAAAATGAATCGTGAAATAATAGATATTAATGATTATACAATCTTATTGGAGGAAGCTTCTACCATTGACAATGTAATAGATTCATGTTTTTTTGATGAGCCCGTAATAGCTATTGCCTTCTATGGTGCGGGTGATGTTGGTCTAAAAGTGAAATTTGATGGAAAAACCAAAGAATTCCATCAAACAAAAGGAATGGTATTATCATTTTATGCCGATAATATTGTGGCGTTTGAACATCATGTATCAAAGTTAAAACCGCTGCAATGTTTAGTAATCGCAACCGCAATAAGAAACATAAAGAATTTACCAAATGGAGAAGGTCGGTTCTTGGAAAAATTTTTATGGCAATTGGTCCACCCCAAAGAACATTATGTCGAAGGCCCTTTATTTAATATGAGTCCGGAAATGTTTCTATTAGTGGAACAATTTTTCAGCAATACGTATGAAGGAGAAATTAAAATGTTGTTATATAAAAGTCATATTACAGCACTGCTCTCGCATTATTTTGGACAACTGGCAAAACAAGAATCCATAAAAACAAATGCCGAACAACTTGAAAAAATTAACTTGGCACAAGAAATTTTAGTGTCCGATTTAGAAAACCCACCTTCCTTAACAGAGCTTGCCCACAGGATTGGAACCAATACAAATACACTAAAAATAGAATTTAAAGCACAGTTTGGAGTTCCCGTTTTTAAATACTTACAAAATGAACGGCTTAAGAAAGCATACAATTTAATTAAGTACGAGAGAAAGACGATACAAGAAGCTGCTTGGGCAGTGGGCTATGATAGTTTAGGTTCTTTCTCTAATGCTTTTGAAAAAAAGTTTGGCTTTAGGCCCAGTCAAGTTTAAAATTCCTTTCGAATAAATCATAATTCTTTTTGAATAAGTTACTGGCTCACAGCTACCATAGATTTGCTTCAAAATTAAAATTCAAAAATTATGGAATCAAACATTTTGGTAATCGGAGGAACAGGTAAAACCGGTCGCCGGGTAGTGGAGCAATTGACTAAAAAAGGAATTAATCCAAGAATTGGCTCAAGAAATGCATCGCCAAGCTTTGACTGGGATAATAAAGATACCTGGGTAAATGCTTTGGAGGGAATTGAAAAGATGTATGTCACCTACTATCCTGATTTGGCTGTGCCAGGAGCCAAAGAGACCATAGAGAGTTTAACGTACTTAGCTAAAGAATTAGGCGTTAAAAAACTGGTTTTGCTTTCTGGAAAAGGTGAGATTGAAGCGGAAGCATGTGAAAAAATTGTGATGGAATCTGGTATAGGTTATACCATAGTTAGGGCTTCTTGGTTTAACCAAAACTGGAGTGAAAGTTTCTTTTTGGAACCAATTCTAACCGGTGAAGTTGCATTACCAATGTCTGATGTCTTAATTCCATTTGTAGATGCTGACGATATTGCCGAGGTTGCTGCAACTGTTTTATTGGATGACGATTATAATGGTAAGATTATTGAGGTCACTGGTCCAGAATTGATCACATTTAAGGATATTGTCAGTATTATTTCAAAGACAAGTAATCGAAACTTAAACTTCCATGAAATAACTTTGGATCAGTATGTTGCTGGTATGAGGCAAATGAAGATTCCAAATGATGTCGTGTGGTTAATGGAGTACTTATTTAGCCATGTTCTAACCAATCCAAAAAATCAACAGGTAGTTAATGATATTGAAAGAGTTTTAGGCAGAAAAGCAAAACCATTTTTAGCATATGCAAAGGAAACTGCCAAGACTGGAATTTGGAATTGAATTCCCAGAGATCAATGTAAGAAAATATTTGGTTGACCGACCCAACCCTAAATTAGTTTGGAACAAAATTCAATAATCAACCCATTGCGTTTGATCAAATACATCGATGGTATTCCAATTTGGGTGAATATAGATTTGACCAAACAAAAAAGCGAATAAATGAACAAATTTTTTAGAATATTTAAAAAGGTAATTTTATATACATTTTCTATTCTTTTACTGCTTTCAATTGGGGGTTACATATACCTCTATGTGCTTCCAAAAGGACCTGAAGTCACAGCAACCCATAAAATCAATGTGGGAATAGACTCTTTTGTAATCCATGCTTATAAAGATAGTGAGAGAAAATCAATCAAGGTATGGACTTACAAACCTGAAAGTTGGAAAGACAAAGACAAGATAGTTTTCGTTATGCACGGTGGCGGACGAAATGCAGATGACTATCTAAACGCTTGGGTTGAATTGGCCAATAAGAACAACCTACTGATAATAGCACCTGAATTCGAGAATAAGTTTTCAAAATATACAACGAACGACTACCAAGAGGGGAATTTATTCACCTTTTTTGGAACTAAAAACCCAAAAGCTGAATGGGCATATACAGTCGTTGAAAATATATTTGACCACATTAAATCGGTTAATAATATTACAAACGAGCAGTACGATATTTTTGGTCATTCGGCTGGAGCACAATTTGTACATAGAATGGTAATGTTGATGCCCGAATCGAGAATTGGAACAGCTATCGCCGCAAATTCTGGATTTTACAGTCTACCAAACGAGAACCTCGAATTTCCGTATGGTATCAAGAATACAGATACAGATTTGCAAAAATCTTACAAAAAAAGATTGATTGTTCTTTTGGGAGAACTGGATAATGACCCAAGTTTAGGGACTTTTAGAACAACGGATTTGGCAATGGAACAAGGAACACATCGATTTGAGCGTGGAACAACTTTTTTTAATGTGAACAAGAAATTAACCAGTAAAAATAATTGGACATTTAATTGGGAAATGCACACTGTAAAAGAAGTAGGCCATGACTATAAAAAAATGTCTGAAAATGCAATTGGATGGATAAAAAACCAACCCTAACAAAAGTTTAGCAAATAAAAATTACGCAAGACTGTTAGAAGTCCCTCATCAGGTTGATTGAGATTTGAAGCCAAATTTGATGATATTTTTATGATCATATTGAAGCGGAAGAAGAAAGCCGCTGACACCTATCCATCGTTTGAAGTGATTGGATTCTGGTACAGCGACTTCTGTAGCAATTTTAGTTAAAAGGAAGCTTTTTTAAAGCTTTTGAATTTCTCCAAGGTCTTCCAGTTCTTGTCTCCTTGTGCAATATGTTTGTCATGCCCTTCCTTTTCCCATGCGGTAACAAATTCTGCCTCCACATTTACGGTGAATAGATACAGCTTGTTATCCACTACCCGAAAACTTTTAGGGTTGGGGCGGTACTTATAGCCCAAGGAAACGGCGTAGGCACACCAGCCACCATATTGGGGAACATACTTTTTGGGATTGGATTGAAACTTTTTTTGTTGGTCTTGGTTAACGAAAAAGTAGGTCAACCCATCATAGGGAGCCTTATAGGCCTTCTTTCCCAATTGTGCCTGGCCATTTTCTATATAGGATACAGGGCTATAGCCTTCAAGAGCAATTGTGCTTTCATCTGTGTTATAGCTATGGGATTGCGCTAAAAGCGATCCAATGCTGAATAGAAATAGTCCTATTGCAAGGGCTAACCACTTTTTTGGAATTGAATTCATCTTTGCTTTCATATTGAATTGATTTTAAAAGTTATATGATGATGCAAAATTCCTTTAAAGTTAGAGGTCATAGATAGGATAGGTTTCCTTGGAACTTGGCAATATTTCCCGAATAGTTTCAGTGGTCAATTTTTAAATAAAATTTAGGAGAAAGTTGGGTACATCGTATGGTCTGGAATATTTATGCGACCAAGGTGTTGAATTGTAAAAAAACAAGAGAAGGATAAAATCAGACGTATTAATGATGAGAAAAGGATTTTGGAATATTGAAAAAATTGTAGGACTAACTGCCTTAATAGTTAGTCTTTTGACATTGATTGTTTTTGTTTACCAAACCAATCTGCTCAGAAAACAGCAGTATATGTCTGCTTACCCACATTTGAGCCTGATGAATGAAAAATCGGGTACAATACAATATTCCTTTAGCCTAGCCAATTACGGAGTTGGGCCAGCATTTATTGAATCAGTTAAGGTGTCTGCATCGAACGATATGTTATATGACGATATCATACATTATGTTGAAAAAACAATAGGCAAACAAGATTCCATTAATTACGTCTATTCCAACCTTTGGGTTGGGCAATTGATACCTGCAAATGAGAAAATCAATTTGATTCAGCTTTTAGATGAGAACATGATTAAAGATTGGGGGCTTGTTACAACCGAAAAAACTACGAAAAGCACACTGGATAGGGCAAATAAACTGTATCAGATTTTAAATGATAACGAGATGGATATTGAGATCATCTATTCCTCTGTCTATGGCGAGAAATGGAGCATAGGAAACCACTCCAATGTTCCTAAAAAAATAGAGTAATAGTTCATGCTTTAAAATTAACAGCAAATTAAGTGAAACAAATAGTACTAAATGGTACTAACAAATCAATCAAATTGAAAAACGATATGAAAAAAACTTTCTACTTGCTACTAATGGTATTGGCAACATCGTTCCAAGTTATGGGGCAAAAATCAATCCTGACCCCAGAAAATAATCCTGCGGACAAAAGCCTTATCCATGACGAAACCTATGAAATGGCTTGGTACATGCTCATGGATAGTTCAAAAATTGAAATTGGAAAAGTACGGACCGAAGTCCAAAAGAAGAAAAAGGGAATTTACATCATATCAACGGTGGAAATGCCAAATACTCCTACAACTTGGATAGACAGTACAATTGTTGGAAAAAAGAATCTTGAGCCGATTTATCATTCATCTTTCAACCAGCAAAGGGATATGGTACTCAACTTTTCGGACTTGGTGACCGGATACTACAATGACAAACAATCGGGTAAAAAAACTGAAATTTCCGAATCGGTGCCCCCCCCCTTTCTTTGACAGCAATTTTTATCCCCAATTCATACGATGGCTGCCCTTGAAAACTGGATACAATGGTTCAATAGCCATTTTTGATTACAATCCTAAATCAGGGACAGGGGTGCTTACTGCAACTATTAAAAATACAGAACAGTCCACATTGGAACTCAAAGGAGCAATTAAGGAGGTGTGGAAAGTCACCATTACCGATGATATTTCCCAGAACACCGCAATCAGTACTTATTATATAGAAAGAGAATCCCGTAAAGTATTAAAACAAGAAATTAACCTGGGTGGTCGTAAAATGGTCATGGAACTGGTTGATTGATAATTGTTGGCCAATACATTTCAAAACAAAAACTTACCAGAGCAATGAAAAGAATATTAATAAACGTAGCCCTTATTTTGACCATTTCCATGGTATGGGTTCTAACCTGTTTTTTTGGCACCGTAAATGGATGGTGGCACGCACCTTTTACCAATGAAACGGATCCACAATCTTTTGTTGAAGCCGTCGAACAGGAAATCCAAAAAGAGTATGTGGGTAACTTTGCCATGGCCATTATCAAAAATGGGGAAGTAAAAGAGGAAGTTTTTTATTCGGCCGGAAAACAGGTGGATAGAAATACCATTTTCCAAGTGGCATCCATGTCCAAATTTGTTTCAGCCACAGGTGTCATGAAATTACAGGAGTTGGGAAAAATTGATTTGGACACCCCTATAAGTCAATACTTGACAAGATGGCAATTGCCTCCAAGTGAATTTGATAATGAACAAGTAACGGTTAGGCGCTTGCTAAGTCATACTGCCGGACTTACGGACGGACTGGGTTATTCGGGATTCAAAACCCCAGATGCCGTACAGACCCTGGAAGCCTCTTTGACAAAAGCAGCAGATGCTGATGAAGGAAAAAGTGGGGAAACAAAAGTTGGTATTGAACCAAATTCGAGTTGGGTATATTCTGGAGGAGGGTTTACACTCTTGCAATTATTGGTGGAGGAAAGAAGTGGACAGTCATTTGACGCCTTTATGAAAGAAAATGTATTTGCTCCGTTACAGATGAATCGGTCAACCTATGAATGGTCTGATTCACTTACCGATGATCTTTGTGAGTTTTATAATGCGGATGGAACCAAGGCCCCTCACTTTTTTTATACTTCTTTGGCCGCAACATCACTGTATACCTCTTTAGCGGATTTGGAGAAACTTTTTATGCTGTTCTTAAAGGATAAAAAAGATAATTCGAGTAGTCCACTCAGTCAAAGTTCATTGAGCTTGATGCAAGAATCCCATTGGGATATGATGGGAGAGCCAATTTACGGTTTGGGCACATTTCTTTATGTGGACGTTGGAAACGATCAATATATAATTGGACATGATGGACAAAGTAATCCTCCCATTAACACGGCACTTCGTATTGACCCAGTATCTGGAGATGGAATAATTATCTTGGAAACTGGAAGCCCGGATTTGGCCACTAGGTTGGCAAGTGATTGGGTCTTCTTGAAAACTGGTAAAGTGGATACCCTTTTGTTTACCATGCTACAAGGAAAAATGTTGAATATGATGGGGATAGGCGTCTTGTTGATTACTGTTTTGGTAATTGCAATAGCATGGTGGCGAAAAAGGAAATCTAATTAAGTAACTAAACAGAATAGCAATTGAAAAAATGGAACTGACGATAGACAAAATAAATAAAATCGAATATTCAGAAGTAGTAAATGTCTGGGAAGCATCTGTTAGAGCAACCCATCATTTTTTAAAGGAAGAAGACATTGAATATTTTAAACCACTGATCTTGAATACCTACTTGGATGCAGTTGAGTTGAGGTGTATCCGAAATAGTGAGAATAAAATAGTCGGATTCCTTGGTGTTGCGGACCAAAACTTGGAAATGCTTTTTATTGACCCTGAATACAGAGGGAAAAAGATTGGCAAAGCATTACTGGATTACGCTATCACAAAGCTAAATGTCATCAAGGTCGATGTAAACGAACAGAATGAACAAGCTGTTGGATTTTACAAGCATTGCGGATTTGAAGTAATAGGTCGCTCTGAATTGGATGCTTCAGGGAAACCTTATCCAACTTTCCATATGGAATTGAAAAAATGAGCAATGAACCGCTGTTAAAGCCAATATTGACAATAAACCATCAATTTAAAATATCGGTCAATGACAGCCCTAATACCTTTATGGAATTTAATCTTGATATGGACGGAAGAGTTCCCTAGTAGATGATTTACCATAAGTAAACAGATAGGGCCATGGTCAATAAATTAACTCCTAATTATTCAAATATAAACCGCAACGACAATCAATTTAGAATGAAAAGAACACTTTTACTATTGACCTATCTATTCGGGATGCAACTAGGTGCACAAGAAACAATCCCCAAACTTATAGGAAAGGTCAAAATCTCAATTAAACAAGGAACCATTGAAGCCGATTTGACTTTACGCGACATTCCCCAGATCAAAGACTATTACATCAGATTAAATTCGGGTTTGAACATATTGCATTTTAAAACTACCGAACCAAATGATTTCCTTCTGGGTTTTTCAGTGGCCCACAACGACACGCTCTCCTATGGGGAAACAAAAGCATACTTTTTCCCTGATGATATGGGTAAAGGGAAGTTTTTGCCAAATGAGGTTCAAGTTAAATATGTAGGTAAATATCCTGTGGTTAAAGATACACTCCACAATTACGCTAGGAAAGATTGGAGAGGTAACATCGCATTTAACCACAATTCCATTAGAGCCGATGGATTGCAATCATCTTGGTATCCTGTACTTTATGATATAACCAATGACAAAACCTATGACAACCTCAAGTATGACGTGGAAATTGATTGTCAAGATTGCACAACCCTTTACATTAACGGCAACAAACCAGTAAATGCACAAAATCATAAGTTCAAAAGTGATATTGCCCGCGAATTGACACTCTTTTGCGGAAATTTTGACTTTTCGGCGGTTGGGGACACCTATATTTTGAACCCTAGTTTTACCAGCGAACAAATAAATGACTTCAGTAACCTGATCAATTCATATAAGGACTTTTATACCCAAAAACTGAATATACCATCTGACCAGGCGGTAACCTTTGTTGAAACTACGCCAACTTCAAAGAAAGATGGTTGGATGTTCGTCTCCTATCCTTCAATTTTCATTATTGGATGGGGGAAAATGGGATTGATCAGTCTTTTTGACCCTAAAATTCAAAATTGGTACAGGCCTTTTATAGCGCACGAACTTGGACATTATTACTTCGGTACATATAAAGTTCTCAACTCTGAACTTGGGGATATGATGACCGAGGGATTTGCAGAGTTTTTGTCATTGGAATTGTCCAAAAAAATGATGGGAGCTGAGGTTTATGACCAAAAGATATCGGATAAAATAGAAGCACTCGAGGATTTTGACCCGATCCCAATGGGTAAAATTACAGGTGAATCCCAGTATGGTAACAGGGAATTATATGTTTATTATTATGCCCCAATTGTTTTTACCGCCATCAAAAAAGAAATCGGGGAAGAAAAAATGTGGGAATGGTTGAATGTAATCCTTACTACAGAGACAACTTTCACTAATTACAACTTCTTGATTCAAACTTTACAAACAATTGTAAATGACCAAAAACGAACCCAGTTTATTGAAAAAAAATATCTAAAAAGTGACGATTCACTAAAAAATGCAATTGCCAAAATAACAATGAAATAAAGTTTCTATGTAACCATCTTTTGGCTATTCCATAGGATTTCACAATACATTGATAAGAGTCATTTATAACCACATATTTATAGATATTGTTTAAGGTAATAAAATTATGAACTGTCCCAACCTTCGATTATCTGGACTACCATGTTTATGAGGAAAGGTTAAACAAACTAAAATGAAAAAATGAACATAGAATACAGTGATAAAAAAAGACCTACAGTAGACCAAGTAATTGAACTTTATGACAACGCAGGTTTGCCAAGACCAACACATGACAGGAAGCGAATGCAGCAAATGTTTGAAAATTCCAACCTAATTGTAACAGCTTGGGACAACGAATTGCTGGTAGGTGTTTCCCGTTCTATTACTGATTGGGTTTGGGCTTGTTATCTGTCAGATCTTGCAGTTAGGGAGGAATATAAAAAAATGGGAATTGGAAGAAAACTGATAAGCTTGACAAAAGAAAAAGTTGGCGACCAATCCATGGTACTGCTTCTTTCGGTTCCAACAGCTATGGAATACTACCCAAAGGTTGGATTTAAAAAACAAGAAAGCAGTTTTATAATAGACAGAGAGCAATGAGAAATTCACCAATAGAAATTTTTGAGCAATGGTTTAAAGAAGAACTTGGTTTGACTGAAGTTCGGATTCCAACGGCAGTTTGTTTATCGACCCATGGGACCGATGAATTTCCCAATGCCAGATTCGTGTCACTAAAGGAAATAATCAATGACGCCTTCATTATAACTGGTCCATTGAATTCTCTTAAGGGAATCGAGATAGCAAGGGACAACCATGTGGCTTTGACCTTTTGGTGGACCGAGACAGAAAGACAAATAAGGGTACAAGGAATAGCGAGGAAAATACCTGAAACACTAGCGGATAAATATTTCCATGAAAGGGATTTAAATTCTAAAATGGTTTCTTCGATTTGTAAACAGGGCAAAGAAACCAAGGAAGCAAAATTACTTGAACAAGAAATACAACATAGGGTTTCCAGAAAAGAAATGGTAGATAGACCCGAAGATTGGGGTGGGTATTCAATTGACCCCGTTCGAATGGAATTAATGGAATTCAAAGCAACAAGATTTCACAACAGAAAACTTTTTGAATTGGAAAATGGCAATTGGAAAATGAAACAAATACAACCATAAAATGACAAGTGAAACAATCAATTTGCTATATTAAATGCTTCACCAGTTACCTCTTGGCTCGGTAGAAATTTTACTCAAGACAAATTATAAGGGGGGATATATTGGTAACCGTTTTATTGAACTTTAAATGTAAAACGTGTCCACTGGTTTGTTAAAGTTGTCCAGTTCTTCACAGAATCGTACAAAATCAATGATACCGCCTTTCACTTTCTGGATTTCCTTGGAATAAAGATATTATCAATAGGGTGGTTCAGGTATTCCGTATGTTCACATTTCCATTTCAAAGAGGTCTTTTGGTTGGTGACCGCGGTTTGATAACCTGAGTTTTTCAAGGTACCGAAAACGGGCATCCGTTCATCAACGTTAAAGTCTCCTGCTATGACCAACGGATTTTTAATGGAATCCCTGATATATTCCGAAAGTGCCATTATCTCGCTTTCCGGGTCTTTATTATAGGGGCGGGAATGGAAATTGATCACAGTGAACGATTTTCCGTCCATATATAAATTCAGAAGAAAAGGTTCTCGATCTATAGTGGCATCCAAAGCGGAAATCAACCAACCTCTATTCTTGATTTTAATGCGATGGGTCTTCCAGATAATAGCATAGCGTTCGGACACATATTTGGGGCTATTGGTAGGGTCGCTAATGACATAGTCCCATTTGGAACCCATCCTGTTCAGATTATCGGTTAGTCTGGCAACGGCTTGGGCACCTCCATATCCGGCGACCACTTCTTGGATGGCGAGAATATCAGATTCCTTTACAATATCTGCAATTCGATGTAGCTCCTCATTGTTTTTAGTCTTACCAAAGTCCTTAATGTTCCAGGAAATCAATTGAATATCATCAATTTGGGCAATGCAGGTAAAATGGAGTAAAAATAGGATAGTTAGTACTAGTCTATGTATCATGAGGTTGGTCGGTTTCTGACCTATAAAATTAAGAAAATAGCATCAGGGAGATTACAGAAAACCGTAAACAATAAAAACATTGATGTTTACGATGTCAGCTGTTGGTTTAGGGTCTTAAGTTCTGCTAGGAGTCGTGAGTTTAGCACATTTACACGATACCTCAATTTAGTGGATGAGCCGGATGGACGAAACGATCAAGAGCGAAAAATTTGAGCCATCTAGTATTTGGTTTTAGTGGCTTGAAAATCAGATTTTTGTTTTAATCCAACGGTGCTCAATTTTATCCGGCGAGTGTGGTATACAATGTCCGGTGTTTCCAATCATCCAAGAGCGGAGGAACCAAATGAGGATTACCCACGAACAGTTGGCGGATATGGCCCAAGTAGGCATCAACACCCTCTGTAAGATTGAAAAGGGCGAGGCTAATCCTACCCTTTCCTCGTTAAGTAAAATCGCAGACGTTTAGGGGGTGTTGACTTCATAAATGAGTTCATAATATCCGACTTTTCCAGTTAAGGAAATTCCTTCACAGATAATAACCATTTTTCCGGTAAGATCGCTATTGAAAAAGGTGGTTTTGGCCTTACCTCGGCTGTTGGTGACAATATCTGGCTTCCAATACAACAATGTCCGTCTGTCCGGAACATCCCAGTCTATTTTTGAGGGTTCATGGTACTCTGGAACATAATACTCACGAGTTGGGGAGAATTGTGGAGATGTATCAATTAAAAGACTTGTCTTTTTGGATTTTGTAAAAGTACCATATAAGCCCTTTTCTGGATAAGTATAAATGGCTATTATGGCAGGAAATGCAGGGGGAGGGCAAATAGGGGCACAAGGAAAAACTTCATTGAAATAGCGGTTGGCTGTGTGCGTGTTTTTTATTATCTGGACACTCTTGATTGCAGTAACTGGAATATTCCCAATATGCCTGTAATCATTTAGGTGCACGGGAATACCATCGATAACAACATAGGTGAATTCCGCGCCATTAACATTGGCAAGTTGAAAACCATCTATGTTACCCACCCGTTCAACACGTATATCCGATGGATAATTGAAGAGTAACCACCGGTAAAGATTTCTAGTCCATTTTTTTTGTTTATTTATTAATTCTTCGCTTGGGATGACCAAATCCGGGATTCCGTGAAATTCTACCATTTCAGCTCGTTCAGGGGTAATCTTGTAATCACTGACCTCGACCTCATCAAGTACTATGGTGTTTGGTAAGAGAAATGGATTTAGCCTAATATCCTCTTCAATCTTTTGAATCATTTTTTTTTCTATAACGCTATCTACAGGAACAATAACCTCTTCTGGCTTATAATCTATTTCAGGGATTTCATATTCTTTGATATTAACTTTTAAGCTGCCCCTTTTGTTGCTGGCCTTCGATGGCTGTATGGCAAACTTTCTACCGAGACCATAGCTGTCTTCCAACCGGAAGCTAAAATTCCCCATGCTGTCTGTCTCTTTGGTGTAAACCTCTACGGGGTCTCCCATTAGGAGCATATTCAATTCATAATTGATTTTCTTTGTTTCTTCCTGGTTACGTGCGCCTTGCATATCTTCAACAGTTCCATTGACCTCCAAACCTTTTTCAGGACCAACCAATCTTGTTTTCTTCCCATCTTTATATTTATAATTGGACCAACCTTGGGTCAACATCAAATAATCCAACTCGGCCACGTTTTCGTTGTTTTTAAAATAGTATGACGGGTTTTCAACATTTCCTTTAATATCGGATTGCAACAAAAAGTAGGATGCAATGTTGTTCCTTTCTAAATTTACACCATAAAAATAAGTGGAGTCAACGGCCATAATGGAGACAGATGCGGGTAGGTACTGACCGTTTTGTATTGTTGATATAGAAACTTGGACACTATCCCTGACAGAATAGCTATCATTTTCTATTTCTGCTTTAATATCTAGGTATTCCTTTTCCCGCTCGTTAAAAAAGTGTCTTTCGTTCACGGGATTGAAGTGTTTATCGAAAACTGTAAGCCCTATTACGCCATGCGGCAATTCATCATTCCTAAACTTAAATAAAAAGGTTCCATTCCTGAATTTCCCTTTTAAAAGAAAAAGGTTTTTGCCTCTATGGAAGAATCTAATGAATAAACTATCCTTGTTTTGTACTTTATTCCAAATTCTTAATTCTTTGTTTGTCCCGTTTTGGACCAATCTCAAAACTTGCCCCATCCTTTTTGCTTGAGGCAATTCATATTTAAAAACATTACCACTTCTTGTTGTCAAAACACCGTGATATGTTTTTCCAGCTTCTGGCGTAAGGGTTAATTTGCCCATCCCCAAATCATTGCTTTTAAATTCAGTAACTTTAATATTATTCTCATCTTTTATTGTCCCATAAATTTCGGCACCTTTTCCCTTGTAGTTCATATATTTGAACCCTACTACGCTTTGTAAACCCTCAACCAAAGAGCCTCCTTCAGGGAAAAATTGCAATGAACCGTGTTCCCCATTCAGAATTATCGACTTTGTAAACACCTCATTTTTAGTTTTTAATTGGTAATTTATTATTGGGACATTTAGTGGTACCCTGTGTTGGACACTAACATTAGGTTCTTTTTTTTTAGGTTTTAAAGGGATAGAGTCTTTATTGCCTTTCCAATTCACATATAACGTCGCATCACCTGTATGAAGGCTATCTAACTCTTTTAACGCAATAGTAGGTGATAAAGAAAATGTATTTGAGCTTGGGTCTTTTTTTAAGACTACATCTTTGATTGGGTCAAGTTTGCTATCCTTTTTTTGTAATTGGTATATATTGATAGGTATCGAACTTATAAAATCAGAATCAAAATTTTTGTTCCACTCAGTATATGCCCTTATTATATACCTTCCTTCACGATACCCTGAATGCAATTGAAAAAATCCATTTGTGACACCACCACTTATTTTTAGAAGATTCTCGTCAACTATTCTGTTGTCCAACGGGTCTATCAACTCTACATGAAGAACACCACTTTTTGTTGTGGGCATATGGTTGACCACATCCGTAACAATGGCTTTGATCCAAATGGTTTCCGATGTATTAAAACCTGTTCCGGAAAGTTGTAAATATATTTTTTCGGCATTTGCGGACGTATTATTTTCCAAAGGGTATTGTGCATGACTTTTAAAAACATGTAAACAGTAATACATGATAAAAACTATGTAAATGAACTTTTTGGTCATGGAAGTATTGTGAGTTTTCTTTAAAGCTAATCATAAAGTCAACAAAAAAAAATCTGTTTACTTTTAGTACAATTGCAATATTTAGTAATAGGGTTCAGCCCAATTTTGAGGACACTTAAAGTAACTACCCGATATTTTAACTTGTTCCTAATCTTTGAATCACATAATCAATTGAAAAAGCACTTTCTTTATGAGAAATAGAATACATGTTCAAATAAAATCAAAACACTATTAATCTTATAATTTTCAGTGTTTTGTGTTTTTAGTGAATTCATTGGATGGTGTAAGTCTCTTTAAAAATAAGAGTGTTGAAAATTAAAATTCAACGTTTAAATCCAAGAGGGTGAAAAAAGTAGATTCACCGAGACATAGAACACATTGATTGGGAGCTTCCAATGGAATTTACCGGAAATAGGTGATGGACGCTCATCTGTTAACGAAACTTGATTTGGTCAGGATGGCTTTGGTAATATAGCAATGTACGCCCACATGAATCATGGGCAATAGTCCTCACTGTGCTTTTTCCTTAAAATTATCTTTACTCATTGCAGTTGGATCTCACCTTTTACCTTTGATATGTAACTGTTTGGCTTTTTTGTCTTCACAATATGTATAGTTTCTGGATTTATGCCAATTTTTATAAAAGTATTGAGAATGACTTGTTTTCCATGCCCAATATTCCGAAAGGAAAGCTTGTTATCGACCTTTTCGTTCTTTTGTTAATCCTTCTTGACTTATTGTATATGTCCATTTTATTGCATTTGGCACTATTGGGTGAAGGTGGGGAAACTTTGAAATCGAAATACTTGAGCGTTAAAAAGATGACATTTGTTATTTTTGGTTATACACTCTAAAAACATCATGAGACACACATTTTCAACCTTGTTCTTTTGCCTCTTCTTGCAAATTTCGATGGCACAGGAACTCTCTATCGAAAAATTGGAGAAAGCATTATCCGATTATACCGCCAAAATTGAAGATGCAACTTTGCTGCAGGATTGCGGACATGCCTTTGATGGCCCCGCATTTTTTTATAAACAAATGGAAAACAATTGGTTGGATTTTGCCCTGAACGTGTCTAGTAATTCCAAAAAGAATATAGGAAGGGACATGTACAACCGATATGTTGCCCTAGGTCAGTTGGATAACTCCCATTTTGCCAAACCAAAGGTTGAAGAAATACTGCAACGCATTGTTAGAAATGTATCCCGGAAGGAGGTGTCCTACCGGATAAGCATTCTTAAATCTGAGGAGATCAATGCATTTGCCACCTTGGGCGGTTACCTGTACATCACCACCGGTTTGCTCAATTTTATTGATTCCTATGATGAATTGGCGTTCATCATAGGACATGAGGTAGCTCATGAAGAGATGCTTCACACCCAAAGGAAAGTCACCAAGCTTACGCTCTCCACAGATCTTGGGGGAATGACCAAAATGGAGGGGTTTACCAACATTGCCAATAAGATAAACAAAACCTTTTCACCTCCCTTTGATCAAATTGATGAATATGAAGCCGACAAGATCGGATTTGAATTGGCAAAAGCAGCTGGATACGATGTAAGCAGATTTGCGGATTTCTTCAAAAAATTGGAACGCTACCAGAAACAAGACCTCATAAAAAAACTGACCTCCACACATCCCTTTGCCGAACACCGTAAAAAATGTGTAGAATCTTACATCCGTAATTAATGGCATCAAAAGCACATCTTATTGGCAACGGACAGTCCATTTCCCTGCCTAAAAATGAAATTGTTACCATCGGAAGAAAAGGCCATGGTGCCGATGTTGAGATAGACAGCAGGCTGGCTTCCAGAAAACATGCACAACTTGAAGCAAGGACGGATGGAATCTACATCATGGACCTTGAAAGCTCAAATGGAACCATGGTCAAAGAACAGCCGATAGCCCCAAATACGTGGGTCAAGATTCCACCTGATGAGATTTTTACTATTGCATCGCAAAAGCTACAAGTAGTTACTGAAAACCAAAAAGGGAAGGTTCCAAAACCCTCAGAATCCCAAAAGGAGTTCAACGGATTCAAACAAAAAATCGTTTCCAAAGGAGCTTATAAAATTGGCCGCTTGGAAAATAATGACATTGTTCTGGACGATCCCACCGTGACCCGGGAACACGCCATAATTTCCTATTCGCAAGGCGAATTTTGGATCGAGGACCTGGGCTCCACCAATAAGACCTATCTCAATGGCAAGGAGGTAAAAGCCAAGACCAAATTTAAGGACAGCGATACGATCACCATTTCATTTTATAGCATTGCCCTAAAGGAAGGGGCCAAGGATCTTCGGAAGGAGAGCAGTGCCATAAAGGCATTGGCCATTCAAAAAAAATATCCGAACAATAAGATTGGATTGCAGGATATGTCCTTGAACATTCCCCATTCCACTTTTGTGGCATTGATGGGACCTTCGGGCTGTGGAAAATCCACCTTGTTGAAATGTTTGAACGGGGAAAACCCCGCTACCTCTGGAAAAGTGTTCATTCACGGACTTTCATTGGCAGACAATTTTAGTCTGATCAAGAAGAAAATCGGTTATGTTCCCCAAGACGATATCATCCACAAAGAATTGACCGTCTACAAGACCTTGTTCTATGCGGCCAAGCTCCGTTTGCCGGATGACACCGCCGTTTTAGAAATCAACCAAAGAATCGATAAGGTCATCAACGACCTGAACTTGGACCAGGACAAGGAAAAGGACATTAGGACCATAAAAGTAGGGGACCTTTCCGGCGGGCAGCGCAAACGCGTGTCCATTGCAGTGGAACTTTTGACCGAGCCCACTATTTTGTTTTTGGACGAACCCACTTCTCCATTAGATCCCGAAACCATTGAAAGTTTTTTGAAGAGCCTTAAAAAATTGGCCCATTCGGGAACCACCATTGTTATGGTGACCCACAAACCGGAAGATCTAAATTATGTGGACCAGGCCATATTTTTAGGAATTCAGGGGCATTTGGTATTTCAAGGTCCGGCCAACTCACTGACCTCCCATTTTGAGGTCCAGAACATTGTGGAAGTCTACAGTAAAATGAGCGATTTAGGCACGGTGACTTCTTACTACCAAAAACCGAACAAAGTTGGGTTCAAGGCCGTCAACAACCCCGAGGTAAAAAAAGAAAAACCCGACTCGTACTGGCTACAATTGTATTGGTTGGTTTCAAGATATTTCAACATCAAATTAAATGACAAGGGGAATTTGGTCTTGTTATTGGCCCAACCCGTGATCATCGCAGCATTGGTCTGTTTGGTGTTCAATAAATTTCAGATCGGGGTCATGTTCTTGATGGCCATTTCGGCCATTTGGTTTGGGGTGAGCAACGCGGCCAAAGAGATTGTGGGCGAGCTTACGGTCTATAAACGGGAGCGCATGTTCAACCTGAACATCAATACCTATATTCTTTCAAAATGGTTGGTGCTTTCACTGATAGCCCTAGTGCAGACCGTACTGTTTGTAAGTATCATCTACCTCAATTTCAAATTAAACACCTTTGAAGGCTTTGAGGAAGTGTACCTGCGACCTTTTGGTCATAGCATGTTGTTCATGTTCTATATTTCGGTTTCTGCTTCGCTGATTGGATTGTGGCTTTCATCTGCCTTGAACACTACAGAAAAGGTGATGACCGTAGTGCCCATTGCCTTGATGCCACAGATTATGTTGGCCGGGGTAATGACAAAAATCAACAATACCTTGGTGGAAATCTTGAGTTTTTTCACCCTGGGCCGATGGGGCACCGAAGGTTTTGCCAGATTACAGGACGATGCCTCCCCAGCCTCTGAATTCAATCCGGACAGGGTACAAGCGGTTTTGACCTCTATTCCGCTACCTGCACCCGAAGTGGGTACGCAGACCGCGTCAACTTCTGCAGTGCGGTTACTTGACCTGTACAATGAAAAATTGATCGATGATGGAACCTTGATCGGAGATGCCTTTAACAGTTTTGATATGAATATAGTGGTCATCGCAGTACTCAATGTCATGTTCTACGCCTTGATTTATGTCTCACTTAAAAAGAAGGACAGTATTTAAACCCGACACTATGAAAAAAATAGCATTGGTACTTGGCGCGTTCCTTCTTTTTGTCTCATGTAGCAAAAAACCTGAATTTGTTACCATAGACCATGTAACCATAAAAGGACTCACGGAAAATACATTGGTAGTGGAAATGGATTACGTGGTATACAACCCAAACAATGTAAAAACAAAACTGAAGCAATCCAGCATGCAGATTTTTTACAAGGACTCCTTAGTGGGAAAGGGTTTTTTGAACGAACAAATGAGTTTGGCGGCCAAGGATACCATTCGGATACCGGTAACCTGCGAGATAGGGCTTAAAAGTCTCAATACCTTTTATCCTGAATTATTGGCATCGGATTCCACCGAGTTTGCCCTCAAGGGGAATGGAAAAGTGAGTTTTCTCCTGAATTCCTTTACCATTGCGCTAGATGATAAGATACACCTGAATACCAAAAAGGCCATTTTGGAAGAAATCAGCAAAAATTTGGACTATGGCAACAATTTTAAGATTCGGTCCATTTCCAGTAACAGATTGCCTTCGCTGAGCAAAACCCATTTAAAGTTAGGCGTTGAAACCCTCAACAGATTGCCCATTGCCTATACCATCAACACCATGAAACTTGAGTTCTATTTGGATGAGAACAAAGGGCAGGTGGCAGCGTGGACCATGGATGAACCGTTCTTTCAAGAAGCACTGAAATCAACCACCATCCCCATAGATGTTACCCTAAGTAATTTTGATATATTAAAACAGATGAAGTTCTCCTGGTTGACCGACCAAAAGGCGAATTTCACTATTTTAGGCGAGGCCCAAATAAAAATTCAGGAGTATGAATTCAACGTGCCCATAAAGGATTATGTGGAAATAGGATTATAGCCATTTGAGAAAAAAAACTCGATGACCGATCAAGAACTGATAGATGAATTAAAAAAAGGGAACGAGAATTGCCTGCAACAGTTGTACCAGTACATGGGCATGGTAAAAAGTTGGGTGGGACAGAACAACGGTAATGAAGATGATGCTTTGGACGTTTTTCAAGAGGCGATTATTGTGTTCTATAAAAACGTGATGGCCGGAAACTATGAATACCGAAGCAAAATAAGTACCTATCTTTTTGAAATTTCAAAGCGACAATGGCTCAATCAACTCAACCGAAGAAAAAAATATGAGAACAGACAGCGCGAGGATGGCATTTTACAAGGGGGCCATGAATCCATAAACCCGGAAATTACACGCAAGGGTCCAAATCTTAAAGAGTATCTTGAAAAAGCGCTTACCAAAATTGGAGAACCTTGTAAATCGGTTTTGGAGGCCACCATATTTTTGGGGATGCGCATGGAGGATATTGCCGAAAGATTCAATTACTCCAGTGCCCGCTCCGCCAGTCAACAGAAACTGCGGTGCCTTCAAAAGTTAAGGGGCGAAGTTTCCTATGATATCATCATCCGTTTAAAATAGCCATGAGGGAAGAATTGCGACATATTGATTTGATTGACAAATACCTGACCGGACGTCTCAATGATGATGAAAAAACGGAGGTGGAACGGTTGCTGGCCGAAGACGAAGAATTTGTAAGGGAGCTCGAAGTTTTCAAACAGATTTATAAGGGCATTGAATGGAAGGAGGACGTAAAACTCAGGGCCAAGCTGGATCTTTTATACGCCGAGTATAAGGAATCTGAGGAGCAAAAACCAAAAGGCCTATATCGAAGACTGATTATTTACAGTGGTGCCGCTGCGGCATGTATTGTTTTGGGAACATTTTTTTATGTCTTCATATCAAAAAACGACGGACCCCTCATCAATGATACTCCCAATGTGGTTGATGTGGATTCTGTTCGAACCAAGCCAGAGGATAGCCTCATTTTAGAAAAAAATAATACCCAAATTACAGACAAAGAAGAGCGGCCCAATGATGAGTGGGACAATAATCCCCAAGACGAGACGCAATTTGCCTTTTCCAACGGAAAACCCGTTCCAGCGGAATCCATACGTATCGTAAAACAGCCCTCGCCACTCTCTTACACTTTTAATGGCCAAGAACTGGTTCTTTACGGAGATTCAGGGATTTCGGGTCTTCAATTGCAAATAGGTAAAGATCAATCAGGCAAGTATTACGTAAAATATGGTGATAAACTGTTCCATCTCTCCACCTCATCCGCCATAAATCAATTGCAGGAAGTCCAAGAAGGATATACTTTTGGGAAACTACTGGATGAGAGCATACAAACGAAAGTAATGCCCCTCATGGAAAATTCGCAGCCCTATTCCGGTTTTACAGTCTCGGTAACGGAGGATGCGTCTATGGACAGAAATTATTTCTTTTTGGAACAGGGTGGTAAGAAACATTTGGTCATAGATGCCAACATGGATATCGATTCAGTTACGGTGATTGTTGTTTCAAAAAGTGATGGGAATTCCTACTACCTGATTCATGATAATGAGCTATACCCCCTGAACATTGACGCGACAGAAACTACCTCTCTTGAAGAAATTGATTTTGCCAAGAACAACGAGACCCGCATGTTTATGGCCCGTCCATCCTTCACTGTGCGTGTATACCAAATAATTTTTTAGAAAAAATTTCCAAAAAAAGATGACATCGCCGATCTGCGGTTATATACCCATAGAATGTATAACCAAAACGATTTAAGATGATATCCAAAAAAGTACACACCATTATCCTTATTGGCTTGTTCTGCGGTTTTGTAAATGCCCAAAATTCAGACGCCACCAAGAGAAGAACCAGGGGAGTCACCGGTAAAACCGCTGATAAAGTAGGTCAAGTGGACCAAACCGTTCATGAAACCAACAACGACATTGACCAAACGGTGGAAGGCATTGACAACACTCTTGAAGGTGCCAAGGAAACCGTTGACAAAGTGGGGAGTATTTTGTTCGGCTCCAAGAAGGAAAAAAGCAAGGACAAAATCTTGATCTCCATAGACTCTGTTGCGTATGGAGATGAAAATGTACAAAACCTGTACAATGAGCTGTCAAAGAAAAATGGAACAAAAAAAAACTCCAAAACCTTTTCGGGCGGGGTCGTTACCATTCAAATTGAATCCAAACAGAACGCAGATGCCCTTTGGCAAGAGATATCTCAAAATGTGAGGGCATCTTTTAAAGTCATTGCCATGGGAGAAAACAACATTACCGTTGGGTTGCCAACAAAGGCCGAATGAACCATAGATCACCCAGTAACGATGTTATCATTTTATAAGTCCATAACATATTTGAAGCCAATGCTTAAAAATGTTGGTATAAAAAGTTTCATATGCCTATTTTTAATGCAGACTTTCGAAATGGTTCAGGCACAGGAGGATATATCATTACATTCAACCGTGGGCCTCTCTTGTTATTTTACAGGCCGACCAACACCTGTAATGAAGAGGATGTCCAAGTTGATTCAGGATGGTTCGTATAAAACGATACGTTCGATGTTGTGGTCCAACGATACGGGAGAAACCTATCTGGCCGTCGTTACCTGTGAAGTTTTGAATGAAAAAGCAATGCTTCGGTTGACTATTGATGAACAGCAACGTATCGCCAAACTTTATGTCTCAGATGAGCTATGGATTTCCGTCTGTTCGGGATGTATTGTAACCGAAGATGTTGTCATAAGAAAGCTTTTATCAAAACAAAATAGCTATGGGAGCAGCGTGCGGAGATGGATAAACAAAAAAGTAAGAAACACAGGACAAACAATCAACCTTAAACCTAATCAAAAATGAAAAAATTACTCTTCCTGATCGCTTTGCTCACCTTGTTTCCCAATCTTGCATCTGCAAGACGGGTCGGGGGCCTTTTTGGAAAAAGTGAACGTATTCAAAAAATTGCAGACGTTGATATTAAAGGTGCCAATGGCGAAGATCTTTATCTAGCCCATAAAACGACATCCCTGTTCATTTTTATGGGGGTCTATATGACAGACGATGGTTATGTATTGGGTGTAAAAGGAAGTATGGACATGTATTACCCATTAAATGGCGAACAGACCAAAAACTTCCAGACCAGTGGGGCCTTGCCTGTCCCTTTGCCACCCTACAAAATAGAATTTACGGAATGGCTATGGGGATTCTCATTATGGATATTGCTTGCTGTTCTGACCGCAATTTGGTTCTTTCCCAAAAACAAAGAAGCCCTTTTTGCCCAAGGATGTAAATATTACTTCGGCAAAAATACTCCGGTAAATTACCCAAAGGCCATGCGCTATTTTGAAAAATCGGCCAAAAAGGAATATGGGCCGGCGGTGTTCAACCTCGGGATAATGAACCTCTCTGGGCAAGGAATGGATAAAGACGTGGACAGCGGTATTGAATTGTTGAAAAGAGCCTCCAAACTGGGATATATGGATGCCAATGTTACCTTGGGAAACCTTTATTTCAATGGCGAAGAAGTCAATAAGGACTTAAATAAGGCCCTGACCTGGTATAACATAGCTTGCGGCCAAGGACATGCAAATGCCTGCAAAATGGTGACCCATATACAACAGGCCAATTAATTAAAATCAACACCAAACAGTAACCAAATTAATACCGACCATCATGAAACTATCACATTACCAGTGGGACCCTGAAAAAGACCTTATTGCGGAAGGTGGGTTTGCCGAAGTATTCAGGGCCAAGGATTTAAATGCGGAGGGGAGATATGTGGCCCTTAAAATCTATAAAGAAGCGGTTTCAAGGGGCACATCCGGAAGCACTGGACAGAAGAAGTATAGTCTCGAACAAGAGTTTTCCAAAATTGATGGGCTTTCGCATACCCACCTCATTACCTATTATGGTCTGGAATACATTACCCATAAGGACGCCATGGGCAGAAATGTCAGTTACCCTGTATTGATCATGGAATATGCCGGTGAAGGAACTTTGGGTCAGTCCATTAATCGAAAACTCTCTTTGGAAGAAGGAAAGAATATTATTGTGGAAGTGGCCCAAGCGGTGGATTATTTGCACAGACAAGGCATTATCCACAGGGATTTAAAACCGGGCAATGTACTGTTTTCCAAAGACAGAAAAGGAAACAAGGTCTCAAAAGTGACCGATTTTGGTATCAGTCAGGATATACTATCCGATAAAACCATACAGCAGTCCATGACCGAGGGTGTTGGAACACCTCACTACATGGCTCCTGAGCAATTCTTTAAAAAGAAATTCGGGCTGAACGGGGAAATTAGCGAACGTACCGACATCTGGGCCCTTGGCCTTATGTTCTACAAAATACTGACAGGGAAATTGCCTTTTGGGAACGACAAGAAAGACTATGAACTCATAAGGGACAGTATAGTTGGGGAAGAGCCCGATTATTCCGAGGTGCCTGAAAGGTTTAAAAACTGCATAAAAACCTGTTTGCAGAAAAATGCTTCGGACAGGTATGCTTCGGTATCGGATTTGATCCGTGAAGTCAATGGGGAAAGTATTGAAAGCGGTACGGTGTTCATGGGAGGAAATGAAACACCATCTTCGGTACCGGACACCAAGATCAAAAAGAAGAAAAAAATTTGGCCCGTTCTGTTGATGGGAATCTTGGTTCTTGGGGGTGGTTACGGGGGGTATGCCTTTTTCAAGGCTTCCAAAGTAAAGGCTTTGTTATCGGATGCTTGGGAATCCTATACAATGGGGGATCACGAAAACGCTTACGATCTCTACCAAGAAGCTGCTGAATATGGTTCTGGTGAAGCAAATTACTTTTTGGCGACCATGAGCAACTATGGCTTTGGTACCGAAGTGGATTATGACTTGGCCCAAGAGTATACGGATAGGTCGTTGGATTCAGGATATGAAATGGCAAATTTCCAGTATGCCTGGTCTTATCAGAACGGTCTAGGTGTTGATCGGGACACCATCAAAGCCCTTGGGTATTTTGAAAAGGTATTGGATCAGGTCAAAAAACAAAGTGATAGGGGAAACCCGGAAGCACAGAATGTCTATGGACTAATGGAATTGAACGGGTATGCAGTGGAAAAGGATTTCGTCAAAGCACAAGACTTGTTCAAAACAGCCGCTGAACAGAACCATCCAGCAGCCATAGAGAATTTGGCCATTCTTTACAAAGCGGACAAAAAATACAAAGAAGCCTTTGAAATGTATGAGAAAGGCAGAGATTTAAATAGATATTCCTGCTATCGTGGTTTGGCCGAAATGTATCGTAATGGCCAATTTGTCACGAAGGACACCATCAAGGCGTTCGAGCTATATACCAATGCCGCCGAACATAGGGATATGCTGTCACAATATTGGCTTGGTAAGTTTTATTACCATGGGATTTTAACAGAGAAAGACAGGTTGAAGGCTGTACAATGGTATTCCAAAGCTGCGGACAAGGGGTATTTAAATGCACAAAATGAGCTTGGTATCATTTTTTTTGATGAAAAAAATTATATCGAAGCGGGGAAGTGGTTCCAAATGGCTGCAGACAAGGGAAATGCCTTTGGGTCGTACAATCTTGGATTATTGCACTATAAGGGATTGGGTAGGGAAAAGGATATTGTAGAGGCAAAAAAATGGTTCCAAATCGCGGCAGAAAAAGGATATGGCCAAGCACAATACAAAATGGGCAATATCCTGGAGTATGGAGAGGATGGCAACCTGCCCAATATAAAGGAAGCTATATCATGGTATGAACTCTCTTCCAAACAGAACCATTCCGCTGGTCAATATGCCCTGGGAAGACTTTACTATGATGGGAAGGGAAAACCAAAAGATCGCAAAACCGCCAAAACTTTTTTTAAACAGGCGGCCGATCAAAACTATTATTTGGGACAATATATGTTGGGCCTCATGGCCGAAAAAGGGATAGAGTCGCCCATTGATCATTCGGAAGCAGAAAAATGGTATACCCTGTCGGCAAACCAAGGATACCTAAACGCACAAAAAGCACTCGGACGATTGATTTACGGTGGCATACTAAAAAAGCATAAAAAGATAACGGCTCGTGTATGGTACAAGAAAGCTGCAGATCAAGGAGATGCTGAAAGCCAGTATATGGTTGGGCTTATAGATTATAATGACAAGTATTATTCCCTGGCCAAATCGTGGTTTTTAAAGGCTGCGGAGCAAAACAATTCCAATGCTCAAAATTATCTAGGGGTGATGAACGAACTTGGACATGGATTTCCTAAGAACTTATATACGGCCTTCAGTTATTATAAAAAGGCGGCAAACAACCAAAACTCAGTGGCCATGTACAATATGGGTTTATGTTATTACTATGGAAAAGGGGTGACCGCGAACAAATCCACTGCGAAGAGCTGGTTCGATAAGTCCTGTAATGTAGGCTACCAATCGGCCTGTAGTTTTAGTAAGAATAATTATTAGATGGTTATGGAACTCTTTTTACCGGCCCACTGTAACGAAATTGGCCAACGTTCCAATAATGAAGACGCCATTTATCCCTATACTGCATCAAAAGACGCAAGACTCTTCATGGTTTGTGATGGGGTCGGCGGACAGGCCAAGGGAGAGATGGCATCGTCCATGGCATGTGAAAATTTGGCCGCTTTTGTGAGGGAACGGCCTATAACGGACATCAAAGATGCTTCCTATATGCCCACGGCCCTTCAATATGTGGAACAGCAAATGGAAACCTACCTTGGCAATCATCCGGAAGCTGTTGGAATGGCCACGACCCTCACCTTTTTATACTTGTCCGATATTGAAAAAAAAGCCTTGATAGCTTGGATCGGCGATAGTAGGGCATACCACATCCGGGATGGCCAAATCCTTTATCGAACAAAAGACCACAGTGTTGTGCAGGGAATGGTGGATGTGGGGGAAATTACCGAAGAGGAGGCACAAACCCACCCCAAACGAAATATCATTACCAGGGCGATCAACGGATCTAATCCAACTAGGATCGATCAAAAAGTCATTGTGGATATTAAGAAAAATGATTTCTTTTTACTTTGTACCGATGGCATATTAGAGTCGCTAAATAATAATATCATTACCTCGATCTTTAAAAAAGATGCATCCGTGGAAGAAATCAAGTCATATGTACTTTGCAAGGCTAAAGGTATGACCATGGACAATTATTCCATGTTTATTATAAAGGTACGGGCATCAATATAGGAAAGGGAAGGATTGGCCCAGGTGTTTTCCCAACTACCCCAAGGGATGGTGTTGTCAATGGTGGACTAAACCAGGCATCTTTGGATTTACGTTTCAAAAAGCGTGTATACGGGAACACCCTGCCAATGTGAAGAATGGCTCTGTGGCCATATCTAATTGAATCTACTGTACTTGTTCAAATATTCCAAAGGAGTAAGGTGCGTATGTTTCTTAAAAACATCCCTAAAGGCCTTTGGATCGTTATACCCGACACCATACATTACTTCGTTGACCGTTTTTCTTCCTTTTTCAAGTTCTTTTTTGGCCGCTTCGACCTTAACGCGCTGTAGGTATTCGATAACTGTGTTTGAAGTAGCTTTTTTAAAACGTCTCTCAAAAGTGCGTCGACTCACGGCAACTTTTTCGGAAAGTTCATCCACGGTAATCTTATCCAAGTAGTTTTTTTCTATAAACTCTTGGGCTTTTAAAACTTCTTTATCATTGTGGGATTTTTGACCTTTAAAAATAATAAAGGGCGATTGGCTGGCACGGCTGATATCAATCTCAAAAATTTTTGAAGAGAGTACGGCCATTTCACGGCCTGCAAATTTTTCGACCAAATAAAGATTCAGGTTTAAAGAGGAATAGGCCCCTCCACTGGTATACAATCCATTTGTGTCGGTAATGATCTTATCATCGATTAGGTTTACTTTTGGATACATGGCCCTAAACTCACTTGCAGCCAGCCAATGGGTGGCACAATCCCGTCCATCCAACAAACCGGTGCCGGCCAATATAAATGCACCAATGCACAAGCTGGCCACCTCGGCACCATTGCCATATTGTTGTTTGATCCACGGAATAAATGTGCTGTTTTTGGAAACCACCTCCTTGTAATCGCCATGTATGGCAGGGATTATGATCAGATCCGTTTTGTCTACCTCATCAATTGTAGTATTGGGTATAATACTGAACATTCCATTGCTCGATCTCGTTTTATTGTTTGTGCCCACAAGGTGTGTGGAGAACAATGGAGCTTTACCAGCTTTTTTCAAGGCATCATTGGTCATATTGAACATTTTAAAGGTGGCCTCTAAATTGCTCAGGCTGGAATCACCTTCGGGAACAAGTATCGAGATATGTTTCATTTTATGAAAATCAATGGATTGTGGTTGATTCAAAGGTAGATCAGCACCTTGTCGTAATCAACCCGTGATATTGACGTAAATGTACCTCTAAAGTACGGATTGGTACCTGTATCTTTGGTAATCTGTTGAATATTAGATAAAAAAGTAAAGTGATGAGGCAGGTTGTGTTATCAATGTTAATATCCCTTGATGGTTATATTGAAGGTGTGAACAAGAATATCGATTGGCACGTTTGGAACGATGAAATGCAGGCCTATATGATGGAGTTTTTAAAAACTGTGGATACTTTTATTTATGGTAGAAAATCGTATGGATTAATGCTTGATTATTGGCCCGGGCAAGAAGGTGAATTTGCCGATATCATGAATCAAACCCCTAAAATAGTTTGCTCCACCTCATTGCAAGAGGCAAAGATCAATGCAAGAATATTGAAGAATGATCTCGTGGAAGAAATCACAAAGGAAAAAAATAAACCGGGAAAGAATATGGTACTATTTGCAGGAGCCAATTTGGCTTTATCGTTTATGGAGCATAACCTAATAGATGAATATAGACTTATTGTAAATCCAGTAGTGCTTGGTGAAGGAACTCCATTGTTCCAAACCAAGGAACGTTATACACTCACTTTGGTCGAAGCCAAACCTTTTGCATGTGGCAATGTGTTACTAACCTATAAACCTGAATATAATGGATGATAGAGTAGTTTTAAAAGAATATGGTACAACAACATCGAAACTTGTAGGATTGCTTTCCTCATTGACCAATGAGCAACTTAATTCAAGACCTGCAAATGGCGGCTGGACGGCGGGACAGATCGGTGATCACTTGAATAGATCTTATAATGTATCCAATATTTTGATGGGAACCACGGAGGTGACCAATCGTTCTCCTGATCAAAAAATGGAGGAAATACGTGAACTATTTTTAAACTTTGATATAAAAATGGACTCACCCAAAGCTGTGGAACCAACCGATGGACCGATTGACAAGAAAGACCTCCTGAGCAGTTTGAAGAAGAAAATTGAATGGGTGAACCAAAACTGCAAGGATATGGACCTCTCAAAAACGTGTTTGGATTTTGAAATCCCGGAATATGGTCCGTTCACCCGACTAGAATGGATAGGCTTCAATACCGTACATACTCAGCGCCATATCCATCAACTGGAACAAATCACTAAATATATTAAAGCATGATACCTAAAAAAATCTGGGCAAACCTTGGCGTAGAAAATGTGGAACGGACACAGGAATTTTATCTGGCATTGGGAATTAAACAAAATCGAATCCCTACAAATGATTTGGTGAGCTTTCTATTTGGCGAGGATGAGTTTGTGATTCACTTTTTTGAGAAAGAAAAGCTAAAGACAAGTCTTGAGGGAGAGGTGGCCGACTTGAATCAGGGCAACGAAATTATGTTCACCCTTTCTGCAGGGAGCAAGCAAGAAATCCATGATTGGTTGGATACCGTGAAAAGGTTAGGAGGGAGTATTAGATATGACCCTAGAAAAGACAGCAAAAAGTTTTATGACGAAAACGGTTATTACGTCGGCGTTTTTGCCGATTTGGATGGGCATTTGTTCAATTTGTTTTGTAATTTGAATGGTTAACCTAATAAAGTTCAAGCAAATAATGATACTTCAGAAATTTAAAATAATCATTAAGGCTACACCCGAAAAAGTATGGCAAGTACTTTGGAACGATAGCACCTATCGAAAATGGACAACTGTTTTTGCGGAAGGATCTTTCGCCGAAACCGATTGGCAGGAAGGAAGCAAGGCTCTCTTTCTCGGCCCTGACAGAGGAGGAGGTATGGTAAGTCGGATTAAACGGAACATACCCAATGAGCGGATGACCATAGAACATTTGGGAGTTGTTAAGGGAGGTGTGGAAAGCTTTGAAAGTAAGGAGGCCAAACAGTGGGCTGGAGCAATAGAAGAGTATACGCTCAAGTCGGTCGATGAAGGAACCCTATTGCGGGTAGAAATGGAGACAATCGAGGATTACAAGAGTTTTTTCCAGGAAACTTGGCCAAAAGCGTTGGAGAAAGTAAAGGAACTGGCAGAAAAGTCATTATAAACACATATATCACATTAATTCAAAAACCTAACACAATGAAAGTAAACCCTTATTTAAACTTTAACGGAAATGCCGAAGAAGCCTTTAATTTTTACAAGTCGGTATTTGGTGGAGATTTTACGGCTGTCATGAAAATGAGCGATGCACCGGACAGCGATAAAATGCCAGCGGAAGAAAGGGACCGTATTATGCATATCTCGCTTCCCATTTCCGAGGACATCACATTAATGGCGTCGGATATCCTACCTTCTATGGGCCATTCCCTGAACAGTGGTAACAACGTTTACCTATCCTTGCATCCCAATAGTAAAGAAGAAGCTGACCGTTTGTTCAATGGACTTTCCCAAAATGGCGATATAGAAATGCCCATGGCCGATCAATTTTGGGGAGATTATTTCGGAAGTTTTGTAGATCAGTTTGGTGTGCATTGGATGGTCAACTATAACCCTGAATTTTAGTGGTCTTTCAAAAACTTACAGAAACCGCTATGCACAGTAGTTCTATCGAGCAATCTACAAAAACAGTGGAGGTGTTTTCTACCTCTGTATCATCCATTGGGCAAGCTGAATTCCTTTTGGATAAACTCCAAGAGGAATTTCCTTGTTATGAGATCAATTTTGATTTGGAGGATTGTGATAATATTCTCCGTGTAGAGAGTGTTGGTTCCGACGTAGATTCCAAAATGGTTATTTTGATTATGGAAAAGCATGGGACAGAAATCCAAATATTATGATTATTCAATGATTACAATAGGTCGACCATATAAAGAAGATGTGCCCAGGGACAAAAGGAAAATAATATTGCATACATTTACACCTAAATAAGTTCTTTACTTAATTTCTTTATCAAAACGATAGGGGTTCTCGACAGGTCATTGTCGGGATTAAAAGGGAATCGTGTGTAAATCACGAGCTGACGCGCAACTGTAAGTCCGATTCCACTTTTGGGATAGCATGTTTTTGCCAATTATGCCATTGTCCACCATATTTAGTGGATGAGAAGGCGGCAAAGATCGGACAAGCCAGGATACCTGCCTATATTGTTCCTACTTTGTAGGATTTTGACGGTGCCTTCGCGTAAAGGGCAGGTCGAACGTTTGAAATTTACCCAGAACCTTGGGCCAATTCCATCTGCGTTCTTCTTGTTCAAGGCATTGCGAAGTTGAGCTAAGGAGCTTTTATCTAATTATTCAATTTTATAAAAGCTTTAGCAATGAAAACAAGCAATTTGGGCTACCCTAGAATTGGGGCCCACCGTGAGCTGAAAAGAGCTTGCGAAAAGTATTGGTCGAACAAAATCTCTTTGGAAGACCTTGTAGAAGTCGGTAAAAGTATACGTGCGGAAAACTGGAAGCTGCAAAAAGAGAGGGGAATCGACCTTGTTCCATCCAACGATTTCTCCTTTTACGATCAAGTTTTGGACACTACGTTAATGGTCGGAGCCATTCCTGATCGTTACAAAAACGCCAAAAAGTCAAGCAAAAATATTTTGGACCTTTATTTTGCAATGGCCAGGGGCTTACAAAAGGATGGAGTGGATGTTATCGCCATGGAAATGACCAAATGGTTCGATACCAATTACCATTACATTGTTCCAGAATTTACAAAAGACCAAGAATTTGAACTGGTTTCCCAAAAAATTGTAAAAGAGTTTCAGGAGGCCAAACATCTCGGGATACATACAAAACCTGTGCTTTTGGGTCCAGTGACTTATTTATTGTTGGGCAAGGAAAAGGAGGAAGACTTTCATCGTCTTGATCTTTTACCAAAACTGATTCCTGTCTATCATTCCATTTTGAAAATGCTGGCAGATGCCGGAGCAACGTGGATTCAATTTGATGAGCCCATACTCTCTACAGATCTTTCAGAAAAAGAAAAAGAAGCAATCGGTAAAGTCTATAATGGAATTACAGAAGCATTTTCGAACCTAAAAATCCTATTGGCCGGTTATTTTGGTGATTATGGCAATAACCTTGATACTGTCCTAAACCTACCTGTTTGTGCCCTGCATTTGGATTTGAAGCGAGGACAAGGTCAGTTGGATCAAGTTTTGGAATCGGGAAAGCTAAAAGAAAACACGTCTTTGTCATTAGGTGTCATTGATGGGCGCAATGTTTGGAAAAATGATTTTGAATCCTCGTTGCGGCTTATTCAGAAAGCCAAAGAAAAATTAGGGGAAGAACGTATCATTATTTCACCGTCCTGTTCGTTGCTTCATGTTCCCAATGATTTAAATCTAGAGCAAAATGAAGAGCTTCTATCAACCGAAGTAAAGGACTGGATGGCGTTTGCCAAACAGAAATTGGAAGAGCTCCAAAGCTTGAAAATACTGGCGAACAATCTTGACTACAAGTCCCAACAGCTATTTTTGGACAATGCAGCTTCCATGGAAAAAAGACGTAGTTCCAAATTGATCCATAAACCCAAGGTAAAACAACGTATGGAACAGTTGGAAGAAAGAGATTACTCTAGGGAATCTTCATTCGATCAACGAAAGGTTCTTCAGGAAGAGCATTTAAAATTACCACTGTTTCCTACCACAACCATTGGTTCTTTTCCGCAGACCCAAGAGGTAAGGCGAAATAGGTCCATGTTCAAAAAAGGAGCGCTTGAAGAGCAAGCCTACGTGAATTTTTTGATGGAAAAAACAACCGATGCCATTGGTTTACAGGAAGAAATCGGTCTAGATGTTCCCGTTCATGGAGAATTTGAACGCAACGATATGGTAGAGTACTTTGGAGAACAGTTGGAAGGTTTTACCTTTACCCAAAACGGTTGGGTGCAGAGTTACGGTTCGCGCTGTGTAAAGCCACCTATTGTTTACGGAGATGTTTCAAGGCCTGTTCCCATGACGGTTTTCTGGACATCCTTTGCACAATCATTGACCGACAAGCCGGTAAAGGGAATGCTCACTGGGCCGGTAACCATTTTGCAATGGTCCTTTGTCCGTGATGACCAGGCACGTTCCGTGACCTGCGAACAAATTGCATTGGCCATTTTGGACGAAGTACTTGATTTGGAAAAGGAGGGCATCAATATAATCCAAGTAGACGAACCAGCGATTCGCGAAGGTCTGCCCTTGCGTAAAAAGGACTGGGAAAAGTATTTGAACTGGGCGATAGGAGCCTTTAAACTGTCCACCAGCGGTGTGAAGGATTCCACCCAAATCCACACCCATATGTGTTATTCCGAGTTCAACGACATTATCCAGAGCATTGCGGATATGGATGCCGATGTGATAACCATAGAATGCTCCCGTTCCCAAATGGAACTGTTGGATGCCTTTTCAGAGTTTGATTATCCCAACGATATTGGTCCCGGGGTGTATGACATCCATTCCCCAAGGGTTCCGTCCAAGGAGGAAATCATCAAATTATTGCAAAAAGCAGAACATGTACTTCCAGCATCCAAATTGTGGGTGAATCCCGATTGCGGGCTAAAAACCAGAGGTTGGGAGGAAACCATCAGTGCCCTTAAAATAATGGTCTCTGCAGCGCAGCAGATGAGGGAAACTGTCGGCCAACCATCAAATTAAAATTAAAACTAATGGGGCCGATATGCGTATTGGCCCCTTAATCTATGAACCATGATAGACGACAGTAACATCCGTATTTCACCCCTGCTCAGTTTCGATTTTTATTTGGAAAGCTATCACAAGTTGATGCTGCAACTCAAAAAAGAAGTTGATTTGAAGCAGATCAAATCACTCTTGAGAAACGATATTGACCACAACATCCAACAGATTATAAAGATAGAGGATTATGATGCCTTGGTGATTACCGATTTAAACCAAGCAATAGTCTGGGTAAACGAGGGTTTTTCAGAAATGACAGGCTACCATAAAAAATATGCATTGGGAAAAAAACCTAGTTTTCTGCAAGGAGCCGAAACATCAAAAATGATCAAAAGGCAGATTAAAGAGCAGCTTTTGTCCCATCATCGCTATAAAGGGGCCATAATAAATTATAGAAAGAATGGGGAAGCCTATCGTTGCCAAATTGACATCTTTCCAATCTATGGTTCCAAGGGAGCCCCGACCCATTTTATTGCATTGGAAAAGGAATTGTTGGCCGCTTAAAAAAGAAAATTAATTTGCATGATCTTCTTAAGATTGCAACTATCCTGTTTTATCTTTGCAATACCAAATAATCGTTTTCGTTGACGAACCGCAGTCTTCCCATAGTATTCACACTTTTATATATAATGGCCATGTTACGGCCTGTTATGCCCGTGTTCGAATATGTGGTGAACCAAGATTACATTGCGGAATACCTTTGTGTGAACAAGGACAAGCCCATGTTGAATTGTAACGGAAAGTGTTATTTGGCCAAAATGTTACAAGAGGAACAGGACGAGAAAAAGCAAAATTTGCCATCTATCAATCTAGAGGAATACCCTATTGGCTTTGTGGATATTCTTTTCTGTGATTTTGCCGAACGAACATCCAAAAAGAATAGGCTGCCCGAATTTATCCCCAGTGATCCAAGGCACTTTGTTCAATCTGTTTTTCACCCTCCAAACTGTTAGTTCAAATTTTATTGGTTCTAAGGCTATTTCCCGGTTGGGAACCATGGTCTTGTGCGCAATGGTTTTTGGTGGTGCATATATTGTGCATCATCTGATGCTGTGCAATTAATTTTTTAATTGGAAATCCAAGCTATTACAAAGGATTTCCCTAAACCTTAATATTTGAATTTACAATGAAATCATTATATAAATTATCCACCTTACTGTTCCTATTTGTTTCTGTAACCTCTTGTAGTGATGACGATTCTTCCGGAGACGAACTAACGGGATCGGGAATGGTCAAAATTGAATTTGACAATAGTGTTGCAGGAGACGACCTTATTTTGGGTTCTTCGTACACCAACTCCCAAGCTGAGACCTTGACCATAAACCGCCTTAATTACATAGTGAGCAATTTTAGGCTCACCGATACCCAAGGTAATGTGTTTACTTACCCTAAAGAAGCGGGCTATTTCATAACAAGCGAAGAAACTGGTAACACCGAAGTGGTTTTGATGGATGTTCCCGCCGGGAGGTATACCTCTATGACCTTTGGTATAGGAGTGGATCAAGAAAAATACCTTTTGGGGGCAGAAGGCCAAGGTGATTTGTTGACCGAAGCCGAAAGTACTGACATGATGTGGTCTTGGCAAGCAGGATATAAGTTCCTAAATTTTGAAGGTACGTTCACCTCCTCAACAGTACCAGAAAACACGTATTTTCAAATTCATATGGGAAGCCACGGCTCCAGCTTGGATAACTATAAGGAGACAACCTTGAGTTTGGGCACCGAAGCTTTGGTAAGCGATGAAATGACCCCAATTATTCATCTAGTGGTCAATGCAGGTGATATTTTGGACGGGGACAACAAAATATCACTGGCAGAACAGGCTGTGATCATGGTGAGCGAGGAAAAATCACCAAAGATTGCTGAAAATACCGCGAATATGTTCAGTGTGGACCATGTTCACAATGGAGATGGAAGCTCACATTAAAAGATACTTTGGGCTGTCCTTTTACGGACAGCCCTTAAATCAAAAACATGAAAACAAGGTATCTTTTTTTGGCGACCCTACTGATATTGTTGGGAGCCTGTGATGATAATGATGGAGAATATATCAAAATAGAGGATAATGAACGTTTGTCCGTTACCATGCCCACCAATTTTCCACCGATGGTGTACAATGTGGAAGAAAATCCACCGACCAAATATGGTTTTGAACTGGGTAAAAAGTTGTTCTACGATGGAAAACTATCTGCCAATGGGTTCATTTCATGTGGTTTTTGTCATGAGCAACGATTCTCCTTTACACACCACGGTCATCAATTTAGCCATGGAATAGACGATAAGCAAGGAACCCGTAACACCCCTTCTTTGGCCAATATGGCCTTTTTTCGAGAATTTGCTTGGGACGGGGCAACCAGTCATTTGGACCTATTCCCCATAATTCCTATAACAAACGAAGTTGAAATGGGTGAGACCATGACGAGTGTGTTGGAAAAATTAAAGGCCGATAGTCAGTACCAAAAAGAATTCGAGGCTGCCTTTGAAGAAGGGGGAGTCAACCACGAAAATTTTTTGAAGGCGATTGCCCAATTTATGGTGATGATGGTTTCCTATAATTCAAAATATGACAAATATGTGCGAAAAGAAGACGGTGTGGCCATAACCAAGCAAGAACTCCAAGGGATGCATGTTTTTCAGGAAAAATGTGCAAGCTGCCATACTACGGATCTTTTTTCCGATGGAAGTTTTAGGAATAATGGACTTCCACCAAATCCAAATATAAATGATATTGGACGTGCCGAAGTGAGCGGGAGTGCCAACGATAACTATAAATTCAAGGTGCCCAGTCTAAGAAATGTGTCGCTCACCGCACCCTATATGCACGATGGCAGGTTCGGCAGTTTGGAATCCGTATTGAATTTTTATCAAAGCGGTGTAGAGGATTCACCTACTCTAGATCCCTTGCTCAAAACTGAAGAAGGTCTTGGAATCTCCCTTGACGATACCGAAAAACTGGCCTTGATCGCATTTTTGGGAACACTCACCGACGACGAATTTATTAATGACGAACGTTTCGCCGAATACTAATTTTATGAAAACAGATATAATAACAGCTTTACTGATTATAATGGGCATTTATGTAATGCAAGCAAGTGAAATGCCCGCAAGACCTTGTTACCGGACCATTTCGTCCTCTTTGATGGAATTTGACGATTTCTGTGATGTTTGCGGTTGTAGCGGCAATGGCGGAAGTATGGGGTTTGGCACCGGACTGAACAATAACTTTATAGGACTTCGGTACATTGGACAGCGCTATAGGTCACGGGATGGCATTTTCTCCAATTCTCCGTGGATCGATGAGAATTTCAATACCATCCAATTATGGACACAGATTCCGGTTGGAAGAAGGTTGATCATCAATGCGGTGATGCCGTATCAATTCCATTCCAGGGAGTTTGCCGATGATACGAAGCAGCATATCAATGGGCTGGGTGATGCCACGGTTCTCGGGTTTTATCAAATCCTAAAACAAACACCGGACAGTATCATTTCCATTAAGCCACAGCACACTTTACAATTGGGGGGCGGTGTAAAAATGCCCACAGGTAGGTTTGAGGAGGAAAACCTTGAAGGAAGTGTCAACCCAAGTTTTCAGCTGGGCACTGGTAGTTGGGACTATGTTTTGGGAGCCAATTACGGCGTTACCCATCGAAATTGGGGTCTTTCTGCCATAATCAACTACACCATCAAAACCAAAAATGATAAAGAATATCGTTTCGGAAACCAGTTCAACTATGCCTTAAATGTCTATAAAACATATTATTTGGGAACCAATTTCGCGTTAACGCCCCAAGCTGGAATCGGCGGGGAACATTTTGAGAAAAATAAGGAATTTGGGTTCGAAGTACATGATACAGGCGGAAATGCCCTGTTCAGTAGGTTGGGGGTTGAGGTAAATTACAGGCAATATGCACTCGGCCTGTCCTCTATGTTGCCCGTTGCCCAAGATCTAAACAATTGCAAGGTTGAGGTGAAAAGCAGATTTTCGGTCTATCTGAATATCAATATTTAACACATGAAGAGTGCCGAGAAGCATTTTGTTTCTTGGTACTCTTTTAAAAGTATGGGTAATTAACATCCTTGGAAGTTTATGTGAATCTGCCTTGGAACATCCATTACTTTAAAGTATAATTTTTACCTTCGCCGAAGATGGGGGTGCCCTAAATGGGCTGAGATTATACCCGGAAGTCGAGTACTTCGCACCTGATCCAGATAATGCTGGCGTAGGGATTTAGGCAAATATTGCCCGTATTCCAATTTGGGTACCCCATGATTTTTTGAACGTTGGTTACTCAAAACAATGGAATATAGTACACAACTTGTAGTTCTACAATGGATCGGAACCCTTTTTGGAGTGGTTCAGGTTCTTTTGGCCAGACAGAACAATATCCACAACTATCTTTTCGGCATTATTGCCATTCTAATCAGTATTTGGGTGCTCTATCAATCCCAATTATATGCGGATATCTTGCTCAATATGTATTATTTGGTGATGAGCATTTACGGCTGGTTTTATTGGAAGATGGGAAAACAAAAACAGGAAGCGCCCATTTCGTATTCAACAGGAAAAGAGCACGGTATCGCCATCGGTATAGTAGTGGGGTGTTTTATTTTGATGGCCTATTGGCTCGGACAGCATACAGATTCCGACGTGCCGTATTGGGATGCCGTGGTCTGCGCCTTTGCATGGGCCGGTATGTGGTTGATGGCCAAACGAAAGATCGAAAATTGGGTCTATCTGAATATTAGCAACATCATGTCCATTCCGTTATTGATATATAAAGAGCTCTATATCTATGCTGGGTTGACCGCTTTTTTGTTCACCGTTGCAATTTCGGGATACATCAAATGGAAAAAAATCATTGATAAGAAAAACAACGAGACCTATGCAGGAGCTTGACACGTTGGATTTTAAAAAACCGATTTTTAGCGAAGAAGTGTTGGAGTGGATAGCCAACGAAAACCTTTGGAACCTATGGGTGCCCAAGTGTTATGGGGGTCTGGAAATGTCCTTGTCCGATGGTTTAAAAAAACTACGGTTGCTGGCCAAAGTGGATGGGAGCCTGGGCTGGACCGTTACCTTGTGCAGCGGGGCCAACTTTTTTGTAGGTAATTTACCGAAGGAAGTAGCCGAAGATGTTTTTATCGATTTTGAAAGACCCATATGTTTTGGAGGAAGTGGAGGGGTCTTTGGAACCGCTGAGAAAGATGGAGAAGGATATGTTATTTCAGGAACTTGGAAATATGCAACTGGGGCACCTTACCTTACCCACTTTACCTTGAATGCCAAGATTCAAGAAAATGGAGAAGATGTTATCCAAAAGGATGGCACTCCCATGATTCGTTCCTTTTTGCTCCAAAGAAACCAAGTAGAAATCATAGAGGATTGGCAAACCATGGGCCTTAAGGCAACAGCCACCCATTCATTTAGGGTCGAAGAGCAATGGGTCCATGAAAAGTATAGTTTTGTGTACAATGAGGTACATCAGCCCCACCCAATTTTCAAGGTGCATTTTTCCTTGTTTGCTGACCTTACATTATGGGGCAATTATGTGGGGATGGCAGAACATTTTATGGAAGAGGCTACAATCCTAGGTGGCTCAACAGAAGATATCGATCAACTGAAAGTTTACATTGGAAAGTGTGATGCTCTTCTTTCTGATTTTGCAACTGAAATCGAAAGAAGCATAAAGCAGGGCCACACGTTTTCAGAAAAATACATCAATACTGTTCACCATGAAGCTTCCAAATCCGTACAACTCCTTTCACAATGTATTTTGAGCACGTACCCAAGTCTGGGTATTTTGGCCAGTACGGAAAATCATGTTTTGAATCAGGTGTTCAGGGACTATTTTACTGCCACACAGCACCATATTTTTAGAAAGGGCACCACCATGTCGAGAATTTTGAAGGATTTGGATTAGTGCCATTTAACGCAACGTATTGAAATATTCCCATCTTTAACATAAAAGGATTTATGGAAAAGTTAATTTCGAGTTTGCTCATCCTTGTATTGTTGGGCCAATTTTCGGCATGTAACAATGATGATACTGATACTCCAAACCCAACTGATACTTCCATTTTAGGGAAATGGAAATTGACAGAGACTTATATTAGCTCGGGTGGGCCACAATATTGGGCAGATGTTGAAGATGGCGAAGAAATAGAATTCCTTTCCGATGGCAGTTTCATCTCGACCAATAATCCAGAATGCAAAGAAGACGGGTATATCCTTGATGGGGAAAACCTGGTGCTGGATTATGATTGTGGAAATACTGAGCTGGTAGCCGAAAACGAAGAAGGTTTGATTACGTTCCATATCGAATTTGAAAATGACCATTTTCTTTTATCCCCAACCAGTGTTATTTGCATTGAAGGATGCAGCTACAAATATGAAAGGATGGATTAATGAGGGGTAAGGGTTATGAAATTCGCAAATAACCTAGTTCTCAATCATAAAGCCTGTAATTCCTGTACCATACCATTTTAGATTGTCTAGGTATTTAGTAGATTTGGCAATAAACCAACTTCTAACTAACTCATGGCCTTAAAACATCGTACTTTTTATTTCCTGTTTACATTTTTGTTGAGTTGTGCCACTTTCGCACAAGATTTTGAAGCTTTGGAATACCGTACCATAGGTCCTGCAAGGGGAGGTAGGGTAACCACCGTTACCGGAACAGCCATGTTGCCAGGTACTTTTTATTTTGGCGCTACTGGTGCCGGTGTCTGGAAAACCGAAGATTACGGAACCTCTTGGAACAATATTTCCGACGGATTTTTTAAAACGCCCTCAATCGGTGCCATTGAAGTTGCAGCTAACGACCCCAATATTCTTTATGTAGGTACAGGGTCCGATGGTATCCGTAGCAACATCATCGAAGGCAAGGGCATGTACAAATCCATTGATGCCGGAAAAACATGGGAACACATTGGCCTAGAAAATGCAGGTCAGATAGGTGCCGTGGAAATAGACCCTACCAACAGTAATATTGTGTGGGCAGCCGTCATCGGAAATGCATTTAAGTCCAATAAGGAAAGAGGAATATATAAAACGACCGATGGAGGTGCAACTTGGGAAAAAGTTTTGTTCGTTTCAGAAGAGACAGGTTTTGCCGATTTGGAATTGCTTCCCGGAAACCCCAATGTAGTCTATGCCGCTGCTTGGAAAGCAAGACGTACCCCTTGGACCATTGATTCAGGTGGGCAGAACAGTGAAGGTGGAATTTATAAATCCGTGAACGGCGGAAAAGATTGGGAGAAATTGCAGGACGGACTTCCAACGGGACTTATCGGTAAGATTGATTTGGCCGTTTCTCCATCGGACTCCAGAATATTGTATGCCGTAATCGAGGCGCCGGGAGAGGATAGGGGATTGTACAAATCCGCAGACCAGGGTAAATCCTTTGAACATGTTTCGGATGATGAAAGACTGGTCAACCGACCTTTTTATTACACCAATATTGAGCTGGACCCTACCAATCCCGATATTATTTATTCCAATGCCAACCCTTTGATAAAATCCACCGATGGCGGTAAATCTTGGAGGCGTATGAGTGTTCCCCATGGAGACAACCATGATATTTGGTTAAATCCGGATAATCCAGACCTATTGATTCAATGTAATGATGGTGGGGCCAATATATCCCACAACGGAGGAAAAACATGGTCTACCCAATACAACCAGCCAACAGCAGAGATTTATCAAGTTGCTGTGGATGATCAATATCCTTACTGGGTCTATGGAGCACAGCAGGATAATACAACGATAGCCATTCCAAGTATGGCGCCTACGGCAACTTCTCCCGCCAATGGAAGTATAATGATGGATGTTGGAGGATGTGAAACCGGGCCTGTAATCCCGATGCCGGGCAATCATTATATCGTTTACAACAACTGTAAGGGACGCTTTAGCGTGTACAGTAAAAAAACAGGACAGAGCCGTGAATATTCCATCGGGGCATCCAACATTTACGGGCATAACCCTAAAGATTTAAAGTATAGGTTCCAACGTGTGGCACCTATCCATGTTTCCCCATTCGACCCTGAAGTGGTGTACATGGGCTCCCAATTTCTACATAAAACAAATGATGGAGGTAAAAACTGGGAAATCATATCTCCAGACCTAACAGAGAACGACCCTGATAAACAAGTGATTTCTGGTAACCCCATTACAAGGGACATTACCGGTGAAGAATATTACAGTACGCTATATTCCATCAGGGAATCCAAAATCAGTAAAGGTGTGATATGGACAGGGTCCAACGATGGTGTCATTTCGGTCACGAAAGATGGTGGTTCCACTTGGAAGAACGTTACACCTAAAAAATTACCCAAGGGCGGTAGGGTAGAGTCCGTGGAACCATCACAGTTTGACCCTGCAAAGGCTTACATTGCTGTGGATCGCCATTTATTGGGAGATACCACGCCTTACTTCTACAAAACCGATAATTATGGCGAAAGCTGGGAGCTGATAAGCACCGAATCCAACGGAATACCATCTGACCATACGGCGAGGGTGTTGCGAGAGGACCCCGTACGTAAGGGACTTTTATATGCCGGTAGCGAGTACGGAATGTTCGTATCTTTTGATGATGGAGGAACATGGAAAAAATTCCAACAAAATCTGCCTGTGACACCGATTACCGATATCATTTTGTTCCGTGGAGATTTGATTTTAAGTACCATGGGACGCGGCTTTTGGATTCTTGATAAAATTACCACTCTTACAGATGAAAACATTACGAAATTGGGAGATACCCCGGTTCTGTTTAAACCTGATAATACATACAGGTACCAAACCCCGTGGGGCGGTGGAGATTTTCCGCAATACCCATCTACCAGTGTGATTATTGATTACTACCTGCCATCGGATATAGAGGAGGGAATCAGCCTACAGATTTTGGATGCCCAAGGAAAAGAGGTTTCGACCATTGTGAGCGATTCCACAAAATTGAAGGCCGCTACGGAGATGGTCGAGGACATGAGCCTCAGTATGACTTTTGTGTACATGAACGAGAAATTGGAAGCTAAAAAAGGACTTAATCGTTTTGAGTGGAACATGCAGCAGAAAGGAGCTTGGGACCAAAACAAAAGAAGAAGTTTCGGGAACGGACCTGAGGTGCTGCCTGGAAAGTACACCGCGAAACTTACTGTGGGTGAACAATCCTTCGAGAAAAGTTTTGAAGTGCTTATGGACCCAAAAGTTGAAGAAGATGGAATTTCTTTGGCCAACATGAAGGAGCAACAGGAACTTCAGTTTAAGGTAATCGATTTGTTGTCCGATGCACGAAAATTTCAGGATAAGGTCGAAAAGAAGATAAAGGAGCTGGAAAAGTCAAATGCGAGCGAAACCCAACTTCAACCATACAAAGACACATTAAAAGAACTTAAAAACGATGAGGGTGCTTACCCCGAGGTAGTAATGGTGGCCCAGATTTCGTATTTATATTACATCTTGAGCAGTGCGGACAAGGAGCCCGGTCAAGAGGAAAAAGATCGTTACCAAGAATTGTTGACCCAATTCAACGAGCTTAAGCAAAACGTGAGTCTATAATTTCAAAGCCCCTTTAAAAGGGGCTTTTTGTTTTACTGTTCAGTGCAATTCTTCACAATGAAAACCATTGTTCTGTAAGAGCAAAGAAATCATTGGAGCCTTCAGGTTTTTGGTTTCTACCCTCAGGATATTATCACAATCTTCGAGGTCAAAATTCCAGCAGCCATTTTTGTTGACCAACCTGTTCAGCCAAGGACGAAGCTGTTTCACTTCCCTTTTTCGTTTTACAGATGTCTTAAAAACATGGACGGTCATCATGACTTAGCTTCGGTCGTAAAAAAATGGAGGTTCAATATCAAGGGCACGCAGGTAAACATAACCTTGCGCACGATGGTGAATCTCGTTATCCACGAAATACTGTAAGTTGGATAGTACGGTACCCTCATACTGCCCAAAAAGCTTTATTACCTCTTGAAAGCGTTCGATGCTCAATTCGCTCCAAAGCTTATTGATTTCTTCGGTGTCCTGATCCCATTTTTTTAAAAAATCGACTTTGGCACTACCGTAGTCACGGTGTTCGTCAAATTCAACGGTTTTTCCTGATACGATTTCAGTAAGTCCAGGAACGGCAATGGCAAAAAGTTCTTTGGTCATTTCAGCAAAAGGACGCATCCCTCCAATACTGTAATTAAAAAACTCTTTTTCAGGAAAGGCCTCGATAACCCTTCGGGTAAGTCTTCTGTGTCCTTGGTATTGTTCCAAAAACTGTTCAGGTGTCATTACTTGGGTCGTTCTCTGTTCATTAATGGTGTTTTCCATGTAATTGTGATTTAAAGGTTTATTGTTTCTGAAAACAAAATTAGGAGGGGGGTGTGACAGCCCCGTGTCAGTAGTAAAAATTGAATTCAAAAAAATGCTGTTGACAAACGGCTGTCATATGTTCCAAATAATTTTGATGGGAACAATGAGTATATATGATATAATATGAGCAGGAAAACATCTTCCATCCACGGATTGAAATCCTATCTTTGGGAGATAGCTCACGCAATTATGGGAATGGATACCGTTAAACGTTTTGATAGGATAGTTGCTATTTTAATACAGTTGCAGACCAAGCGGATTGTAAAAGCGCAGGAACTTGCAGACCGCTTTGAAGTGAGCTTGCGCACCATTTATAGGGATGTCAGGACCCTTGAGGCCTCCGGGGTTCCCATTGTTAGTGAGGCCGGGGTAGGATATTCCATCATGGAGGGATATCGATTGCCTCCGGTAATGTTTACCCGCGAGGAGGCGGGAAGTTTTGTAGCGGCCGAAAAATTGATGCAGCAATTCACGGATAAGTCTCTTGGCGCTTATTACGAGTCTGCGATGTTTAAACTAAAATCGGTTCTGCGGGGCAAGGAAAAGGACTGGGTGGAAGCATTGGAATCCCAAGTGTCCATAGTGCCCGGGCAGGTTCTGTTCAACGATAAAGTGCCCAATGCCCTTGAGATTCTCTTCGAGAGCATTGCAGAACGGAAACAAGTATTTTTGAGATATGAATCATTACGGGAAGAAACACCATTGGAACGACACATTGAGCCCGTAGGGCTGTTTAATGAAAACGGATTTTGGTACATTTTGGGTTATTGCCATCTGCGGACGGATTATCGTCATTTTAGAACGGATAGAATCCATAAGATAGCAAGAACCTCGCTTGATTTTTTGCTGGAGCATGGCACTATTGACGAGCACAGGAGCAAAAAAGAGGAGGTTTCAAAAACCAAAGTAAAAATATTGGTAGAGAAATCCGTGGCCAAGTATATTCAGGGCCAGACCAAACATTATGGATTAGTTTCCAGCGAAGTAAAGGGAGAAGAAGTTGAAATGACGTTCATGACCACGGATTGGAAAAACGGATTTTCCCGTTGGTACTTGATGTTCGGAGACTATGCCAAAATAATCGAACCAGAGGCGCTAAGGGAGCGGGTGGTGGAGATATTGGCCAAAAGTCAAGAAAGGCTTTCCCATTAAGAAGGCCCAAATATAAAAGATGGATTTATTCACGAATCAGATAGACCCCAATCAAAATATATTGCCCAATGACGGAACCGTCAATTATTTTGGCCCTATTGTGGAGTTGGAAAAGGCCGATTTTTACTTTGAACGACTATTGAATACGATTTCTTGGGAGCACGATGAGATACATATGTTCGGCAAGCGAATCATAACCAAACGGAAGGTGGGCTGGTATGGAGACGAACCATTTGAATATACATATTCCAAGAGCACAAAGCGAGCATTGCTTTGGACCCCTGAGCTTATCGAACTCAAAAAGCTGACCGAAAGCCGAACGAATGAGACCTATAATTCCTGTTTGCTCAATTTATATCATTCAGGAGAAGAGGGGATGGGATGGCACACTGACGATGAAAGGGAACTTAAACCCAACGGTGCTATAGCTTCTTTAAGTTTTGGAGCGGAACGTAAATTCATATTCAAACACAAGGAATCCAAGGAAAAGGTAGAGTTATGGTTGGATCATGGAAGTTTGCTGGTAATGAGGGGTGAAACACAAACACGTTGGCTCCACCGTTTGCCGCCAACAAAAA
>JANSXF010000037.1 GCA_024743095.1 Flavobacteriaceae bacterium
GTATTTCACTGACCGACAAAACGAATCTTCGCGACCTTTTTACAAAAACTAAATTTCAATATGACAAAGAACGAAATAGTCTTAATGGGCAAAATTTATTTAATTTTTAATCCGTCCCAATTTTTATGGGACACTAGTGTTCTAAATCAAAAAAAACCATTGAAAAACGGAGGTTTTACCGTATCGAACGATTAAAATAAGCTGTAAATCAGGGTGATAGTTTAGGCTCCAACCATAACCAGCCAAAACACAAAAGAAGAATTATATAGAACCAAAATGGCGATATCGGATTCAACTCCTTTTTTGATACTGACACCGAACCATCAAATATATTTTTAGGACCGAATTTTCGATAATTGGTATTCTCTATTTCAGATTGATCCATGGTTTGAAGTTGATTTTCACCATAGACGAAATACCGAAACGGAGCAATGGAATCATTGGAAACCTGAAGCTGGTTCCATCCTGTTTTTTTAGGGTATACGGTTCCCGTAAATTTACTCGGCACCAAAACGTCTTGAAGCAACGGAATTATTGCCCTTTCTTTCGTTTCCACCCCAAAGTCCGTTAACAAAGTCTGTAACTCAAACTCAAAGGGTTCATCAAGTCTTGGAATTTGAGTGTGGGCCTTCCAATCCACCAAGATTTCCTGTTCCCTCGAAATATTATCAAGTATTTGAGTCCAGATCCGGGCATAAAGTGCTTCTTTACCATCCAAAATCAATTGATAGGTGTTCTGCAGCAATGTTGTCCCAATTTTTCCTTTTTGCATCGGTATGTAAGATGCAACGGCAATAGAATCCACGAAAACCCCTTGTGTTTGTATATTATCTTGGAATGTATATGGATATTTTGATAAAGTCTGGGCAGGTTGACCCAACACTGTTTCGGTAACATAGTCCCGATTGAACCTGAACGGCGATTGACTTTTTGAAAGTCTGAACAAACCTTCGTCGGCCTGAATAAAAATACCAAGGCCCTGCGATTCGGCAATCTCCTCCATTGCCTCTTTTGAGCCTCGTCCCAAACCTGTGAACGAATATGTATCAATAATCAATAGGTCGTAATCCTTTAAATTTTCCGAGGTAATGCCATAAATGGTTCCCGATGCCCCATTAAAATACTCAAATTTATATTTGCCCTTGGTGAGTTGTGTACGCGCCAAGACTTCATGACCTTTTTCGGTTAAGAAGTTTTTGAGATATTTGGTCTCAAAAGTCGGAAAGGTATTGACCATCAAAATTCTTAAGGGCTTTCCTTCCTTTACTTGAATGGGTATGGGTTCATCGGACAAAACTTCACCCTCTTGGTTTTTTTCCAAAAGATGATACACAAACTGTCCGCTTGCTTTCGGCTCGCTCTTGAGTGTCACCAACTGACTTTCCATTTCCTCAAAAGGGACCGAATCCAAAGGATTACCGCTATTATCGGCCAAAACGGCCCAATTACCAGCTTTAGGATCGGCATATGTGGCGTTTACTTCCAAGGATTCTCCCAAAACTATTTCATCCTTTTTAGAAACGATCGTCCATCCCTGAATTGCCTCACTCCCTAAAAATACAATGGATTTATCTTCGACCTGCCAGAGGTCAAAAGGTTCCAATCCGCGACCCAACAGAAAAACGGAATCAACCTCGGTCAAAAGCGATAAAGTGCGCCCCTTGGTGTACTCCTCGGTTTTGATCCGTTTATAAATTGATTTTAAACTATCCAACTGGGATGGTTTGTAGCCTCTGGTCAATATAATCCCCTTCCCCCGTTCGGATTCTTGATAGGTACTTGGTTTCAATATAACCATGCAGAGCGAGACGATGGCCAAAAATGACGCAATCAGTTTCACATAAAACCGTCGTTCTTTTCGTTGTGACCATTCCTTCCAGATAAGGACACACCAAAGAACCAGCCCTACGATAATCACAGGCCATAAGAGATTCTGGTTCAAAAACACCACACCATCATTCATACACACCCAATTCTTTTAAGTACAACAAATTGATTTCACTATCATACTTGGTCTTTTTCATGGGAATGTCCTCCATTTGGGGCAAAACCGATAAAAGACTTTTTTGTACTTCCATAAAGTTTTCCTTGGACCTATTGGCGGCTTTTTCCAAATCTCGTAGTCCCTGCAACACCTTAATATATTTTAAGGGTTCCGAAATGGCTTTTTGCGCCAATTCGTTTCCTGCATCAACAAAAAGAGCGCTGTCCGAAGTATCAAACTGTTTTTCATTTTGAATAAGGGATTCCAAACGGGATATGGCCTCCCTTGTGGATGCAAAAGAATTTTGATACTCAAATTCCTGTCTCTTGTCGTAATTGTTGATATTTTCAATATCGCCGCTCAACCTATTTTCTTCTTTGATCGGCGGAGGGTCAAAACCAATACGGTGAACGTAGATCCGGGCACTGTTTTTTATATCCTGAATGATTTTAAGGGCATCATATTGATACGGCAAAGATTTTTCTGGCTCGTACAATCTCAGATATAATTCAGCGTCCCACATAATGTTCAAGGCATCCCGGAGCTTTGCCTTCAGCGATTTTTCGAACAATGTGGATTCTTCTGGGTCGGAATGGTTGTGGAGATAATCGTGCAGCGGGTCTTCCTCTTCTTCCTGCACCTCATTTTCATGGTCGTGTTCTTCCACTAAATTATGCTCGTTTTCACTATCATGCTTATGGCTGTACTCATCAAGTAAATCTTCTTCTCCTTCCCCTGAACCGTGGTCCGCTTCGCCCTGCTCGTGGGACACCGCTCCGGCCGCCGCCTGCATTTCGGTCTCGTCGCCCATAAACTGTCCGTATTTTAAACGTAGCTGTTTTTGGTCAAATCCCAGTTCGTTGCTCCTAAATTTGAAGTCCTTTTCAGAAATATTGGGTTTTTCGGCAATCAGTTTTTCGGTGTCGATGATCAATTGGCGCTGGCTCCTAAAATAGTCGGGCATCAGGTCCACCCCCAAGTTGCCCTCTACTGCGAACATATCGGTCACAGTGTCGCGGATTACCGCAAAGTAGGTCTCGCTGCGCGCAATGTTCGGAAAAGGTGTTTTTTGGTCCAATGCCTCTACATAAAAATAGAGCTCATCCCCCGGGTCCATTTTAAGGGCATCCAAATCCAAAGGTTGCTGTAATTCCATTCGTTTGTTCCCCTTTGGAACGGTTTTAGTAAAACGAATGGTCTCTTCCCTAAACTTGACCGATTCCCCTGAACCTTTGCTCACCGTTGCAATGATATAGGCATCAGCAATTCCGAAATCATCGGAAATGTTGGCGTTGAGCATTAGTCTTTTCTCATCATCAAACTCAAAATAACTGTAACTGTCCAATCCTTCGATCTGGACCATGGGAGGTTCATCCCTGACCATTTCCAAGGAATATAGATCACTTACATAATCGTTTCCGTCGGCATCTTTAAAAGTGAAACTATAAAATCCAGAAGCCTCCAACGTCTTGGTCAATTGATATGATGCTTCATTTTTGTCAAAATCGATAACGTCTCCCATCAAATCCATCCAAACGGCTTGCACATTGCCCTCAAATTCCAAATTCCACAATATGCTGGAACCTTGTACGGCTTTAATATTGGGGTCCGTGGTGTTCAAAATTGATTTTCCCGTATAGCTTGGGTATTGAATAGTAACCGTTGTTCCTATCAACTCTGGAATTTGTGCTGTAATGGGCAAACTATCTTTTGGTGCAAAAGTGATTTGTTCCTTGATTGATGAACCTCCTTCCGATGAATTTCCCGATTTTGTCAAAATAAAACTACCAACAAGGCCTAAAAGAATCAACCCGAACATAACAAGAGTGGCTTTCAACAAGTTATGCGGTGGTCTCAATTTATGCAAAACTGGCTCTAGCTGCGATGCTACCCTAAACTGCTGTAACCTGGACAAATTGGACAGTTCGTTGGATGACGACAATAATAGTCCGCTGCTATACCCGGCCTGGGGCAAATGGGCATCAATATAACCGACCGCATTTTTAGAACTGATGCTCCATGGTTTTAGAACAAAAAAAGCAATCCCGGCAGATACCATAAAGCCAATGATCCCGTAAAGCAGGTTATGGATAAGCAGATAAACGAAGCCACCAAACCCAATAGCGTACAGAAGCCCTTCCATATATTTGGTCTGCTGCCATCGCTTTTGAAATCGTTTTATGGACAACGCTCCCATCATTGTTTTTTATATTTTGATAACACCCGTTCCACAATCATCAGCACAGCAAGGATACCAAAAACCCAAAGAGAAATATCCAAGAAGGTCGCTCTTTCCCTTTTTCGTTTGGGTTCCTTGTAATTCGGTTTGAGTTGTGCCCCATCCATTTGACGTACATCGGAATCCATCATCAAATTCTTTACATCCCCATCCAAATCCAACAATTGAAGCAATTGCTCCGGCAAGCGTTGTTCCAGCGTATTCTTTGGGTTCAACCTTGATGTTAGATAAAATAACTGCTTCTCTGCCCCAGATGCAATCAATTGCTCAGCCAAAGGATTTTCTTGATATACCAACCATTTACCTTCCAACTGATTATTATGCGTATTGCCCAAAACAATATTCAAATCGGCTTGATTGTATATTGATCCATCTTGTTTGTGAATACGTATTTCCTGTTTCAAAAATGTCGATAAGGCCTTGAACGATGCTTCGATATAGCTTGCTTCCCGTTCAAAGTCCTCTTCCACATACATATTGATATGAAGCGTATCCGACTTTTTTAAACCAACTATCCGAGATTCATCGGAAAGTAAAAGAAGGCTATCGCCATCGCTTGTAATCTCAAAACCATCAACCAGAGGTTCCCTTTTGATTTGCGTTGCCATATGGTTGCCCGAAGCTGTGATTAATTCCACTCCGGAATCACGATTAAAGGCCATTAAAGGTTGTGACAGGGTTTCCTCCGGATTCATAACTACCCAATGGATTTTCTTTTGGGTATTGGGCCGCATCGACCGGAAACCTTTTGCCAATGCTTTGGTGAAGACCACAATACTATCGCAACGCAAAGAGTCCATTTTTTGCACCAATTGCCAATAATTGGGCTGTGCTTGGTTTGATTTATAATCGGCACCAGCATCCCATTCAGGAAAACCGTTTTCCAATACGAATACTGGTGAATGTTCTTGTACACTATCCAGTATTGCGTTTATGGATATTTCGTTGGCCAGGGAAGCTTCCACAAGGTAGGCAACCTGTTTTTTACTGCCTTTGGTTCGCCATTGCGGACCTGCCATCAACAATACGATAAGGGTTAGGATCAACATTCTAAGCAACAATAAAAACCACTCGTTCAATTGAATGTTTCTGGACTGTCTTGAATTGGATTCATCCAACAATTGGATACTCCCAATTTTTATGGTCTTGCCTTCCTTTTTGCTCCACAAATGGATGGCCAAGGGTACCAAAAGTCCCAAAAGTGCCCAGAGATATGTCGGATTAGCAAAAACCATTTATACCAATCGTATTCGTTGCTTTAAAAAGAGCTGTAAGGCGTCGCCGAGGTCATTGTCCATACGGAACAGATGATAGTGCACCCCTTGGGACAGCAGTTGCTCTTTGGTTTGATTTATTTTTTCTTCCAGGGTCTTCAAGTAAACAGCCTTGGCTTTGTTCACATCTACTTTTATTTTGGTGCCTGTTTCCAAATCTTCAAATGTGACGGATTTTTTGTAATCAAAATCCATTTCACTACCGGACATAATTTGTAGCACCACCACTTCATTGTGTGCCGTTTTCAAATTCTTCACAAAGTCGGACAGCTCGGAAACATCCTCGTACATATCGGTCAGGAAAAAGACCAGCTCCTTTTCTCCTTTATTGTGAATCCTTCTGGAAGCAATGGAAAGTTCCGGCCATTTCCCTTTGGTGGATATTTTCAACAATTCCAATAGCAAACGGTTGAAGTGTTTTTGGTCGGCTCTGGGATAAATGCTCACAAAATCATCTTCATTGAGCGCAAAAAGGCCGACCGAGTCACCTTGTTTTTGAGCTAAATGAGATAAACACGCTACCATAACGCGGGCAAACTCCAATTTGGAAATTCCGTTTTCTTCGTGCTCCATGGAAGCACTGGCATCCAAAATGAATTTGACGGTGACATGGCTTTCCACTTCGGATTGTTTGATGTAGTACCGACCTGATCGGGCCAACATTTTCCAATCGAGCAGCCTTAGGTCATCTCCAGGTTCATAACCTCGGTACTGACTAAATTCCATACCGGGGCCCACGCTCTTGCTCCGGTGCAGACCAGAGGTGTATCCTTCCACCACAATACGCGAAATCAGGCTAAGGCCCGATACGGTATTGATGACTTCAGGTTTTAAAAGGTCGTGGTAGTCCCTTGAGGCCATTATCTATCTTTTAATTGAATTGCCTTCAATATCTCTTTTGTAACCGTATCCGAGGTGATTCCTTCCGCATCAGCCCTAAAGTTTACGAGCACCCTGTGTCTCAGTACGGGCAAGGCAACTCTCTGTAGGTCTTCCAAGGTCACGGCCAAACGGCCTTCCAAGAGTGTGTTAGCCTTTGCGGTCAAGATCATTGCTTGTCCTGCACGTGGGCCTGCGCCCCAATCCACCCATTGCTTCACATAGTCCACCGAGGTGGTATCGGGTCGGGTAGCTCGGATAACATCGCTTACATATTGAATCAATCCATCACTGATGGATACCTCTCGGACCAACTGCTGTAACCTAACAATATCCTCTCCCGACAATACTTTGTTTAGTTGGGCTTTTTTGGTTCCCGTGGTGGCCTTCAAAATTTGGGTCTCCTCTTTATCGGTTGGATAGCCTATTTTGATGTACAGCAAAAATCTATCCTGTTGCGCTTCCGGCAATACAAAGGTCCCCGATTGTTCTATTGGGTTTTGTGTAGCTAGTATAAAGAAAGGTTTGTCCAAAGGATAGGTTTTGTCCCCATAGGTCACCTCAAACTCTTGCATGGCCTCCAAAAGAGCTGCTTGCGTTTTAGGGGGCGTACGGTTGATCTCATCCGCCAAAATGATATTGGAGAAAATAGGTCCCTTGTTAAACTTGAAGAATTTTTTGCCCGTGGTATGGTCTTCTTCCAATATTTCGGTTCCGATAATATCCGATGGCATTAAATCGGGCGTAAACTGAATCCGTTTGAATTTTAAATCGATAGCATTGGAAAGTGTGCGGATCATTAAGGTCTTGGCCAATCCCGGAACTCCTTCCAGCAGGGCATGTCCGCCTGCAAGAAACGTAATGAGCAGTTGTGAAACGGTATCCTCTTGGCCAATGATTACTTTGCCAATTTCTTTTTTAAGGGCGGTCAGCTTTTCGGAGAGCCCTTCTACTTCATTTGCAATTTGTTGTAGTTCTTTATCCAAATTAGTTCCATTAAGAGGTTAAAGCATATAACACAATATTCACCCCGAATCGGGTATTGTCTATTTTATACCAGCGTTTGTTTCTAAAGTCATAGTCCCATTCGCAACCATAATCCTTGTTGCTATAGAGCACCCCGATTCTTCCATCGATCACAATGGCCTTGAGGTATTCGTGCACAAGGTCGTCTCCCCAGCCGTTCAGTTCTTGCGAAGTGGTCGGCGGACCATCATCGAATTCAAAGAAAATGGTGTAGATCTCATGGTCGTTGGGAATTTTCTTTAGTTCACCCGGACCGAATATTTCTTCCATTTGCCGTTCGAACGATTTGGCAAACAGTCCGTCAATATCATGGTTACAGTCATCTGCGAAGACAAAGCCGCCATTACGCACATATTTTTCAAAGTTCTCGCGTTCCTTTTTGGTGAACTGGACCAGTTTATGCCCGGAAATATAGCAGAACGGACTTTTAAAAATATCTTCGCTGGACAGGGTAATGATTTTTTCTTGGGTATCCACTTTTAGGGTAGTGTACTCCACTAAAGAATTCAGTAAATTGGAAGGCATGCGCTGGTCCACATCCCAATCTCCCGATTCGTACTGTAACCTTGTAAAAAAGAATTCGTTATCCAATGCCATTTGGGTGGTAGGCTAAAATCATTGTCAAAATAAAAACTGGCGATCAAGGATAACCTGACCACCAGTTTGTTTTGATTCTTCTGTTTATACCGCGTCAGAAAGACTTGTGAACGTAAAGTCACGGATCTTCATATAAGGTATTAAGTTTCCGTTGACACGAACTTGTTCCCCAAGAGATTCCAGATTATTCAGCATAATGATCGGGCTCTCGTTAAACCTGAAATTTTTGACAGGGAATTTGATTTGTCCGTTTTCGATATAAAACGTTCCGTCCCTTGTTAAACCAGTGTACAATAAGGTTTGTGGATCCACACTTCGGATGTACCAAAAACGGGTTACCAAAATACCTTTTTTGGTTCCTTTGATCATATCCTCGAAGCTTTCATCGCCACCTTCCATAATGGAATTGCTGGGGAATGGAACTGGTTCTACTCCCTTTTGTTCCGCCCAATAACGATCGTAAGCCAGGTTTTTGACCACTCCGTTCTCTATCCAACTGGTCTTTTTAAGTGGCTGTCCCGAACCGTTCCATGTAGATGTCGGCACATCTGGGTTTAACGGATCGGACCAAATATTCACGCGCTCATCTACAATTTTTTGACCGAGTTTGGTTCCTCCATCTTTTGCGGACATAAAACTCCTTCCCTCGTCTGCAGACCTTGCATCCAAAGAACGGAACATGTTTCTCAACAAATCGGATGCCGCGGCAGGTTCCAAGATCACCGTATATTTTCCCGGTTCAATGGCACGTGCCTCTCTGGACATTACCGCTTTGTCTATCGCCACTTTTGATGCTTCGGAAGCATCGAACTTATCGATATCGTTATAATCCCTGGTCACCCAACCGGAACCTGTACCATCGTTGGTACGCATAGTTACCGTAAAGTCAACATCAGTGGATTGATTGTATGCAAATAGACCGTTTGAATTGATCATGGCCGAAAATTGGGCCGAATCATCCAGAAAACCTGCTGCGGTAACATCCTTTGCCGCTGCTGGAACAATACTCTTATTGGCAACCTCTGCCCTGTATTCTGGTGTTACATTGGCGGTAGATTCCTTGTACGTGATGGCCTCATCATAGGTTTGTGGCCCCAAAGGGGGCATGAATTCAGGGTTTTCAGGAGATAGTTGAGCGAGTTCTTCCGCTCTTTTCACTACCTTTTCGAGCGATGCATCATCAAACTCATCAATGGTAGCTGTTCCTACTTTTTTTCCAAAGCTTGATTGTACCACCAAACTCTGTGTAGATCTATATCCTGCGGTGGACACGGTATTTCTAGCATATCGGATATTGCCGCTATTACTTCCACTTAGGTTTATTTCGCAGGCATCGGCATTGGAAAAGCTCAATGCTTTTTCCAAAATCTTTTTTGCTTCTTCTTTAGTATATATAGCCATTGTCTTATTATTTAATTTGAATAAACCTTAAATGGTCCTACCTGTGTTGATTACATTGATTCCGTTAAACCGGGATGTGGAACTACCATGCGAAACGGCGCTTACCTGAGATGGCTGTCCTTTTCCATCGAAGAAAGAACCGAACAACCTATAGTCGTCCTTATCACATATTTTAGCACAGGAATTCCAGAACTCTTGGGTGTTGGACTGATAGGCCACATCTTCGAGCATACCTACTATCTCACCGTTCTTGATTTCGTAGAACAAGGTTCCCCCAAATTGGAAGTTGTAACGCTGTTGGTCAATGGAGTAAGAACCACGACCCAAAATGTAGATACCTTTTTCCACATCTTTGATCATGTCCTGCAAGGAATATTTTTCCTTACCTGGCTCCAAAGACACATTGGGCATTCGCTGGAACTGCACATCTTCCCAACTTTGGGCATAGCAACATCCATGTGATTCGTTTTGATCGATCATATGAACTTGATCTCGGATGGCCTGGTAGTTCACCAAGGTTCCGTTTCTGATCAAATCCCATTTTTTGGTCTTTACTCCTTCATCATCATAACCAACGGCACCCAAAGAACCTTCTTGGGTCTTATCGGCCACAATGTTCACGATATCGCTGCCGTAGTTAAAGTCCTTGGATTCCCATTTGTCCAAAGTTGCAAAACTGGTTCCTGCATAGTTGGCCTCGTAACCCAAGACACGATCCAATTCCAATGGGTGTCCCACAGATTCGTGAATGGTCAATCCCAGGTGGTTGGGCTCCAGTACCAAATCGTATTTACCGGCTTCCACGGATTTCGCGGACAATTTCTCTTTGGCCTGTTTTGCGGCCATTGTTGCATCTTCTACAATATCGTAGCTTCTATTGTATAGTTTGATGCCCTGTGGACCTGCTAGTTTTTCAGATTCCAGACCGTCCATATATTCATAGCCCATGCCCATTGGCGCACTCAAGGCCTGACGGCTTCTGAACTTACCCTCTGCACGATCGATCGCCGTAACGTTAAAGGTTGGCCAAATTCGATGCACATCCTGATCAATATAAGATCCATCGGTAGAAGCAAAATACTTTTGTTCGTTCACCATAAAGAGGGCAGAGTTCACAAAATTGGCGCCGTTCTCCATAGCGGCGGAGTTTGCGCTCAAAAGCAAATCCACTTTTTCGGAAATAGGCACTTCTTTAAAATCCTTCTTTATCGGGGTTTTCCAAGATACCTCGCCATGTCCCTGTACCGGTGCCAAAACAACGGGTTCTTTTTGAATCTTTGAATTGGCCTTGGCAATGGAAACAGCATGCTGTGTTGCTTTTTTGATTCCATCCTCGGTCACATCATTGGTAGAGGAAAAACCCCAAGTACCATTGGCTATAACACGGATTCCAATTCCAAAGGATTCGGTATTCACCACATTTTGGACTTTGTCCTCACGTGTAAAGACATACTGGTTCAGGTACCTTCCTATTCGGGCATCCGCATAGGTGGCTCCCATGGATTTGGCGGTATTTAGGGCAACATCTGCCATTTTCTTTTTAAGAACGGTATCCATACCCGGTTCGAGCAATGCTTCCGCAGGAATGTCGTTTCCCAAAAGAAGCGAGGGCATCATCATGGCCCCTGCACCCATACCGGCGTACTGTACAAAATCTCTTCTTTTCATTTTGATTAGTTATTTGATTTATTTTGAGTTAATAATAGGCAAGAATATCTTAATAATAATCGGTCCAAATCCCTGGCTTTTAAAATTAAGTAGTGCATACTTAGCTTTATGTTAATTTTAACCTAAAATCCTTGAACAACAGTCTATAGGCCCCGAACGACCAACCATAATTTCAAATACCTTAAAATCCGGTATTGTTTATTCGCGACTATACAACCGAATGAATAAGCAAAGTACAAGGTTTACCTCACAATGGCATCGACCATTATATCTGTATTGATTTTCTACATTTTGTTACAGTACATTCCAAATTGATTATAATGTGACGAGAATCTTATCTTTGAAACAAACGTGGATTATATGGACCACATGCTCATACCTATCCTCATTGCGCTCTACATACTGATTGCACTGACCATGGTCGTAAGCTTGTTATTGAACGGGGTAAGGCCCAGCAAGACCTTGGCTTGGCTGTTGGCCATCTTTACCATCCCCGTAGCAGGTGTCCTGCTATATATTTTGTTTGGCAGGAACAGGAGAAGGTCCAAGATGTTTTCCTTGAAAAATCAGTTTGCCCCCATTCAACCATTGGAAAACGCAAATTGTAATCCCCAGATCTCAGATGATAAGCTCAAAATAACCCATTTGATCAACAAAACAACCAATTGCAGCATAACGTGCCATAACGATTTAGAGTTGTTGAAGGATGGAAAAATTACCTTTGAAAGCATATTTGAGGCCATCGAAGGGGCCAAAGAGCACATACATTTACAATATTACATTTTTGAAGATGGCGAACTGGCTGATAGACTTCTGGATATTTTTGAAAGGAAGGTGGCGAGCAACGTAACCATAAGATTGCTCTACGATGGTATCGGCAGTTATTCACTAAGTAAGAAATACCTCAAAAAACTCAAGGATATAGGTGTTGAAACAGCACAGTTCCTTCCCTTTAAGTTTGGAAGGTTTCTGGCTTCATTAAACTATCGGAACCATAGGAAAATAATCGTGATCGACAATAAAATAGGGTTTACCGGTGGCATCAATATTTCGGACAAGTATCTTAGGGGCGACCAAACATTGGGAAAATGGCACGATACCCATCTAAAAATAGAAGGTGAGGCCGTTGACTTTTTGAACCGATTATTTGTCACGGACTGGTTTTTGGCCAGTGGCAAAAAAGTGGAAGCCTCCAATTTTAAAACCCAAGCGATCCATAGGCATAAAACTTCACTACAAATTGTACCCAGTGGTCCGGACGATGATTTTGATGTAATGGAACAGGTCTATTTTTCCATTATCAATAGTTCTCAAAAATACCTATACATCGTAAATCCATATATAATTCCAAACCATGCCATACTGCAGGCGCTCATGACCGCCGCACTGAGCGGTGTGGATGTCAGGATTCTAATGTCGACCACCACCGATATCAAATTGGTGGACTGGTGCGTTAGGGCCTATTTTGAATCCTATCTCAAGGCTGGCATTAAAATATATTTATATGCCGACGGCTTTTTGCACAGTAAGGTCATGTTGTGCGACGATGAGATTGCCAGTGTAGGAACCGCCAATCTAGACAATAGGAGTCTGCAGCAAAATTATGAAGCACAAGTGTTCGTTTATGACAGGGACTTGTGCAAAAGGATGAAATCAGATTTTTTTAAGGATTGTGAAAAATCATTGATTTTGAACGATTACAACCAATACAAGGAAAGACCTTGGATCCAAAAATTGATTCAGGGCTTTGCCAAATTATTGAGTCCCCTTCTATAGTGTTACGGTCTGGAAACCCAGTTCGTTTTTGCAGGTTTTTCCTTTTTCCCAACAATCCAAATTGTAAATGGTGGCCTCGGCGATCCTCAACAACGCTTCTCTTGTGGCAAATGCTTGGTGTGGCGTCAAAAGTACATTGGGCAGATCGATCAATTCTTGAAGCAGCTCATCGGTAATGCCCGTTTTGCTGTTATCCTTAAAAAAGATTCCTCTTTCACGCTCATAAACGTCCGTGGCATATCCCCCAAGGTGTCCGTCCTTTAACACCTTGACCAGATCTTCTGTTTTTACAATACCTCCTCGCGCCGTATTGATCAATATGGCTCCCTGTTTCATTGCCAAGAACATGGGTTCATAAAAAATATGGTGTGTTTCATAGGTTAGCGGTGCATTGATACTGATAACATCGGATCGTCTGCACAGTTCTTCCAAGGGAAGGTATTCCACATCGTAGTGGCTTTCCAGATAATGGTTACGTCTTACATCATTGGCCACCACCTTGCACCCAAAAGCATGGAAAATTTTCACCAAAATAGAACCTATCCTCCCTGTTCCAAAAATACCGACCGTCTTTCCGTTCAAATCAAAGCCCATTAAATTATCCAAAGTAAAATCATATTGTTTTACCTGGGCATTTGCCTGAATGAGCCTACGGTTGATCGCCAACAATAAACCTACGGCATGTTCTGCAATTGCATGGGGGGAGTATTCCGGTGCATAAGCCACTTTTAGTCCGATTCTTTTTGCGGATTTAACGCTTACATTGTTATAGCCCGTTGACCTTAAAGTGATGTATTTAACCCCCAGATCATGGAGGATTTCCAGAACAACCAGACAGGCATCATCGTTTGAAAAGACACAAACGGCATCATAACCTGCGGCCATAACAGCCGTTGAGGAATCCAATGTTTCCGGAACAAAGGTCATTTTATGCTTGCCGTTATTGAATTTTTCCAAGTTTTTTATCTCAAAATCCTTGGCGCTGTACACCAATACCTTCATTTTGTTCAATTTAATTCAACAATCGTTTTTGCTTTTTGCGCTTAATCACTTTGGACACGATGTCGAAAATGCGGTTTTTGGCATCTCTGTACCCTATAAAGTAATCCGTTACATCCTTGGCCAGGTCATTGTGCGTCTCCAAATATGCCGCCTCCATCTTTTCTTGGTCAACCTGGTCAACCATGACCTGCAGCTGGTTCTCGTGCAGCTGTACTTTTTTAAAAAGTTTCACCAAATCCTTCTCGGATATGTTCAACGACTCCACTACGGGCCGTATGGTCTTGAACATATCGGAATCGATTATATCCAAGGTATAATCCTTAACCATTTGGTCGAGGAATTTTTGTTCATCACGGGCAAATTTTAGTTCGGAAGACCATTTTTTGGATTCTTCGTGCAGTTCTTCTGCACTGAACCATTCCCTAAACCTTCTTTTGTTTGATTTTGTTTCCATCACAATACTGCTTTGGGCGGTAGTTGCCTATAGATCTACCGCTAATTTTTATCGCACCATGAAAGTAAGGCCCGATCGATTGTTATAAAATGATTTATATCATCTTGACAGTTTGATCAATTGGATTCCGGGTATCGGTCATCAATCCCAAAAGAGTGCTTTACCAATGCCTTAAATTGGTTCTGGGTCATACTGTCCGTTGTTTTTGTTTTTTTTACCTTGGCGGCCAATTTGGAATGCCGTGCCTTTAATGCGTCCAAAAATTTATCCGGGGTTTGTGCAGGTCCAAAAATGGCTATTTCATCGGCATCGGAGACTTGTTCCGCTATTTCTTCAAAATAATCTTTTAATTGGTGTTTCTCCCTTTCAAGATATTTGCTGTCCTGTACCACATCTTGTGGGCCCCACTTTGTTTTGGAACGGGCACCTCCCTTGGGATTAAAAAAATCCAGTTCCGAAGGAATGTTAAAGAAACTTTCCTTGCCATTTTCCAATACCACTCCGTTGGCCTCTTGTTTATCCAACCATATTCCTACCTGTTTCATAGACTTATCATTTTCAATTATCATTCAGTTCCGGTATAAGTGTTTTTCACTCATATGCAAACCATTATATATGGTTTCTAAAGAAAATACATTGAATTTTAATACTATGCCATGATTTTTATCAACTTGGATCATTGGGAAGGATCAAAAAAGGTATTTTCAATTTTGTATTGAGTTCTTTGATGATTCCCTTGCCCATGAACTCCAAGAAAAAATGGTGCGGATAGTAGACCATACAGAGCATATCAATGTTCCAAAGGTCCACAAACTCCAATATGGTATTTACCTTTCCTTGAAAAACCGGAAGTTTAACCTCTTTAGAGGCATTTTCAGAGATTGTTGATAAAAACTTGGCCTTGTTCTTCTTGGTGTTGGCAGTAGCTGCGCCCTCCTCAATACTCATTGGCACAATTACACTGTCCGCTAAACCGCTAAAAAAACGAAGTTTCTCAATGTGCTGTTCTGCAATTGGGTAAGCATAATTCGAAGCAAAGCCAATTTTACCAATTTTTTCAAAATCGATTTCCAAGGGAACGATCAAGATAGGGCAACACGTAATTTCCCGCACCAATTGCATGGCATTGTTCCCGAACAAGATGTGCCTTACCTCCTCTTTTCCTTTGTTGCCGATAACAGCAAGGTCCACTTTATTCTCCCTGGCATAATCCGCCACGCCTTTGGCCAAATCGGAGCATAGGGATATTTTCTCAAAAAGATGTTGCCTATTGTCCCCTAGGTCTCTCACCAACCGGTGCACCAAGGCATCCAGGCCTTGTGCAGAATCCAATTTGTCCTTTTTTATATCGGGGCCGTTTTCACCACTGCATACATTCACAATATGAAAGGTGCACATTTTGTTCTTGAACCATAGTGCCGCATAATACAGTGCATTATAGGAATTATTGGAAAAATCGGTGGGCGCAATTACATGTAACATGATCTTTACTTAAGGGTTGAGGGGAAGTACTAAAAAAGGTACATTGCTGTGCATGCCTATTTTTTTGATCATAGGTTCCAAAAAAAGACGTTCTAAAAAAGAATGCTTGTTTTTCACCATGGCCAGAAGCTCTACGGAGGATTTTTCCTGGAAATTATTGATGGCGGTTATCAATTCTTGATCGGGCAAATCGTAAAACTCGTAATTGTGTTCCAACAGTTTGCCTTCCAAGTGGGCTTTGTTGTCCATTTGCTCCCGATCAAGCCCTTCTGCAGAAGAGACATGTACAATATGTAATTTGGAATGCCATAATTTGGAGAACCGGAGCAAAAAGTCCAAATGGGCCTTTATATAGTCCACTTCATAGTCGGTAGGGAACAAAATATTCCTTGGAGGTTTATATTCAAAATCGTTAGGTACTGCCAATACGGGTGTTTTGGATTTTTGAATGACATGAACGGTATTGGAACCAAAAAGAATTTCTTTGGCCCCGGTGGCCCCTTGTGTTCCCATTATGATCAAATCAATTGGTTCTTTGCCAGATATGGATTCTATTTCATCGCTCAGTCCATTCAGGGCAGTATGGGTTATATACGTATGTTTGGATTCATTAAACTGGGACTTTATCCGTTCTACTGTTTCTTCCAATGCTTCTTCCGCCCTCTGTCTCTGGTCGTCGGGCAGGCCCAATTGTCCCGGACTGCCCAAAGTATAGTCCACTCTATAAACCGGCGGCATGTATGCATGTACCAAATAAAATGTACAGGTATGGTCCTCCAATGACTTTATTGCATATGAAATGGCATGAAACGCATTTTCCGAAAAATCGGTGGGCAATACTATTGTGATCATATCTCAAAGAATTTTGAATGTTTCTTATGGTAAAGCTATCCAAAGTATCTATACCATTCTATGATTTACATCACATCTGCTTCAAAATCAAAAGTATGAACAGACCCTATATTATTCATGTATTGCGTAAAAGGGCACTTTTGTATGAAAACTGATTTGCTCCACCATGGAATCGAACAGAATATGTTGGATAAAGTTCAGGTTTTTGGCCACCATCACCATCATATCCACCTCCCTGCTCTCCACAAAGCACTGTATGGCCGCCTTTACACTTTGGTTGGTTATGGTGTGGAAACTATGGGTTCCAGGAAATGCTTCCTCCATAAAGTCCATAAGATATTCCTTGTTCTTTTTCTGCTCTTCATTAAGGTCGCCCCCATTTTTGAGAGCGTTCATGACCCTAAGCTTTGCTTTCCCAAGTTTTACCACTTCTTCCATGGGCCGGAGGATCTTTAGGGAATAAAATATATTGTAATCCGTGGGGAATGCTATTTCCCTTGGTTTGGACAGATCGACCTGGGGAGGCACAACAAGGGTATTGCATTGTACCTTTGTGATCACATCACCTGCATTTGTTCCAACAACTTTTTCCTTTAGGCCAGAAGCTCCCTTGGTTCCCATCACAATAAGATCAATATTGTTTTCTTCCAAGTGCTTTTTGATCATGGGAACAAAAAAACCATACTCGTGCAATGGAAAAAAAAAGTGGTCGGCCTCGGTACTGTGCCTTCGCAATTCCTTGACCAGTTCGGTCAGTCCATGCTTGGTATTTATAGCTGTTCCATCTGTTTCTTCAAAATTTTGGGCGTCCTTTTTTGTATCCAACAGTGTACCGACATAGAGCAAATAAAAGTTGCACTCCAATGAGCTGAACAGTACTTGTGCATACTTGAGCGCCCTTATGGAGTTCTGGGAAAAATCGGTCGGAACCAGAATATTCTTCATTATGTCATAAATTGATGGCACAAGGTTATCATTCACAAAAAGAAATGGAATGATAAATATCACTTGATCTATTTATGACCTATTTTTTTTAGTGTGCATGCTCCAGGCCTTCCTTGTCCAATACCAAAATATTCCTATTTTCTATGGCTATAAGACCTTCTTGTTTAAAATCGGACAGGGTCCTTATAAGGCTTTCAGTAGCAATGCCCGCCGTACCGGCCAAGTCGCTCCGTGTTATTTTTATGGCTCCTTGTTTATCTTTATTAACAGCTTTACAAAACAATAAAAGTGTCTGTGCCGTTTTTTTTCTGACAGAACTGTAGGCCATTTGCAACAGCTGTTTTTTAATATCGTTCAAACTTCCTGCGATAACATCCATAAGCTCCAACGATACACCTTTGTTATCCTCCAAAATGGCCTTTACTTTCTCCTTGGATATGCCCGCAAGCTCTACTTCCTCCATGGCCACTGCATATTCTTGGTAAGGAAGCCGGTCCGTTAGCGAGGTAAAGCCCAAAAAATCGTCTTCAGCGTATATCGAGGTTATCAGCTCCTTGCCCTCTTCATCCAGACCGCAACTTTTTACCACGCCTTTTAGAATAAGGTACACCATATTGGAATGGTCCCCTTTGTTATAAATGGTTTCATCTTTTTTAAAGAAGAGCAGTTCCCCATGGTCATCAAAAAAGTTTTTCAACTCGTTCAAGGAACGGATTTCCTCTGCCTTCAATGGTTTTGGATGCACCTTAAGAACGCCCCCCATGTGCTTTGCCTTTTCCAATCGGCATTCTATGGCGGACAATAGCTCCTCTTCTTCAAAAGGTTTTGTCAGATAATCGTCTGCACCGAGGTTCATCCCCCTTCTTACATCCTGTTTCTCTGTTTTGGCAGAAACAAAAATAAAAGGGATATGTCGTGTGCTTTGATCAGAGGATAATTCTTCCAGTACACCGTAACCGTCCAACTCTGGCATCATAATATCACAAAGCACCAAATCGGGAAGTTCTTTTTTGGCCATATCCACAGCTATTTTTCCATGTGATGCCGAACACACTTTAAACCCGGATAATTCCAACAGTTCGGCTACATTTTCGCGTAGCGAGGTGTCATCCTCGACCAGTAAGATCTTTTTCATTTTCCTTGTTGTTATTCATTGGTATATACACAGTGAAGGTCGAACCTAAGCCCATTTCACTTTTAAAGGTTACATTGGCATTAAGGTTGTGCATGTGCTGTCGCACTATATTGAGCCCTATTCCCGTTCCCTGTATGGTAAGAACGTTGGTGGCCCTAAAATATCTATCAAATATAAATGGCTGGTCTTCAGAAGGAATACCAAAACCTTTGTCCACGACATTAATTTTAAGGTGGTCGTTATCCGGTTCTACGTACAACTCTATGCCACTGTTTTCCGGTGAATACTTTATGGCATTGTGTACAAGGTTGGACAGTGCCAATCCCAATATTTTTTCATCAAATTCTACCGTAATACCGTCTATATTCTCCGGGTATTGGATTCGTTGACCTTCTTTTAGCAAAGTATTGGCATCATAGACAACCTCATTGATCAGCTTGCTCAATGGAAAAGAACTGATTTTATAATTTACCTTTCCCAGATCTAGACGTTCAATGGACAAAAAGTCGGTCAAAATATTGTCCAAATACCTCACTTTGGATTTTATAGTGCCTATATGCTTGTCCCTTTTACCCTGTTGCCCTGTCTCGGTATACTTAGCCAGAAGGGATGTAGAAGTAAGAATACTGGTAAGGGGCGTTTTGAATTCGTGCGACACCAATGAGAGGAACTTGGTCTTTAACTGGTTGAGTTTTTTTTCTGCTTGAAGGGCTTCCCGTAACTGTTGGGTCCGTTCCTCAACGGTGTTTTCCAATTGTCTGGTATAATTCTTTCGCTCGGTGATATCCAGGACTATGGCAACAAATACCTTTTGTTTACCGATAAAGGACAATTGTAAGTGCACTTCGACAGGATAGACACTGCCATCCTTTCGTTTGTGTATGGTTTCAAAAATCACCTTCTCTTTCCGTTTGGATATCAAGGGCGACACCAAACGTTCCAAAACGTCCTTGGTTACCTCGGGTTTGATATCCGTCACGGACATATTCACCAACTCTTGCATATGGTAACCCAAGTTCATTTGGGCACCACGGTTCACATTGATAAATATGAAGGATTCCGCATCGAACACATAAATTTCGTTCAGGGACTCGTCAAAAATCTGGAACCAATAATCGATGGTCTGCTCGGCCTTCTTTTTTTCTGTAATATCCATAACCAAGGCCAAAACATAGTTTTCATCCTTGATTTTAAAAGGGTTAAGGCTTATTTCCAAGGGAAACTCTTCCCCACCTTTGCGGATTCCAACCAGGTCCAACCCTTTTCCCATTTGCCTGGCCTTGCCCTCGCCCATAAATTTATCGGCCAGTTTGCCATGATTGTGTTTTGCACGTTGTGGAATTAAAATGTTCAAAGGTTTGCCCATAAGCTCTCCCTCCTTATAATCGAACATTTTATTGGCCGCCTTATTGCTCGCAGTGATTTGCTGTTGGGCATTGACAATGACTATGCCCTCGGAGATAACCTCCGAAAACATACCCAAGACGTTACTTTCTTTGAATTTTTTCAAAACAATTACTAAAATTACTGATTTTGATCATGGCCAAATATATTTTTGATCGGTATCTTTAGAGCATTGGCGTTAAAATTTATTAAAATGATCGAATCCAAGAAAAAGCTGGGAAACGAATTGTACCAAAGTTTAGGAAAGTTGTTTTATGCCGTGGCCATGGCAGACCATAGCATACATATGAAAGAAATGGAAAAACTCAACGAAGCGGTCAAGGACCATTGGTTGGAGGTGGACACCATTGAAGATGAATACGGAACGGATGCCGCCTTTCAAATCGTATCTGTTTTTGATTGGCTCCTGGAATACAGCAAGGAAAGTGAAGAAACCTATGAAGAATTTGAAGCTTTTTATATAGAACACAAAATCTTGTTCACCCCAGAAATCAAAAATCTGGCAATGGCCACCTCGCGGGCCATCGCCGCATCGTTCCATGGAAGCAACAAATCGGAATTGGTATTATTGGGAAGGCTTCAATTGTTGTTTGAAAATTGATTAGATTTTAATCGTCATCACCGGTATTTTGGCGTGATTGGATACATTCTCGGCCAAGCTTCCAACAACAAAGTGGTCCAATCCTTTGCGGCCATGGGTTGGAATTACCAATAGATCAGCGTTTCTTTCAAAACAATAACGCAGTATGCCCCGCTCCACGGAGTTGTCGTCATAAAAATGGATGTCGACTTCCTTGCCCAAAGTTTTTTTGAAGGATTCCATCCGCCCGACCATATCGTCCCTGCCCATGAAATTGGCACCGGCACTATGCACATACACCATTTCCAACGAAGCATTGTTCAATTCTGCAAATAACAGGGCCTTCCGGTACACGGGAACATTCTCCATTTCCAGGTCACATGCCATCACCATTCTTGTTATATCAAAAGTAATTTGTCGTTCTTTGATAACGATAACGGGCACAGTTGAGGAACGCACCACTTTTTCGGTATTGGAGCCAACAAAAAGTTCGCTCAACCCACCGGAACCATGGGATCCCATCACCACCAAATCACAGTTTTGTTCAAGGGCCACTTGGTTCACCTCATCAAAATCCTTATAATTTTGGATGATCGTCTCCACGGGAATACCCTTGAGGTATTCCTTCTCGGTAAATTCCTTTATTTTTTCCTTGGCCAGTTTTAAAAAGTATTTCGCCTCGGCCTCTTCCGCAATTTCAGAATTGGCCAGAACGGAATCCGACATTCCCATCATATGGAACAGAATAACCCCTACACCGTGTTGCTTGCCTATTTTTGAAGCCACTTCAAGGGCATATTCCGAATATTTTGAGAAATCGACGGGAACCAATATTTTTTTCATGATATCTAATTTTAAACTGAATAGTCCTCTTTTTTTTAGAAGGAATGTTTCCGAACCAACGTTCCGCTCTTGAACCATTTTTGCCAATCACCGTTCAAGTTAACCTATCTATACCATGAATCCTATGACCAAGGTCATATCCAAAATTGATGGGCCGCCTACTGCAAAGTGTCCAGCTTCTTCTTAAGTGAGGCCACCTCTTGCTGTAAGCTTTTCACTTGGTCCAACAGATGGTAAATGGCCTGGATTCCTTCGGGGTTTATGTCCAGCTCGTTGTGCAGGCGCACCATTTTTTCCAAAAGTGGCAGGTCTTCAACAAGCAGCTTTCCCTGATCCTTGTCATATTCGAGTTGTAAAATTTCGTACTCGTACATGGAGTAAACAAAAGATTCCACAACCCCATGGCGCTCACAAAATGTTTTTACCGATATGTATTGTTCTTCTTTCATCTGTACTATGTTAAGTTGGTTTTCTCCAAGGATTCGAACAACGATTTTTGTTCCTGGGTCAGGTTCTTGGGTATTTTAACGGTATAGGTAAGGTATAGGTCACCGAACTGGCCTTCCTTTTTGTATTGGGGAAATCCTTTTCCCTTGAGTTTCACCTTGGTCCCATTATCGGTGCCAGCAGCAATTTTCAATTTCACCTTTCCCGTTAGGGTTTCCACTTGGGTCTCCCCACCCAATACGGCCTTGACCAAGGGAATTTCGACAGTTTTGTACAAATTGGCCCCATCCCGTTTAAATGAGGTATTGTTGGTAATGGAAAAAGTGATATAGAGATCTCCATCGGGACCACCTTCGATACCCGATCCACCGTATCCCTTGATTTTAATGGTCTGCCCATCTTCAATACCAGCAGGTATGGTCAAGCGAATATTTTTGCCGTTTACTGTGAGCGTCTGTTTTTGGGTAGTATACACATCCATTAAGGATAATTGTAGTTCAGCATTATAGTCTTGTCCCCTAAATCGTACCCGTTGCCCAGCAGAGCCAAATCCAGGGCTTCCCCCACCGAACATGGATTCAAAAAAGTCTGAAAAGTCTTGGGCAGAACCTCCCGACCGACTGTAGGTATAACCCGAAGTATTTTGTTGTTGCCCTTTTTGAGAACGGGAACGTTTTGCCTTCTCAAATTCTTCCGCGTGCTGCCAATCCTTACCGTACTCGTCATATTTTCTTCTTTTGGATGGATCGGACAATACTTCGTTCGCTTCATTGACGTGTTTAAAATTCTTCTCCGCCTCCGGATCGTTCGGGTTAAGGTCAGGATGGTATTTCCTTGCCAACTTCCGGTAGGCCTTTTTAATCTCTTCGGTGGACGCCTTTTTGTCGACACCCAAAACTTTGTAATAATCAATAAAATCCATAGATCAAAACAGATTTTAGAATAGTTGAAAAACATATACTGCTCTTCAAATTTCGCTAAAATTCTTTTTCTTTTAAATGAGCCTTATCAGTATTTACAGTATACTTTTGATTCCATCATTGATTTGATTTTCATATCTATACAACAACAAGTACCTTTAAGTTGATAAATCCCAGACCATGATCGTCCACCAATTTGACCAGAACAATTCCTTGTTGAACACATTCGTTTCTGAAATCAGGGACATTGAGATCCAAAAAGATCCGATGCGCTTTCGAAGAAATATTGAAAGAATCGGTGAAGTGCTTGCCTATGAACTGAGCAAGTCCTTGGATTATGGAAAAAAAACCGTACGAACACCTTTAGGTAACAAAAAAACCTATTTAAGTTCGGATAAATTGGTACTCTGTTCCGTTCTGCGGGCAGGACTTCCGCTTCACCACGGGATTTTGAATTATTTTGATGGTGCCGAAAACGCCTTTATTTCAGCATACCGTAACCATCCCTATAATGATGATGATTTTGAAGTTATTGTAAACTATTTTGCAGCGCCTTCGCTTGATAATAAAATCTTGGTGCTAACGGACCCCATGCTGGCCACGGGAAAAACTTTGGAAAATGTTCTCAATGCCCTAAAAGGTCATGGTTCGCCAAAACAGATTCACATTATTTCCGTCATTGGTTCCAAAACCGGTGTAGCAAAAGTAGCTGAAACATTTCCCGATAATACCCAGTTGTGGATTGCAGCTGTTGACGAAGGGCTTACCAGTAAAGGTTATATTGTTCCAGGTTTGGGTGATGCCGGTGATTTGAGTTACGGAGCCAAACTGTGATTTTACCTCAAAGAATCACCTCGAGTACCTCGTGCATTTTTGGAATATGGCAATACCACCCGTATTTTTCCTGAATCTTGTTCCTATAAACTTCCATTGAAGAAAGTTCTCCGTGTACCAAAAATACCTTTTCCGGAATATTTTTAATGGAACCCATCCAAGTCAATAGTTCTGATTGGTCCGCATGTGCAGAAAGACTCTCCAAATGATGGACCTTGGCCTTGATAGGAACATGTTTGCCGTAAATCTTTAGTTCTGTGGCTCCCTCCAACAATTTTCTTCCGCGGGTCTCCTCCGCTTGGAAACCTACCAATAAAATGGTGGTAGATTCCTTATCCGCCAATTGCTTTATGTAGGTCAGTACACGCCCCCCTGTTACCATGCCACTACCAGCAATCACAATTTTGGCCCTTGGGTCGTCAATCGTTTCCCATGTCTCTGCATAGGAGCTCACGAGATTGATGTGACCGTTCATATTTGCATATTCCGTTGGGGTCAATTTATGCCAATTCGGAAAATTCTGGAATACTTCTAGCACATTGTTTCCCATAGGGCTGTCCACGAAGATGGGAATATTGGGAATCTTGTTCTTCCGGTAAAGTTCCCATAATTGATACATAAGGGATTGAAGGCGTTCCACGGCAAACGAAGGAATGATAAGCGTACCCTTTTTAAGTAGGGTCTCTTTAATCAAACCGATTAAAATATCCTCTACATCCTCTTTGGGGTGCAAGCGGTCGCCATATGTGCTTTCCACAAAAAGATAATCGGCCCATTCGGGTCGCTTCGGCGAGTCGAGAAGTTTATCATGCTGCCTACCTACATCCCCGGAGAACACCAACCGTTTTCCATACAGATTGATTTCAATATAAGTGGAGCCCAATATATGACCGTTATATAAAAAAGTTGCAGAACAATGGTCATAAAGGATAATTTCTTCTGCTTCTTGCACCTGCTCAAAGAACTTTAGGGCAAAGGCAGCATCCTCTTTGGTGTACAAGGGCAGTGCGGGATTGTGTTTACTGTAATCCTCTTTATTGGCCTTGGCGGCCTCTTCTTCCTGGATTTTGGCACTGTCCTCTAAAATAATACGAGCAATTTCCAATGTAGGGCCGGTACCCAGTATCTTTCCCCTAAACCCTTGGCGGACCAAAAGCGGTAGATATCCGCAATGGTCCAAATGCCCATGGGTAAGCAGTACATAATCAATTTTAGAAGCATCAACTGGCAATTTCTCCCAATTCAAGGCACGTAAGGCCTTTACCCCTTGGAACAGGCCACAATCCACCAAGATTTTGACCTCATCCGAATATAGATAGAATTTTGAACCAGTTACGGTTTCAGAGGCGCCTAAAAAATGGATTTGAAGCTTTTTCATGGTACAGTCACAAATTGCAAAGTGATTTCATCTCTTTTAGAATTCGTTGCTTACGTCCATTTGACACCCCTAAATGATCGAGTAGAAAACTACTTTTTATCAATTGCCTGCAAAGGACTATATCTCTCTCTAACAAAAATTGTTTTTCCCGATTTGAAAGTAAGGTGGACACTGTAATGGGATACAACCGTAACCTGTCAATTCGTTCTTTGAGTCCATCCCCTTGAGGATAATCCCAGCTCAATAGGTATAAGCCGGCACACTTTCCATATTCCAGTGCATCTTGCGTGAACCTAGTGTTGGTGACCACCCATCCCTTAATGGTCTTATAGGTACTGTTCCTTACTGATTCCAATGGCTGCTTTACATCGATGTATCTGGAATTGATGTATAATGGGACCTTTACGTTACATTTAAGACCATCCTCACCGTGAAACTTACATTCGATAACATTCAATGTTTTATTTTTTGTAGCAAGTACATCAATTTCGTGAGAAACGCAGGTGCCTTGTAAAACTTCTCCTGTTCTGGTATCAAAACCAGAATAATGCAAAATACCACTAATGAATTTCTCGAATGGAAATCCAGTGGGCCCAAGTTCATAAATGGCCTTTTTCAGTTTATACTTGGATGCGTAGACAGATGCCTTCTTTTTTAGAAGGGCAAAGGCTCTATTATAAATTTCTTTCGTGGTTATACCTTGATAGAGTTCATCTTGAACACGACTCAGAACCTCTTCAACCATTTCATCGGAAGCTCCGCTGAACTGCAATGAGTTTTTCAGCTTTTCCATGGAAAAATCCACTTTCTCCCCTGATGATTTGGTAATATGAAAATGTTCTGCGCCCATACCACTAAAATACGCAAGGTTTTGATCATTAATCACATTTAGCGCGGAAATGATTTCTGAAAAGAGCTAAATCAACATCAAGAAATGGCACCCTCCGACACGTCCACTTCCTTGACCGTTCTTCCTTTTTGAATGGACAACCGCGCATCTTCAAGAATCAGGTATAGACATGGCACTATAACCAGTATGATTGCCGTGGCAAACACAATACCGAATCCAAGTGAAATTGCCATGGGTATCAGATAAAATGCCTGACTTGAGGTTTCCAAAATAATAGGGGCCAAACCACCAAAAGTGGTCATGGTAGTTAAAATAATAGGACGAAATCTCCTCAGCCCGGCTTCGTGAATGGACTTGTAAATAGGGTCGCCTTCCTTTCTCCGCTTGTTTGCATAATCGATCATGATCAAAGAATCATTTACCACTACACCAGACAATGCTATGACTCCCATCAAACTGACCAAAGAAAGGTCGTACCCCAATAAAATATGTCCAATTACAGCTCCTACGATCCCGAATGGAATGGCCGTCATCACTATCAATGGCTGTACATAACTGCCAAAAGCTATGGCCAAAAGGGCATAAATCAATAACATGGCTATGGAAAAGCCTGCCCGTAGGGTACTTGTACTTTCCCGCATATCGGCCTGGCTTCCCTCAAACGTCCATGTGATTCCTGGAAAATCCGCTCTAAGTTGGGGCAATGTTTCTTCTTGCACTTTTGCTATGACCCTGTTCACGGCATTTGCCGGTTCCACATCCATTCCAACATTGACCACCCTTCGGCCATCCCTTCGGTTGATGCTGGTAAATGCCTCACGCTGTTGCACCTCCACCACATCCATCAAAGGCACCTCTATCCCATCCTGTGTTCGAATCAAAAAATTTTCAAGGTTTTTGATATCCTTGCGTTCTTCCATGGGAAGTTTTACCCGGACTTCGATTTCATCCATCCCCCGTAGCTGCCTCATGGCCAAGGCCCCGAAGAAACCGTTACGCACCTGCCGACCTACCTCATTGGAGGTGAGCCCAAGGTTTCTCCCTTGAGGCAATAGTTTGAAATCGTATTGTAGTTTGCCCTTATTGTAATTATCGGTGACATCACGTGTATTGGAAAACATCTCCATTCGCTCAACAAAGGCGGTACTGGCCTTTTCCAGTACGTTGATATCGGTATGGCTCAAGTCTATACTAATGGCCTGCCTAGCGCCCCCCGGGCCACGTTCGGCTTCAAAAGTGATTTGATCTACACCTTCAATGTCCCCAATATTGTCACGCCATAGAGCGATGACCTCACCGGCGGTAATATCCCTCTGATCGGGGGGCAACATCACTATTTCAACATCAATAAAATTTTGTCCCCGCACATTGGTCTTGATTCCTTCGGCAACCTCGTATAAATTGTGCTCTTCGAACATTCTTTGGGTAGCGTCGGAAATATCATGGGCCACTTTTGCCGCTTGATCAGGAGTGGTGCCAACGGGCAAGCGTACACCGGCCTCGATCTCATCCGCCGCTACTTCGGGCATCATGATCATGCCCATATGTCCACTGTAACCATACCCCCCAACAATCAACAATAGGGCAATGGCACTTGAAAGTGTAATATATCTGTGACGAAGACATGTATCCAATAACGGACGATACCATTTATCAACCAATTGATTGAACTTATTGGCAAAAGCACCTTGCCAACTCCCCAGTTTATGTACCCACTTGTTTTTACTGGGGTCCTTTTTTAAATGGGCCAAATGTGAGGGAAGTATAAAAAGCGCCTCCAATAAAGAAACCGCCAAAATGACGATGACCACTGCAGGAAGAGGTTGCCAGAACTTGCCCGTTTCTCCCGGCATAAAAAGCAAGGGGACAAAAGCTATGATGGTGGTAGTAATACTGAAAACAACGGGCAGGGAAACATCCTTGGTTCCCGCAATGGCCGCTTTTATGGGACTTAATCCTTTTTTTCTGTATTCGTACACATTTTCCCCGACCACAATGGCATCATCCACAACAATACCGAGTACGACCAAGAATCCGAACATGGATATCATGTTTACGCTTATTCCAATTAGGGGAAGAAATATTATTCCTCCAATAAAGGAAACCGTCATTCCCATCATCACCCAGAATGCCAAACGATATTCCAAAAACAGGGTCAGTATCAACAGTACAATGATGATGGCCAAGACTCCATTTTCGGTCAGCAATGACAATCGCTCACGATAGTCCGATGCCCTATTGCTATCGGTACGAAAGTTTACCCCGGGCAGCAATTGAAAGTCCTTTAGGATTCCCAAGGCAGCATCCTCGATTTCCATTGGGGATTGGTCTCCGATCCTAAAAATTTGAAGTTCTACGTAATTCTCTTGATTGAATTGACCATGAAAACCCGTTTCTTCAAAATCATCGGTAATGGTCGCAATATCGTTCAAGCTTACCTTGGCCCCTGAAGGTGCCGATACAATGGTGATATCCCCGTATTCTTCCGCCCACTGCTTACGTTCCTTCATTCTAAGCAATATCTCACCGCTCTGTGTCTGAACGGCGCCTGCGGGGACATCGTTACTGCTCTGCTGTATGATGTTCGCCACTTGACCTAGGGTCAGATTATATTTTTGAAGGTTGTTTCGGTTTATTTCGATACGGGTCTCGTAATCGGGAACATTGTTGAGTTCTACTTGGGTTATGGCCGGATTACTCAATAAAATGGTACGGAGTCGTTCCGCCAAAACCCGAAGCGTCCAAATGTCCGCTTTTCCATAAAGACCTATCTGGAGCACATCACGCTGTCTAGATCGTAAGCTCACCTCCGGCCGTTCTATGTCATCGGGAAAAGTGCGGATCCGGTTAATGGCCTGATCAATATCCTGAAAGGCCTTCATACGTTCGGAGCCTGCAATAAGTTCGATACTGATCTGCCCTGATCCCTCATCGGCCTGTGACACGATTTCCTTTATGCCCTGAACACTCCGTACCGCTTCTTCCACAGGTTGAAGCACGCCTTGTTCCACCTCTGCGGGCGAGGCACCCGGATAGGCTACGGACACATCTACAAAATCCAACTGAAACTCAGGAAAAACTTCCTTCTGGATGGTGTACATGGTAAAAATTCCACCACCCAAAAGTATCAGCATCAATAGATTGGTGGCAATTGAATTTCGGGCCATATAACCAATGGCTCCTTCCTTTCTCACATTTTTGTCCTTATCCTCCATCGTTGCAGTTTTTAATCATTTTCTTCATCCGGGGTTTGTTCTGAACGTGTCCTGAGTTCTACGCCATTGGTGACCGTACTCAAGTTCGTGGTCACGACCTTTTCCCCATCTTGCAGGCCTGAACTTACATAGGCATATTGATTGTCGGTCAGAATGATGTCCAATTCACGGATTTCCAAGAGGTTGTCCTTCATCACCCATGCGGTTTGGTTGCTTCTGACCAAATCACGGTCCAATCGCACCACATTTGGAATGGAATCCGCTTGGATATTGACTTCGACAAAAGTCCCGATCATCAATTTTGGGGCTCCTTGCAGTTCATCAGTTGTGGCCAAAGGATCATTTACCCGGACCAACACTCTTGCCAATCGTGTTTGGTTGTCCAAGGCACCTATTTGTCTGTCCAAAAAACCTTCACGCTGAGCACCGGATGGCCATGCAGATGAATTTTCAATATGTACCACCGAGCCTTTTTCCTCTTTGGATTCCGGGAATTTCAACCATTGCAAACGAGAAATAGGGACCGTTGCCGTTACCCAATAACTATCCGTTCCCACTATTCTGCCAAGGTCATCGCCCTGGGAAACTTGTGACCCAACGGTAACATTTTGACTTAGGATATGTGCATCAAAAGGGGCTCGGATGGTAGTTCTTTCCAAATTCAGCCGGGCTTGGTTCATAGAGGCCTTTGCTGCTTCAATTGTGGCTTTAACCGCATTCAATTGTGGCTTACGCAACACCAATTGGGTCTCGTTATCCGATAGTGGGTTATCCCCGAACAATGAATCGTTGGTAATCAGTTGGAGGTCTTGTTCCGCAATCTGCTGTCGTCCCATTTCTGTGGTCAATGCTGTTTCGGATTGTAGGAGCTCACTTTTACGCAGTTCCAAAGTATTTCGATAATCCGATGGGTCTATTTGCAACAACACCTCTCCCTTTTTCACAAAACCTCCCGGGGTAAATGCGGGATCACGGCGTACAATCTGTCCCGGGACCAATGGACTCAAGGTTACATCTTCCACAGGCTGTACAGTACCGGTAGCCGTAATAATGGGTGCGTAGGTTCCTTTTTCCGTGGTGACCACATCGACCAAAATCGCGGTTTCAATGGTCGCCCCTTCGCTTTCTGCCTCCGGCTCGGTGGAGAAGATAAGAGTGGTCACCAAAATTCCACCGATAATTATGGCCAAACATATCCAAATTACTTTTTTATTGCTCATATAATTCGTCCACTTTACTTTGTTTGTCTTCTATTTTTCTACCTGTATCAAATCCTCCCGCCAATGCCCTGTACAACGCAATTCTGATTTGAACGTGTTGCAATTGTGCCGACACAAGATCTCTTCGGAGCTGTTGTTCTTGATCTAGTCCCAACAGCACATCCAAATACGGACTGAAGCCATTAAGAAATTCCACTCGTAGTTGTTTGTTGCTTTTTTCGGCCAATTCCAGTTGGCGCCGGATATTGTCCAATCTCTGGGTTTGTTGTGCATCTTGTACCATGGCATCTTCCACCTCCCTAAAAGCTACGAGGGTTGCTTGGCCGTATTCATACAACCGTTGTTCTTTAATAGCAGTTGTCCTGTCCACTTCTGCATTCAGTCTTCCGCCATAGAAAATCGGAGCCAAAAGATTTCCTGCCAAGGAATAGGCCCAATTGTCAAAAAGGTTGTCAAAATTATTGGAGCGTAGCTGCCCCCTGCCACTTAATGAAAGTCGTGGATATTTGCTCTGTACTGCTGAGGCCATATCCCTATCTGCTGCCAATAATAATGCAAAGGATTGTTTTACATCCGGTCGTCGTCTTACCAGTTCCAAAGGCAGACCTGCATCGGGCAATTCGGGTACCGTTGGCATGGTCGATACTTCTATCTCGACTCCTATTTGGGGTTGTTTTCCCAGAAGGACCGATAGTTGGTTTTCCAACAATTGTGCATTGGTCTCAAAAATGATTTTTTGTTCCTTGGTGCTTTCCAAAAGCTGTGCTTGACGTAAAATATCTACAGCCCTGATTTGACCTCCCACAAACCGCGAACGAATCAATTTGATGATGGCCTCGTTTGTTTTTATTTGATCGTCGGTGATCTGTAATTGCTCTTTTGCTGCCTGCAATTGGTACCATGTGGTTGCGATTTCGGCAGATAAGGATAAGGATAAAGCCTGATAATCGAAATAGCTGGCTTCGGACCGAAATCTTTCTGCATTTATCGCTGTTCCAATACGCCCCCATAAATCTACTTCGTAACTGGAAAAAAAACCCAATTGTGTATTCTCACCACCGACAAAATCAGGTTCGGGAAGCGTTCTTGCTGTTTGAGCGGATGCTTCCAATGTGGGCCATCGGTTGGATACCTGTGATTTTATTGACGCTCTGGAAGCGATAAACTGCTGCCACCTAGCAGCTAAATTTAAGTTGGACTGCATCGCGGTATCTATCAAGGTATTCAACTTCTCATCGTTAAAAACCTCCCACCATTTGCCGGACACCAATGTGTCGCCACTTGTACTAAATCCCTGAAACTCTTCTATTGGAGGTGATAGATTCGAATATTTGGGAGAACAATTAAAATAAAGTGTCCCTACGAAAAGAATACAGACAAAAATCCAAAGGTTTCGCCAACGGCCAATTTTGGGATTCACCCGTACCATGTTATTTTTTACCATTACCTTGATTTGATGGATGTAGTTTTATAAAAAATCTACCTATATAATCTCGTGAATTTCAATGGATTTAAAAAATAAAACCGTTCCAACTACGCTACCACACCTCTCAACGTCAAGTTTATACTAACAAGCCGTTTGTACCATAAAGAAAATTTTATCGAGGTGATGGCCGCTAATGAACAATACATAACAAAATATGAGTTAGAAGTTGATTGGGTCAGAGTTAATATTCCAAATAAGTTGGTATATTATACCGCCTTAAAAAACTGAACAACTTTATTATCATGAAATACTTATTTTACACCTTAGTTGGACTTTGCATGTTTATTTCTTGCAAGGAGAACAACGAGAAAACTGCGGAGCAAGAAAAAGACGACCAGAAACGACCAAATATTGTTTTCATCATAAGCGACGACCATGCCTACCAGGCCATCAGCGCGTATGGTGGCAGGCTGGCTGAAGTGGCCCCTACCCCGAACATTGATAGGATTGCAGAAGAAGGAATGCTCTTTGAGCGCTGTTTGGTCACCAACTCCATCTGCGGGCCTTCCAGGGCAGCTATCCTTACAGGAAAGTACAGTCATTTAAACGGTTTTATCGACAATACCATCGGGTCCAAGTTCAATTTTGACCAGCAGACCTTTGGTGAGCTGTTACAACAGGCGGGATATAAAACCGGGGTTCTGGGGAAATTGCATTTGGGAGATACCCCTTCCAAAGGGTTTGACTATATAGATATTTTGCCCGGTCAGGGATCCTATTACAATCCTACCTTTATAAATGAACAGGGGCAATACGAACTGGAGGGATACACCACGGAAATCATCACTGAAAAGGCCATTAAATGGATGGACTCCGTAAAATCGGAAGAACAGCCCTTCATGTTATTTTTGGGACATAAGTCGCCACATAGACCATGGCAGCCCGGTCCCAATGAACTGGGAATGTACGAGAATGTTGAAATTCCCGAGCCCGAAACATTGTTCGATGATTATTCCGAGGGCCGTGAGGTTGCCGGCATGAACTATATGTCCATCTCCGAATCCATGAAAATGGGACCGGACCTAAAAATCACAGACCAGCCCCAGAACGGGTTTACCGAGGAGCAGCAACAACTGTGGGATTCCATTTACGGTCCCATCAATGAAAAGTACAATAGGGAAAAACCTACCGGCGATGCATTGACCCGTTTCAAGTACCAACGCTATATGAGGGATTACTTGGCCAGTGTGGCCGGTGTCGACAAAGGTGTAGGGCATGTGCTGGATTATTTGAAAAAGGCCGGTCTCGATGAAAACACCATTGTTATCTATACCTCCGACCAAGGTTTCTATTTGGGCGAACACGGTTGGTTCGATAAGCGATGGATGTACAAAGAGTCCCTACGAACCCCTCTTTTGGTAAAGTGGCCCGGCAAAATAAAACCGGGCAGCGTTAATACGGACCTGGTGTCCAACATAGACTTTGCCGAGACCTTTCTGGACATTGCGCAAACCGATATTCCTGGGGATATGCAAGGAAAAAGTTTGGTTCCCATCCTTGAAGGAGAGACCCCAGAGGATTGGAGGAACGAGCACTATTACCATTATTATGAGCATCCATCAGAACATGATGTTAGAAGGCACTACGGCATAACCACAGACCGTTATAAACTGATTCATTTTTACTATGACCTTGACAAATGGGAGTTGTATGACCTAAAGAACGACCCGAACGAAATGAACAACATTTATGATGACCCACAATATGCAGACGTTCAGGAAAAATTACACCAAGATCTTGAGCAACTCAGGGCCAAGTACAAGGACAACGATTCATTGAACCAAAAATTCATCGAGGAATATCACGAAAAGGTAAAGGACAATCCTTTGATAGAGTATTGGAAAATAGAGCCTGAAGAAAGGGAAAGATTATTTCAAGAATACCTGAAAAGTAGGGACAAATAATATCACATCAATTCTTAACTACGTTATAATTTTAGTGGATTTGAATTTGCTCAAAGTTTATTTAATGACCTACTCCCTCCCAAAAAGTATTTGTTTCGCTTTGATAATCTTGATTATCGGTTGTAAGACCAAATCCGAAAATCAGGATAATACCAATGATAAACCACATAAAGAGGCTCCAAGAAAAGTACCGGAAGGAATGGTATGGATTCCGGGTGGAGCGTTTGTTCAGGGAGCCGTTCCCAACGACAAGATGGCCATGGGTCACGAAAAGCCGGCCCATAAAGTTCATGTTGATGGCTTTTTTATGGACATTCATGAAGTGACCAATGCCGAATTTGCAAAATTTGTGGAAGAAACGGGCTATGTTACCGTAGCAGAAAGGGAAATTGATTGGGAGGAAATGAAGAAACAGTTGCCTGCCGGTACGGAAAAACCCCATGATTCAATCCTACAACCAGGTTCGTTGATCTTCAAAAAAACAAAGTCCAGTGTTCCCAACCTCTATGATTACTCCCAGTGGTGGGAATGGAAAATCGGGGCCGATTGGAAGCACCCCAATGGACCTGAAAGCACCATCGAGGGCAAAGATGACCATCCCGTGGTTCACATAGCCTTCGAGGATGCCATGGCCTACTGTGAATGGGCCGGACGGAGACTGCCCACCGAGGTCGAATGGGAATACGCCGCCCGTGCGGGGAAGACCGACAGCAAGTTTTCCTGGGGGGACGATATTTCCCAATTGAGCACACATGCCAACTCTTGGGAAGGAGAGTTTCCCGTAGAAAATACCATGAAAGATGGTTTTGAGCGCAGGGCGCCAGTTATGAGCTATCCCAAGAACGGATTTGGACTGTACGATATGGCAGGGAATGTCTGGGAATGGACAAACGATTGGTACAATACCAATTATTACAAGGAATTGGCCTCAAATAATAATATCGCCCAAAATCCACAAGGAGCCACAAGTGCCTTTAACCCCAATAACCCATATGCCAAGGAAAAGGTAATAAAGGGAGGGTCGTTCCTATGCAGCGCGTCCTACTGTGCAAGTTACCGGATTTCTGCGCGCATGGCCACCAGTCCCGATTCAGGACAGGAACATTTAGGATTTAGAACAGTGCTGTCCGAATAACTATTCTTTTTCCTTTTTGAGAACGGCTAAAGGAGAGTTCCTAACAATTCCTACACTATTACCTACACCTAGGGCAAATACCAAAAATGTAATGGCCGGTAAAATAATGGCAAACGGTATGACTGAGGGGACAAAAGTGGTATCAAAGAGCATCCACGCAAGCAAAGTGCTTCCCAAGACCGCTAGCACAACACCCATTAAGGCTCCCAAAAATCCTAAAATGGTATACTCGATTGCAATCATTTTTAAGATTTGAAAGGTTTTGGCCCCTAGGGTTCTAAGCAATGCTCCTTGTTTTACCCTTTGATGTTTGCTACTATATATAGCTCCCATTAACACCGCGACACCAACAAATATGCTGAAAAATGCCATAAAATTGATGATCCAACCTATTTTGGCCAAGATGTCTTCCAAAAGTTCAAGTATCCGTTTTAAATCCAAAATGGATACATTAGGGAAATCACTCACCAGTTTTTGCTGGAGTTTGGCAGAACTGTCATCATTAGGTGTTCTAAGGGTCATAACACTAAACTGTGGGGCATTTTCCAACACACCGGAGGGGAATACCACCGAGAAATTAGGCTGCAATCTGCTCCAATCCACCTCTCTTATGCTTTGCACAACCGTATTCATGATTCTACCTTGAACATTGAACGAAACCGGGTCACCGATCGTTACCTTGGCCATGTTGGCAAAATCACTGCTTACGGAAATCGGTATATCCTTATCTGAATTGAAATTGTTCACCCATTTACCCTCGATCACTTTTTCGGAACCTATAAGACTGTCCCTATACGTAACCCTGAATTCATGGTTCAATATCCATCTGCCCACTTGTGATGTAGTATCCTTTCGAATATCTTCCACATATTTTCCATTGAGGGTCTCCACCCTCATGGTCACAATAGAAATTTTATCTATCACAGGCATGCCCGAGGCTTCAATAGTGTTGGATACGTCTTCGACCTGCTGACTTTGGATATCCATGAGAATCATGTTCGCACTGTTTGCACTATCCTCAATGGCAGCCTTTTCCAACAACATATCCTTGGTAAAATATAACGTACTGATTAAAAATGTGCCTATTCCTATGGCGAGTACCAATACCAAGGTCTGGTTTTGCGGACGAAACAAATTCTTTAGGCTTTGGCGAGGAACAAAACCCCATGAATACGGGAAAAATCTTTTCAATAGAGCCATAAATAATCGGGCAACTGCGGTCAAAATCAAAAACACAACCAATAGGCCTACCACAAAAAAGAAAGACCTCAATGAATCATCCAATAACCAATATGAAAACCCGAAAACAAAAGATATAATTCCAAATCCCACAAGTAACGTGGCTCTTTTTGAACGGGTTTGGGTTTCCTGTACCACTCGCAATGCTTGCAATGGAGATACATACAGGGTTTTCATTAATGGATAGAGGGCAAACAACACAGACATGGCCAACCCGAGCGATAGTCCCAAGACGATGCTTTGGAGAGATAGTGCAATGTCCACCTCAACGGGAATCAAATCTCCCAATAGTATGGGAAACAGTTGTTGTAGTCCATAGCCTATAATGGTTCCCAAGAGACCACCAACGATTCCCATACAAGCTATCTGAACAAAGAAAATCAAATAGCTCTGCTTTTTTGAAGCACCTAAACATTTGAGCACGGCAATGGATTTCACCTTCATTTGAACATAGATGCCCATACCGCTGGCAATACCTACACACCCCAACAACAATGCAATAAATCCGACCAGATTAAGAAACTTTCCGAAGTTTTCATATCTCCTGCCCAAGCGCCTAGCTTCGGACAAATGGGTGTCCAGGTCGGCATCTTCAGCATCGAGAACAGGTTCTACTTTTTCACTCAACAGTGCCATATCCTGACCCTCATCTGCCTTGAAATAATATTTGTACTCGATTCGGCTACCCGTCTGCACCAACCCCGTGGTCTGTATAAATTGAAAAGGAATCAGTACGGGTGGGGCAATGGCCCCAAACACAGAAGTACTTCCTGGCACATTTTCCAAAGCTCCTGCAATAGGTAGTGTGACTGCCCCCAATTTAATGCTGTCCCCTTTTTTTAAATTGAGCTGTAGCATGGTAGTGGCATCAACCAAAGCTCCACCAGCCTTAAAGCTTGTCTTCGCCGAGGATGGATTGGTTTCCAAATCTCCGTAAAAAGGAAAACCTCCTTCAACTCCCCTAACTTCCATTAACTTGGTTCCGTTGTTTCCTGGAAAAGCGGCCATGGATAAAAAATTGATTTCCTTGGCATCGGAGCCGCCCAAGGAGTCCATTATTCCTTGAACCTTATCATTTACAGGTCTATCGCTTTCTATGACATAATCCGCACCTAAAAGAGATTTGGATTGTAGGGCTATATTTTCTTTCAACAGTCTACTAAAAGAATGGACACTGACCACTGCGGCCACCCCCAAGGTAATGGAGAAGACAAACAGTAAAAGTTTACCGTAACTTGCCTTTCCATCGCGCCATGCCATTTTTAGCAGCCATAAAAATCCAGCGTTGTTTTTTCCCATGATCAACCTATGGTTTCTTCTATCTTACCTGACCTCAACCGGATACTTTTATCTGTTTTTTTGGCCAATTCCAAATCGTGGGTCACAATAACGAGTGCCGTACCCTGCTCTTTGTTCAATTCAAACAACAACTCCTCTATCCGGGCACCTGTATCATCGTCAAGGTTCCCAGTGGGCTCATCGGCAAAAAGAATGGATGGCTTATTGGAAAAAGCTCGGGCAAGGGCCACGCGCTGTTGCTCCCCGCCTGACAATTGCGATGGATAATGTTCTGCCCTATTCAACAAACCTACCTTTTCCAGCAGCTCCCTACCATGGTCGGAAGCATTTTTGACCCCTCGGAGTTCCAAGGGTACTATTACGTTTTCCAAAGCGGTCAAAGTGGGCAATAATTGAAAGTCCTGAAAAACAAACCCTACGTTTTGGTTTCTTAAAACTGCTCTTCCATCTTCATCGAGCCCCGACAAACTTTCACCACAGAGCCATATTTCACCGTCATCCGTGGTATCCAATCCGGCACAAAGCCCCAATAATGTAGTCTTACCACTGCCCGAAGGCCCTACTATGGCAAAACTTTGACCTTTGTCCACATCAAACGAGACGTTATTGAGTACATTTAGGTCGTGTTCACCGCTCCGATAAGTTTTAGAGAGGTTTTGAACTTTTAATATCTTTGACATACCATGCTTTTGGTTAAAACTCTCAAAATACTAAAATTGTCCATGATCAAGAAAAACTCTGCCCTCAACAAGTCGTTAATGTTATGTTATTTTTTGATGCTGGTACTCGCAAGCTGCGGGGAAAAGAAACAGCAAAAAGAGGACAACCAAGCTTCTGTTGAGGAAGAAATGGTCGAGGGGACAACGGAGTCGAGCAAAAAAATCCTTTTTTTTGGGGATAGCTTAACGGCCGGTTATGGTTTAGAGCTTGGTCAATCTTTCCCGTCGGTCATACAACAAAAAATTGATTCCTTGGGTTTGAATTATGCCGTGATCAATGCAGGATTGAGCGGCGAAACCACGGCAAGTGGCAAAAACAGATTAGATTGGGTATTGGAGGATGATATGGATATCGTCATCATTGAATTGGGAGCCAATGATGGTCTCAGGGGTGTTCCGCTTTCCGAAACCAAAACGAATCTTCAGGAGATGATAGACCAAGTGCAGGAAGACCTTCCAAATGCCAAAATCATATTGGCCGGAATGAAGATTCCACCAAATATGGGACCCGAGTACACATCTGAGTTTGAAAACATATTCCCAACATTGGCAAATCAGGAAAATATTGCCCTAATCCCCTTTTTACTGGAAGATGTTGCAGGAATTCCCGAACTCAATCAAGGAGATGGTATCCATCCTACCGTTGAGGGTCAAAGATTAGTGGCCGAAAATGTTTGGGAGGTACTCAAGCCAATGTTGTAGGCAACCTTAAAAGTAATCCACAGCTTAAAAATCCCAAAGCAAGGGCAATAACAGGAATACGGCCAATGACATAATTGCAATGGAAATAAGGTTCATTAAAAATCCGGTCCGTACCATATCCGGAATCCGAAGGTACCCTGAGCCAAAAACGACTGCATTGGGCGGGGTTGCCACTGGTAACATAAAGGCACATGATGCTGCCGAAGTGCATGCTACCATCAGTAAATAAGGATTTATGCCCAAAGTCAAGGCTAGTGGGGCCAAAACGGGAAGCATCATTGCTGTGGTGGCCAAATTGGAGGTAACCTCTGTCAAAAAGTTGACGCATGTAATCACCAACAGTAGCAATATGAAGAGTGGAAATCCTTCAAAAAATGCCATTTGTCCTCCAAGATAGCTTGCCAGACCTGTTTCTTGAAATCCTTTGGCAATGGCCATTCCTCCTCCGAACAATAAAATTATCCCCCATGGAATCTGTACGGCTTCTTTCCATTGAATCAATGGCCTTCCTGACTTGTTCGCAGGTATGATAAAAAGTAAAATGGCCGATCCGATGGCTATAATGGTATCATCTATATTTGGAATTATTTTTTGTAAAAAAAATGATCTGGATATCCAACAAAAAGCTGTCAAAACAAAAATGAAGAGGACCATCTTCTCTTCTTTTCCCAAGGGTCCCAGTTCCTTTAAAAGTCTATTGATCTCTTCTTTACCACCAGGAAAACGTGACCTACGCAATGGATAGGCAAGTCTAGTAAGGTATAACCACGCCAATACCAAAAGTAGGGATGCTACGGGCAATCCAAATTTCATCCATTGCCAAAAACTGATGTCCACTCCGTAGGTTTTTTGGACAAATCCTGCAAAGACCAAGTTTGGCGGTGTTCCAATCAATGTGGCGATTCCCCCGATAGATGCGGCATATGCGATGGCCAACATTAATAACTTACTGAAGATTTTGTTCTCATCTTCGGGCGTGTCGGGGTTGTCCTTGAGTTGCTTTACTATAGAAATAGCCATGGGCAACACCATAACAGTGGTAGCTGTGTTGGAAATCCACATGGAAAGAAAAGCTGTGGCCACCATAAAACCCAAAACTATGGTGTACATATTTGTACCGATGGTCTTTATAATTTGCAGGGCTATCCTTTTATGCAGGTTCCATTTTTCAATGGCCATGGCCAACATAAATCCCCCCATATACAAAAACACATACTTATGCCCATAACTGGCTGTGGTATCTCCCAACGGAATAGTGTCCAACAACGGAAAAAGCACAATCGGCAACAATGCCGTAACTGCTATGGGAAGTACTTCAAAGACCCACCAAATCCCTATCCATACAGTTGCTGCCAATATGTCCCGCCCTTGTGGCGAAAGCCCTTCCCCATTAAAAAAGTGGTGAATCAAAATAAATAGAAGAGGCCCCAATACGGCCCCGAACCTTTTGTACGACATATCGTTGTTGTTTAGTTATGTACAAAAAAAGGGACGGTGGCCATGTGCGGCGCACCATCCCTTTCTGAAGATTACTAGATTTAGTCGATACTTTCCTTATCCATCCAATACAATAAATAAGGAATATTATATGCGTGGGTCCAACCAAATACCCGGAGTCCTTGATTGGTCTGCCAGTTGGTAAATCGTTTCTTGCTCATGGGGAGGTTAGAGATTTCCAAAAGGTCATCGCTGTATGTCTCCGCATTTTCATAGTCTTCCGGTGATTTTGGCAGTTCACCTATTTTCAACATTTCTGCTCTTGTCAACGCTTCGTTCAAATATACTTTTTCACCACTTATTTCATAACCCAACAACAATGGGTAAATGGTCGCCAGATAAGATTCCATTTCGTGGTTCAATGGAGGTACGTCCCTGACCCATCTGGCATGCTTCAACAATGCCTTTCTTACCTCTTCATTTCCTGTTATTTGCTGATATTTATAAAGTCCTTGTGCCACGTAGGTCTGGCTGTATCCATATCTATCCAATAGCAAGTTGCCCCCTTGACGTTCTTGAAACTCCAACATTAATCGGACCCTTTCATCCAATTCGTCTTTATATTTTTGAAGCTTGGTAGCATCGTATAGCTCTACTAAGTTCAGTACTGATAAATATAGTCTTCTGCCCCTTAGGTCGTGCTCTCCCCAAATGCGGTTAATGTAAGTGTCCCCGGTCATTTTGGCGACTTCCAATGCTCTATGGTCCGCCGATAAGTAATAATCTGCGATCCACCCTTGAATCCAAACATGGGCGCTTAGAAGTGCGTACCAATGTTCGTTGGCATGCCTCCTTCCTATGCCAAGGTATGGTGTGGACTCCGGTTCTTTCTCATAATTCCAAAAATCGATGGCATCATTGATCTCTCCATAATAGGTTCGCTTTTTTGGCCAATGGATGTTATCCACATCCATGGTGTGCCTACTCATCGCTTGAGCCATTTTGAAGTACTCAGGATCTCCTGTTCTCATAAAATTGGTCCACAGCATAAAATCCACGGTAGGTTCGTTATTGGTCCATTGCACCCATCTGCCATCAAAAAAGTAACTTTTTCCGTCACCATAATTGAACATGCCATACCATGGCTCGTTCTTTTGGCTATATGCCCACCACTGGTATCTGTACTGCAATGCGTTTTCAAACTCTGGATGAGTTTCGGAGGCAGGTGCCATATTCCCATACACTTTTGAATTTGTGTACCACTCGGGAGTGGCATGTGCTACCGGGCTTTCGGTAACATACTCCATTTTGTCGCCCACGGATGCCGTGGCATCGTTATCGTGGAAATAATAAACAAATTCTGTGGTCTTGGTGATGCCTTGGGCAAAATTATCCAACATTCCTCCATCGGGTTCGGTATTGTGCCTTGCAAAGTTCATTGGGCCATTTTCTTTGGGCCAAATACTTCCCAACAGAATATTGTTGGCGGGATCTACTTCTATCCCTTTTGGGTATTCTTTCATGAAATTCTTAATGCCCAGACCAACACCTCTTTTTCCATCGGTTACATTGATCCAGCCTTTGGCTTTCTGGGTTTGGGCCACATTGGTTTCACCTTTGGAGACGGTTGCCTTAAAATCCAACTCCGCTTCTGCATCACCGTTCTTTCCTTTCTTGCTGAAGTTGTTCATGTAAAGGCTTCTTAAACTAATGCTTTTACGTCTATCCGGTCCTTTTTGCAATAATTGAACCGGTGTTTCATCATTTACGGCAACTTCCTCCATAACGGTATCCGCTTCATCATTTTTCCAAGAGCCTTCATAAAGGGGCATTGAAACGTTCACATTATCATCCAAATGATATTTTAGCTGGAGTCCAATAGCGGCAATCTGATCGTTCGGCTGTATCCAGCCCATATCATCTTCGGTACTCTCGGATATAATTTCCTGGTTCTGCGTTGCTATATTGGCATGCTCTCCCTTTTGCTGTTTGTGCTTGTCCGGAACGCCTGTGTAGGTCATCGTATGCAATACTTTTATATAGCTCTTGCCTGCATAGGCATGCAACCAAATGGTAAATGGTGATAGGTTGTTATCTTCCCTATTGTAGGTATAGGTCCCTTCTATTCGGAAAATGCTGTGCAAGGGGCCCGAGCCCTTTTCCCTAAAAACTTCGTTGATCACTGCTTTGGACGCATCAATTCCCGAATCGTCTAAAAGGTCAAAGAAAGATCCCCTGTTTTTCTCCGGTGATGAACCGATCAGTTCTTCATCGGTAAACTTTCCATCTTTGTTGGAATCCAGAAAGACCTCATCCAAAAAACCGTTCCCTTTTTTATGTATCGAAAAAGA
>JANSXF010000092.1 GCA_024743095.1 Flavobacteriaceae bacterium
AAGGCATCCCAGTAGGCCTTACACAATGGATTACATCAATGCCATTTGTGGAGATACTTTTTTGGAGCTCCATGGGGACAGAAATGTAAAGGATGATAAGGCGATGGTAGGTGGACTTGGAAAAATAGGCGACCAAAGCTATATGTTCATCGGTCAGCAAAAAGGATATAATACCAAGACCCGTCAGTATCGAAATTTTGGTATGGCCAATCCGGAAGGATACCGTAAGGCACTTCGTTTGATGAAGTCTGCCGAAAAGTTTAAGATTCCTGTAGTGTGTTTTGTGGATACCCCGGGCGCATACCCAGGTATCGAGGCCGAGGAACGTGGACAGGGAGAGGCTATTGCCCGTAATATTTTGGAGATGACCCGCCTAAAGGTACCTATTATAGTAATCATAATTGGTGAAGGTGCATCGGGTGGAGCATTGGGCATTGGTGTGGGAGATAAAGTGCTGATGCTGGAAAACACATGGTACTCCGTAATCTCTCCAGAATCTTGTTCATCCATTCTTTGGAGAAGTTGGGAATATAAGGAACAAGCCGCAGAAGCTTTGAAGTTGACCGCTACCGATATGAAAAAGCAGGGCCTGGTCGATGAAATCGTTAAGGAACCTCTTGGAGGGGCACATTCCAATAGACAGAAAACATTCGAAACCGTTGCAAATAAAATTTCTTCCCATTTCGAAGAACTCAATAAGTTATCACCAAAGGAATTGGTGAAATCCCGAATGGAAAAATATTCCAATATGGGTGTTTTCAGTGAATAATCCTTGTTTTTTGGGGGTTGACCATTTTAGTTAGGTCATGTCCCCGATTTTTTTTATGTTATTAACAGGTATTTTAAGTTATCAACATTTAAATTGTTGAGTACCTGTGGAAATCGTTACTGTCAAAATTAAAGTTAACTAAAGGTTAATTAGCTACTTTCGCATTCATGGAAAAACCTAGCCCCATAGTTGGACACAGAGTGGACAAATCTGCCCTTATCAGTCTTGAGAAAGGAAAAATACCTCCTCAAGCAGTTGATTTAGAGGAGGTTGTGTTGGGTGCCATGATGATTGATAAAAAAGGTGTCGATGAGGTCATCGATATTCTTCATCCAGACGTTTTCTATAAAGATTCACATAAATATATTTACGAGGCCATCTTCAAACTCTTTGAATCTTCCGAACCGGTGGATTTATTAACGGTTTCTTCCCAGTTGAAGAAAGATGGCAAGCTGGAAGTGTCGGGAGGTGATTTTTATCTCATTAAACTTACCCAAAAAGTAGCATCTTCAGCCCATATCGAATTTCATGCCAGGATCATACTTCAAAAGTATATTCAGAGAAGTTTGATCAAGATTTCCAACGATATCATAGAAGAAGCTTACAGTGATGCAACCGATGTATTTGACCTATTGGACAATGCAGAGGCCAAATTGTACGAGGTTACCCAGGGCAACTTAAAGCGCTCTGCGGAAACTGCACAGAATTTGGTGATTCAGGCCAAAAAGAGGATTGAGGAAATTTCGAACAAGGAAGGTCTCAGCGGTATTCCGTCAGGCTTTGATAAATTGGACAAGCTTACCTCTGGATGGCAGCCCAGTGATTTGATCATTGTGGCGGCACGTCCGGGTATGGGTAAAACAGCTTTAACGCTGTCCATGGCTCGTAATATTGCCGTGAACTCAGAAATCCCAGTTGCGTTCTTCTCCTTGGAGATGTCATCCGTACAGTTGATTACCCGTTTGATTTCTTCCGAAACAGGTTTGTCATCGGAAAAGTTGAGGACCGGTAAACTGGAAAAGCATGAATGGGAACAATTGAACGTAAAGGTGAAAACCTTGGAAAAAGCACCGTTGTTCATTGATGATACCCCTTCGTTGTCCATTTTCGACCTTCGTGCCAAGGCAAGGCGATTGGCTTCACAACATAATATCAGGTTGATTATCATTGACTACTTGCAATTGATGACCGCTGGAGGAAGTCAAAAGGGAGGAAACCGTGAACAGGAAATTTCTACCATTTCACGTAACCTAAAGGCATTGGCCAAGGAACTCGATGTTCCCGTAATTGCACTTTCACAGTTATCCAGGGCCGTGGAGACACGCGGAGGTAGCAAGCGACCCATACTTTCGGATTTGAGGGAGTCCGGTGCAATCGAACAGGATGCGGATATCGTATCGTTCATCTACCGTCCCGAATACTATAAAATTGACGAGTGGGACGATGAGGAACGCACCCCTACCCAAGGTCAGGCAGAATTTATAGTGGCGAAGCACCGTAATGGTGGTTTAGAAAATATTAGGTTAAAATTTGTGGGTGCTCTAGGTAAATTTGATAACTTGGATGACTTTGATTCCCCATTCGAATTCCAATCGAAGATGAATGCGGACGATGATAATCCCTTTGCAACACCAAACCTTCCCAGTGCGGATGATGCGTTTGGTAGCGCAATGAACAGTGATGATGACCTAGATGATAATGACGTACCGTTTTAAAAAATTTCTTTCCGAAGTGTCATTTCGAGCAAATGCAAGAAATCTCACATTCATGTTTGTTTTATTTTTTTTCTTTAAATCTTCAGCTTCCGTTATCCTAATCCCTATGGATGATGAAGGTCAAAAAAATCACTTAAAGGCTTACGGAATTACCTATTGGGTACTGGAGAAACAGCAAAAGGTCCAGTGGTTGCTCAACTATCGTGGTGGTTCTTTTTTGTTGCCCGATGGAGATGCCATTCGCAAGGAATGTCAGATTAGAGGAGTTTCTTTTGAAGTGTTGTCTGATGGGCAAGCGGCACAAATTCTGGATGATATCGCCAGCCCTTCCCAAAACCAAGATGCCGTAATTCTTGAAAAAGCACCAAAAATTGCGGTGTATTCCCCAAAGGGAAACCAACCATGGGACGATGCGGTGACCATGGTGCTTACCTATGCCGAAATTCCTTATACCACTATTTACGATACAGAAGTTTTGGGCGATAAATTGGCCCTGTATGATTGGTTGCACTTGCACCATGAAGATTTTACGGGACAGTACGGACGGTTCTATGGACATTACCGGGCCGCTCCATGGTACATTGAGGATAAGGCAAATGCCGAAGCATTGGCCCAAAGCCTGGGCTATTCGAAAGTGTCGGATGAAAAATTGGCCGTGGCCCTTAAAATTAGAAATTACGTAATCGGGGGCGGTTTTATGTTCGCCATGTGCTCTGCCACCGATAGTTTTGATATTGCACTGGCCGCTGAAGGTATTGATATCTGTGAACCCATGTTCGATGGGGACCCTTCGGATGCGAATTATCAATCTAAACTTGATTTTAGTAATACGTTTGCCTTCACCAATTTTACGTTGGAAAGAAACCCCATCCGATATGAGTTTTCATCCATCGATATGACCAATAAAAGGGCGAACGTTCCCAAGGAGTCGGATTATTTCTCGTTAATGGAATTCTCTGCAAAATGGGATCCTGTTCCCACCATGCTTACACAGAACCATACCAGTCTGGTCAAAGGTTTTATGGGACAGACCACTGCCTATACCCGAAAAGAGGTAAAACCGACGGTGATGGTCTTAGGGGAAAATAAAATCAATGGAGAGGCCAGATACATCCATGGTATTAAAGGCAAAGGTTTTTTTACCTTTTACGGAGGTCACGACCCTGAGGATTACCAGCATAGGGTAGGGGATCCTAAAACCGAGTTGGAACTGCATCCCACCTCACCAGGGTACCGATTGATTTTGAACAATGTGTTGTTCCCTGCTGCCCGCAAAAAGAAACAGAAGACCTAACTGAGGTGTTCCTTGAAGAAATCAACCGTCCTTTTCCATGCCAAATCCGCTGATGCTTCATCAAAACGGGGAGTGGTATTGTTGTGGAAGCCATGGTTGACATCGGGATAAAAATGTACCTCATAGTCTTTATCGAGTTCTTTCAGTTTGGCTTGATAGGCATCCCAACCTGCATTCACCCGTTCATCCAATCCTGCATAATGAATCAACAATGGAGCGTTGATATCTGCCACTTGATCATCTGCGGGCTGACTTCCGTAAAAGGGAACGGCTGCGGCCAAATCGGGAATTTTCACGGCCATCATATTGGAGATCCATCCGCCAAAACAAAATCCTACCACACCAATTTTACCGTTGCAGTCCCCATGGTTTTTAAGATAATTGAAGGCGGCGATAAAGTCCTCCAACATTTCGTTTCGGTCTCTTTGTCGCTGAAGCGTTCTACCTTCATCATCATTGCCTGGATAACCTCCAAGGGGGGTAAGGGCATCAGGAGCCAAAGAAATAAATCCTGCTTTGGCCGCCCTACGTCCCACATCTTCAATATAAGGGTTTAGACCACGGTTTTCGTGTACGACCACAACACCACCCATTTTACCCTTACTATTTTTTGGTTTGGATAGCAATCCTTTGATTTCACCGCCGCCTTTTGGAGAATTATAGGTGATGAATCCGGAATCCAAATCAGGGTCGTTTGGTGAAACGGTTAGCGTATCCTTATAATTCGGCATAATAAAGCTCATCAACGAAGCCATGGTGATGCCGCCAACAGCGTACACGGAAAGTTTTTCCATAAACTCACGGCGGTCTATTTGGTTGTGGGCGTATTTGTCGTAAAGGTCAAAGACCTCTTGTTTGATGTCGTCTTTTTTTAAGGGTGCCATATGGGTAGTTTTAGTTAAAGTGCCTTTTAAGATACAAATTATCTGTTTGCACCTAGATTAAATAATTGAAAAGTAATGGCTTAGACTTTAAGTACGGCCATGGATTAATCTTCGATTGCCAAGGTATCGGCCTGAGGATTTTTTTGCCATGCTTGGCCTACCAAATGGTTTACAATCAACCATTCCCCATGTATATTTTTAAATACCCTTAAGTGATGGATATGTCGGTCGTCCATAGGTGAACCATTTGGCCATTTTTGGTTTTTACGGATATTTAAAGAGCGCACCGTGGCTATGGAATCGCTTAAAAATGTGATTTCGTTTTCTCCATAGTTGTTCTCACCGGCCATTACAAAGTCAAGTCCGAAAATATTTTCCAATAGGGCCCTTAGCTCATCTTTGGTTCGGACCCGGTCCCCAAAAGCGTTGGTCCAATCTATGCTGTCCGCGTAATATTTCAAGGACAGTTCCACATCTTTATTTTCCCATGCTTTGTCCCAAGCATCGATACTTTGGTTGATTGCGGATTTGGCTCGGTGATAATCCATTGCAGGTGCGTTGGTCTTGGTTTCACAACTGGTCATCAGGCATACAATGGCCAACGCTTTTAGTACATTTTTCATACGGTTGATTTTTATAAAGTTACTGGGGGAGAAGCAGTTGGGGTAACCATCTGCTAATCATAAAGATATATGAAAAATCGAACCGTTGGGCAAAAATGCTTAGAGTAGCTTTTCCAAAATGCGCTCTACACCAAAATTATCATTGCTATCGGTTGTGAACTTTGCCGTTTTCAGCACATTTGGATGGGCGTTGGCCATGGCAAAGCTATAATCGGAAAGTTCCAGCATCTCCAAATCGTTGTTATAATCCCCGAATACCATTATTTCATTGGGAGCTATCTGAAATTCATCCATTACTTTCTTCAAGGCGTAGCCTTTGTGGGCGTTCAAATCGGAAATATCCACCCAATTGGCACCGGAGACTTTTACCTTTAACTCTCCCTCTAAATGTTTTACGTGTGGATAGATATGTTCCTCGGAACTTTCAAAATGGTATATGGCTATTTTCAGCACGTCATCGACCACTTGTTTTTGGTCTTCCACGATTTGAAATTCCGAATAATATTCACGTAGCATATCCAAAAATTCATTGGAATCTCCACCGACGTACGCGGTGTTTTGGGAACATAGCACGGGATGGACGTTCTTTAACGGTTGTACCGTATCAAGAATGCGGTGTACATCAGATTGATTGATGGTGGTTGTGAGCATAATATTTTCTTGCTTCTTTATCAAAGCTCCATTTTCTGCAATCACCAGAATCTCATTTTTAATGGAATCCAATTTGTCCACCATGCTGTGGTACTGTCTGCCACTGGCGGCAACAAAAGCAATGTTCTTTTTTTTGAGTTCTTCGAAAATTTCAAAAAATCGAGGGCTCACCTCATGTTTGGAATTTAAAAGCGTTCCATCCATATCGGTGACCACCATTTTAATCTGTGATAAATCCATGCAAAATATTTAAGCTGCAAAGTTATTTGTTATTCATGGAACAGGACCTTTGTTTTGGTAAACTTTATATTAATTTGGGGTCAAAGAATGTTTTTGCATGAATTTTTATCAGAAAGAAATACAATTACGATCATACTCCAGAGGGTTCCATTTAATTACGGATACGATTCTTGATGCGTTGCCAGAGCTCAAAAGGATAAGCACGGGCTTTTTACAGGTTTTTATTAAACACACTTCCGCTAGCTTAACAATAAATGAAAACGCCGACCCAACGGTTAGGAGGGATTTTGAGAGCCATATTAATGAAATGGTACCGGAAAATGCTCCGTATTATGTTCACAATTATGAGGGGCCCGATGATATGCCGGCCCATATCAAGGCCTCCTTGATGGGGGCCTCTGTTCAGATACCAATAACACAAGGTAGTTTGAATATGGGAATATGGCAAGGGATTTATCTTTGTGAGCACAGGAACCATGCTTCCGGGAGAAAGCTGGTCATTACTGCATTTGGGCAATAATCATTCGAGACAATTTGAGTAACTCGTGTCAAGCTGTTTTAGACCTTTTATAAAATAAAAGATCCCGCACAAGGCGGGATCTAAATAAGCGGGGTAAGTTTATATTAGCTTTTTATTTTACTTTCTCAACGATGGCCTTGAAGGCATCTGGGTGGTTCATGGCCAAATCGGCAAGAACTTTTCTGTTCAATTCGATTCCATTGGCTTTCACCTTACCCATAAATTGAGAGTAAGACATTCCGTGCATCCTGGCCCCGGCATTGATACGGGTAATCCAAAGTGAACGGAAAGTACGCTTTTTGTTTCTTCTGTCGCGGTAAGCATATAGCATTGCTTTCTCTACCGCATTTTTGGCTACTGTCCAAACGTTTTTACGTCTTCCAAAGTAACCTTTGGCTTGCTTCATTACTTTTTTTCTTCTAGCTCTTGAAGCAACTGAATTTACTGATCTTGGCATAATGTCATTTTTTTGTAGCAGGCGTCCCTATATTGAGTACTTTTTTTGGCCTGGCTCCATGGTTAATAAATAATGTACCGGTCGAACAATTATTTTAAACGTAATTGTTCTTTGATGTTGTCCTCGTCCGCTTGGTGAACCAATGTGGAGTGGGTCAACTTTAGCTTGCGCTTTTTTGATTTTTTGGTCAAAATGTGACTCTTAAAAGCGTGCTTTCTCTTGATTTTACCAGTTCCTGTAAGCTTAAAACGCTTCTTGGCACTGGATTTTGTTTTCATCTTAGGCATTTTCCTAGTATTTAACTCCGCTTATTATACCGAACAAGGTCCGGTTTTTATTTTTTACTTGTCTTAGGTGCGATGAACATGGTCATTCGCTTTCCTTCCAATTTTGGCATTTGTTCAACCTTACCAAGGTCTTCCAATTCTTGGGCCAATCTTAGAAGCAATATTTCGCCCTGATCTTTATAAACGATGGAACGTCCTTTAAAGAATACATAGGCTTTTAGTTTGGCACCATCTTTCAAGAATTTTTCAGCATGTCGCTTTTTAAATTCATAATCATGGTCATCGGTCTGTGGTCCAAACCTAATTTCCTTTACCACAACTTTGCTCGCTTTGGCCTTCATGGCCTTGTCGCGTTTCTTTTGTTCGTAAAGGAATTTTTTATAATCCATTACCTTACAAACAGGAGGTTCTGCGTTTGGTGAAATCTCTACCAGATCCAATTCCTGTTCCGTGGCTATTTCCCTTGCTTTGGAAATGGGGTAAACCCCCATCTCAACATTGTCCCCGACAAGACGTACTTCTCGGGCCTTTATTTTTTCATTGATGTTGTGAGGGTTTTTGTTTTCCCTCCTAGGTTGGGGTCTAAATCTTCTTCTAATTGCTATGACGTAAACTTTTTAATTAAACTTAATTTTTTAGAACGACTTTAAGGTACTATTTATTTCAGTAGTTACCAAGTCTGAAAAAGCATCTACGCTTAAACCTCCTAAATCTTCACCGCCATGACGCCTTACAGATATGGTCGCAGACTCTTCTTCTTGCTCCCCGACTATGATCATAAAGGGGATTTTTTTAAGTTCTGCCTCCCGGATTTTCTTCCCTACCGTCTCGTTCCTATTATCAATGAGCGCGCGAATTTCGTGATTTTCTAGTGAATTCAAAACTTTTTCCGCATATTTTTCATGTTTCTCACTGACGGGCAGTACGATAGCCTGGGTTGGAATCAACCACAACGGGAAGTTTCCACCGGTATGTTCCAATAACAATGCCACAAAGCGTTCCATGCTGCCAAAAGGTGCACGGTGAATCATTACGGGGCGGTGCATTTCATTGTCGCTTCCCTTGTATGTAAGGTCGAAACGTTTGGGTAGATTGTAATCCACCTGGATAGTTCCCAATTGCCAGTTCCTGCCAAGGGCATCCTTGATCATGAAGTCCAACTTCGGACCATAAAAAGCAGCTTCGCCACTTTCTATCACATAATTGAGTCCTTTTTCTTCAGCTGCATTGATAATGGCCTGCTCCGCTTTTTCCCAGTCGTCCGTGTTGCCGATATATTTGTCGGGATTTTCAAGGTCCCTTACAGATACCTGGGCCGTAAAGTTGTCAAAACCTAATGAGTTCAACACATATAAAGTAAGGTCTATCACATTTTTGAACTCATCGTTCAATTGCTCCGTAGTACAGAAAATGTGGGCGTCATCTTGAGTGAATCCCCTAACCCTGGTAAGGCCGTGCAGTTCACCGCTTTGTTCATATCTATAAACCGTACCAAATTCGGCATACCGTTTTGGAAGATCCTTATAACTAAAAGGGTGACTGTTGTAAATTTCACAATGATGCGGGCAGTTCATGGGCTTTAGCAAAAATTCTTCATCCTCTTTTGGTGTGCGAATGGGCTGAAAGCTGTCTTCACCATATTTGGCATAGTGACCGGATGTAACGTAAAGTTCCTTTTGACCAATATGGGGGGTGACCACCATTTCGTAACCTGCTTTCTTTTGGGCCTTTTTTAGGAATTGTTCCAAGCGCTCTCTTAGCGCAGCACCATTGGGCAACCATAAAGGAAGCCCTTGTCCCACTTTTTGCGAGAACGTAAAAAGTTCCAGTTCCTTTCCAAGTTTTCTGTGGTCCCTCTTTTTTGCTTCTTCTAAAAGATGTAGGTATTCCGTAAGTTCCTTTTGTTTTGGAAAGGAGATGCCATAAACACGTGTCAATTGCGTATTTTTTTCATCACCCCTCCAATACGCGCCGGCAACGCTCAACAATTTGATGGCCTTTATGATTCCCGTATTGGGGATATGCCCCCCACGGCACAGGTCGGTAAAGGTACTGTGGTCGCAAAAGGTTATGGTACCGTCCTCAAGGTTTTCTATAAGTTCGACCTTATATTGGTTCCCTTGTTCTTTATAATAGGACAATGCCTCCTGTTTGGAAACACTTCTCATGCGGTAGTCGTGCTTTCCACGGGCAATTTCCAATGCCTTTTTTTCAATGGCGGGAAAATCCTTTTCTGAGATACCTTGGTCGCCGAAATCTACATCATAATAGAATCCGTTCTCTATGGCAGGACCTATGGTAAGCTTTATGCCGGGATAAAGTTCTTCCAAAGCCTGGGCCACCACGTGTGATGTAGAGTGCCAAAATGCTTTTTTTCCCTCATCATCGTTCCATGTGTAAAGAGTCAAGGTGCCATCCGTGGTCAATGGTGTAGTGGTTTCAACCGTGGTATCATTAAACTTTGCGGAAATAACGTTTCTTGCAAGCCCTTCACTAATACTTTGGGCAATGGAAAAAGGAGTGGTTCCCTTTTCAACTTCTTTTACGGCACCATCGGGCAGTGTGATCTCTATCATGCTATTTGAACTTCTATTTTTTATAATCGAAAGGACAAAGATAATACCTTGTATAGATGCTACAATACTTAACTTTATATATAAGCGCCAATTTTCTGCCAAGAGTAGGGTGCGTTCAAGTCTTTTTTAGGATACATGAGTATTAAACGAAGGGCGCTTTTGTGTTTTTGATTTTTTTTGTATTTTTATCTGCTTTGCTTTCAATTAGTTGGAAGAAATTCTGCCAAGAAGAGAAAAAACCACTTGTATATTGATCAAATGGTGTTACATTTGCAGCCCGAAAACAATAAAAGGGTTGTTTTCTTGGGAAGTTCAGAAGCATATTGAAGCAGCGGTTTTAACAGGTCGGCACGACATGAAAAAAAACATAAAAAAGCATTGTGTAATCAAAAAAAGCGTTTTACATTTGCAGCCCGAAAAACAGTAAGCTGTTTCGGGGAAAAGTTCATGTAAAAATATTGTTTTTTGAGGTCAAGAAAATGTTTTGATTTTTTTCAAAAAAAGCTTGCCAGTTTTAAAAACAGTTGTAAATTTGCAGCCGCTTTGCCAAATAGGTGAAATGGTTAAAACCGAAGGGAGTTTGATTTTAGAGGAATTGATTCGGTTTTTGAATAAAGAAGTTCATATACATATTGTAACGACAGCGTAGAATTAAGAATAGAACCATTTTGATGCAGGGACTCGGTATTCCGGGTGTCGGACAGACATTCAAGGAAATACAATGAAGAGTTTGATCCTGGCTCAGGATGAACGC
>JANSXF010000047.1 GCA_024743095.1 Flavobacteriaceae bacterium
CACCAACAATTTGGATTTCGATATGGCGCGGCTCCTCGATCAATTTTTCCATGTACATGCCTCCGTTTCCAAAAGCGGCGGTCGCCTCGGTCACGGCACTATTGAAGTTTTTCTCCATTTGGTCTTCGGACCAGATGGCCCGCATTCCCTTTCCACCACCACCGGCGGTAGCTTTGATCATGACGGGATAACCCATTTTTTTGGCTTCCTTTTTTGCATGATCAACATCCTTAAGAAGACCTTGGGAACCAGGAACGGTGGGTACACCAGCCTTTCTCATGGTTTCCTTTGCGGTAGCCTTGTCCCCCATTTTATCAATCTGATCACCGGAGGCGCCAATGAATTTGATATCGTGCTCGGCACATATTTTGGAGAATTTGGAGTTTTCGGATAAAAATCCGTATCCAGGGTGAATGGCATCGGCGTTGGTGATTTCCGCTGCCGCTATAATATTTGGAATCTTCAGATAAGATTCACTGCTGGGTGCGGGGCCTATACAAACGGCTTCGTCGGCAAAACGTACATGAAGGCTTTCCTCATCGGCCTTGGAGTAAACGGCCACCGTTTTAATGCCCATTTCCTTGCAGGTCCTTATGATCCGCAAGGCAATTTCGCCCCTATTTGCAATCAATACTTTTTTAAACATAGAACACAATCTTAAATTAGGAATTCTAAATCTTAAATGGTTCAGGGCGATGCTATTGATGGCCCAGAATCTATCATTTAAAATTCACTACGACGGGTCTACCAAGAACAATGGTTGGTCAAACTCAACGGGAGAGGAATCGTCAACCAAAATCTTTACAATCTTACCTGAAACTTCCGATTCGATATCGTTGAAAAGTTTCATTGCCTCGATCACACAAAGAACATCCCCTTTGCTGATGGAGGTCCCAACCTCGACAAATGCTGGTTTATCAGGCGAAGGCTTTCTATAAAAAGTTCCTATGATAGGAGATTTTATGGTAATATATTTTGAGTCATCATCCGCTTTTTTCGGTTCGGACGGTGCTGGCGCCGCGGCTTCTTGGGTTGCTGGAGCTTGGGCGGCCGGAGCTGCTGCTGTTTGGGGCACAGGAATCTGTTGAACAATTGTGGTCTCTGGTGAACCTGAGCCGGCACTTCCCGTTCGAATGGTGATCTTGATATCCTCCATCTCCAGCTTCACCTCGCTGGCACCGGATTTGGCGACAAACTTGATTAAACTTTGAATTTCCTTAATGTCCATGGAATATAATTTGTTAGTTGCGTGATTATGAGTTATAGGCCCATTTTAAATAAATGGAACCCCATGTGAAACCACCTCCAAAGGCGGCAAAAATTATGTTATCTCCTTTTTTTAACTGCTTTTCGAAGTCGTACAACAACAAGGGCAGTGTTGCAGAGGTTGTATTTCCGTAACGGTCGATATTGATCAATACCTTATCTGCCTCCACGCCCATTCGATTGGCTGTGGCATCGATGATACGTTTATTGGCCTGATGTGGGGCCAACCACTGCACATCGTCTTTCGTCAGGTTGTTGCGCTCCATGATCAGTGCCGATACATCTGCCATATTGGATACCGCAAACTTAAAAACGGACTTACCGTCTTGGTAAACATAGTGTTGTTTGTTCTTCACGGTTGCCTCGGAAGCGGGCAGGATGGATCCACCTGCATCGATCTTTAAGAATTGTCGGCCAATTCCATCGGAGCGAAGATATTCGTCCTGGAGTCCCAATCCTTCTTCATTGGGTTCAAAAAGAACCGCACCGGCCCCATCCCCAAAAATAATACATGTGGTCCTATCGGTATAATCTATTATGGACGACATCTTATCCGCCCCTATGACCAATACTTTTTTATACCTGCCGGATTCAATATAGCTGGCCGCGGTGGACATTCCGTACAAAAAACTGGAACACGCTGCCTGTAAGTCGTAGGCGAAAGCGTTTACCGCGCCAATTTCTGAAGCCACGTAGGCCGCAGTGGATGCAACAGGTAAATCGGGGGTTGCGGTGGCTACAAGTACAAAATCTATCTCGGAGGCTTCAATGCCTCTTTTTCGAAGCAGGTCCTCTGCGGCTTTGATGGCCATAAAAGATGTTCCTGCGTTCTCCTCTTTTAGAATTCTCCGTTCCTTGATTCCGGTTCTGGTAGTTATCCATTCATCGTTGGTATCTACCATGGTTTCCAACACTTTATTGGAAAGTACAAAATCGGGAACATATCCTCCTACAGCTGTTATTGCTGCTGTTGTTTTCTTCATTTTTAGCCTCTCTTTATTGTCAAAAAGAATCAAATTTGACCCAAAAGCGGTGAAAATTAGTCATTTTATATGACTTTATGGGCAAAATTAATCGTTTTTGGGTGTTAACGTGGGCCCATAAAAAAACTCCCGATACGAATTGAACGGGAGTTGCTTTATTTTAAGGTGTTTGCGGTTAGGCCGCTGTTTCCTCTTCTGTTTTGTCGATCAAAATCTGACCTCTGTAGTACAATTTGCCTTCGTGCCAGTGAGCTCTGTGGAACAAGTGCATTTCACCTGTTGTTGAGTCCTTGGCAATTGTTGGCGCAACTGCTTTGTAGTGGGTTCTTCTTTTGTCCCTTCTGGTTTTTGATATTTTTCTTTTAGGATGTGCCATTATAAACCTATTTATCCGTTAGTAACTTTTTTAAATCGTCCCACCTGGGGTCTGTTTCTTCTGATGGTTTTGTATTCTCTTTTGGCTGCAGCTCTTCGAGCTTGTCCAAGATTTCGGATTGCAATGTGCCATCTTCCACTCCGGGATGAACCCTTTTTTGAGGAACGGCCAGCACCAACATTTCGTATATGTACTGTGCAATATTGAATTGGTGCTCCCCATGTGGAATGATAAGGATCTCATCATCCTCATCATTGTACTCTTCGCCAAACTTGACGACTAGTTTCAAATCGGAATCAATAGGCTGGTCAAATGGTTCGCCCGTTAGATCACAATCCACGTTTATGGTTCCCTCCGCTTCGATCTGAAGTTCCATCATCGTGCTCATTTTATCCAAAATGGCATCGATTTTGACGGAAGCTCCGTTAAATTCTTGGTAGTCAAAAGATTCAAAGAACGCATCATCAATTTCGTACACAAAGTTATGTTTTCCCAACTTCAGACCTGAAAAAGGGATATTGAACTCTTTCAGCTTCATCATTTCTACACTTAAGGTTTGTGTACCAGCCTTTAAAGGCGGGTGCAAAGATACTACTAATTTACAAAACTGCAATTCTTGCCACAACAAATATCCAAAATGAATGTAACTTTTTACCCTCCGCGCTTGATTTTCTGCTTTTTTAGAGGGTTTTCGGTCAGCTCTTGGTATTCAGTTCGGTGCCTAAACACCTCAAGGGCAGTGAAAACTGCTTCTTTGAACGAACTGTCATCTGCTTTTCCCTTGCCCGCGATTTCGTAGGCGGTGCCATGATCGGGAGAAGTCCTTACCTTGTCCAAGCCTGCGGTGTAATTGACCCCTTTTCCAAAAGACAGCGTTTTAAATGGAATCAACCCCTGATCGTGGTACGCGGCCAATATGGCGTCGAAGTTCTTATGGTTGTCCGAACCAAAAAAGCTGTCGGCCGAATAGGGGCCGTACACCAATGTTCCCTTGTTGAACAGTTCTTTAATGGTCGGTTTCAAAATCTTATCGTCCTCTTCTCCAATGGTTCCGTTGTCCCCGCTGTGCGGATTAATGCCCAAGAGGGCAATTTTTGGTTTACGGATGCCAAAATCCATTTTTAGGGATTCCTCCATGGTGGCGACTTTGTTGCGGATAAGGTTTGGGGTGATGGCCTTGGCCACATCCTTTACGGCGATGTGATCGGTTAGCAGACCAACACGAAGCTCGTTGGTCACCATAAACATAAGGCTTTCGCCCTTCAGCTCTTGGGCCAAAAAATCGGTGTGCCCGGGAAACTTAAAATCCTCGGACTGTATATTGTTTTTGTTGATGGGTGCCGTCACCAGCACATCAATCTTATTTTCTTTCAGGGCGTTTACCGCGGCCCTTAATGATTTGATGGCAAATTCACCCGCTTGCTTTGTCGCCTGCCCATATTCCAAGTTGGGAGCTTCCTTGCTGATATTTACAATATTGACTTTCCCCTCCAGGGCTTGCTCGGCATCCCGGACACCATTGAACTTGATATCCAGCCCAAAATCTTTGATCTGTTGTGAAACAATCTTGTTGGATGCAAATAGTATTGGTGTGCAAAAGTCCAACATTCTTGCATCTTCAAATGTTTTGAGCGCTACCTCGCACCCAATGCCGTTAATATCCCCTATGGAGATCCCCAATCGTATTTTTTGATTTTCCTTCATAAAATGAATGCCGTTATGGCTACTTTTGCATTACAAAACTAGTCAATTAATAAGACACATGTTCACAGGGATCATAGAGACTTTGGGGAAAGTTGAAAAGCTTGAAAAAGAGGGCGGAAATCTTCACATTACCGTATCCTCTACAATTACATCCGAATTAAAAATAGACCAGAGTGTTTCGCACAACGGGGTATGCCTTACCGTGGTTTCCATTGATGCCGATCAGTATACCGTGACTGCCATTGAAGAAACCTTGGGCAAGACCAATTTGGGTGAATTAAAAGTTGGTGAAGTGGTCAATCTGGAGCGGGCCATGTTGCTCGGCGCGCGTTTGGACGGACATATTGTTCAAGGGCACGTGGATCAAACCGCAACTTGTAAATCCATTGAGGAGAAGGACGGAAGTTGGGTCTATACCTTTATATACGACCCTAAGCTGAATAATGTGACGATCGAAAAAGGTTCCATCACGGTAGATGGTGTTAGCTTAACTGTTGTGGATTCCAAAAAGGATAGTTTTAGCGTTGCGATAATTCCTTACACCCACGGGCACACACGTTTCCATACCTATACAGTAGGCGACACCATTAACCTGGAGTTCGATGTGGTCGGAAAATATGTCTCCAGGTTATTGGAGTTGCGAGGGTGACCCGTTAGAACACATTCCTCATTCCTTGCCATACCTTTAATAATACAAAAGCGGAAAGGGCTACCACAATAGTGAGAATGATGGCCAGTTGATATTCCCCATAAATCCAATATCCTGTGGCAAACATAATGGAGTAGATCAATACAACACCGGATAACATAGCTTTAATTCCTGATGGTACGCTCCACTTTTCGTTGGTCTTGACTATTTCCACGTTGTCCCCTTTGGCCTGATCTACAACTTTGGCCCAGCCCGGACCTCCCGGTTGAATTTTTATATAGAAGCTCCTAAGCACCTCTTTACTTTCCGGTTGGGTAACAAATGTGGCCGTTAACCAAATAATCGAAGTCACTATCATTATAAATGGTAAGTCTGCCCATTCAGGGAAAACGCCTGTCTCAGGGGCAAACAAATACCCTCTCAAAGGAGTTGTCTCCAATAGAACCGCTAGGATACCTGAAGAAAACATGGCCGTAATTTCGCTCCATGCATTGATTCGCCACCAGAACCACCGTAGTATGAAAATCAGCCCTGTTCCCGCTCCAAAGGACAAAAGCAAGTTGAACACCCCCATGGCATCCTGTAGGGCCAACGCCAAAAATGCGCTCAGGACCATTAACAATACAGTGGAAATCCGTCCCACGTTTACCATTTGTTTTTCTGTGGCCTGCGGATTTATCTGTTGCTTATAGAAATCATATACTATGTATGACGAACCCCAGTTCAACTGTGTCGAAATTGTGGACATATAGGCCGCCACCAGAGAGGCTAAAACCACACCTAAAAGACCTGTGGGCAACTTTGTCATCATGGCGGAATAGGCCAGGTCATGTCCCAATTTATCCTCCGTTACATTGGGAAAGGCTTCATGTATGCTCGCTATGTCCGGGTACACCACCAAAGATGCCAAAGCGACCAGGATCCAGGGCCAAGGCCTTAGCGCATAGTGCATAATATTAAAGAAGAAGGTGGCTCCAATGGCATGGTTTTCATTTTTAGCCGCCAACATTCGTTGTGCGATATAGCCACCGCCACCAGGTTCCCCGCCAGGGTACCACGAACTCCACCATTGCACGGCCAAGGGTATGATAAGGGCCGTGATCAAGGCTTTTTTATCACTGAAATCGGGAAGTATGCTCAGTTTATCTTTTACGTTTTCATTCTCCAGAACAGCTTGCAATCCACCGACCTCAGGCAAATTAACCAGATAGTATGCAGCACCGATTGCACCGGCCATGGCCATAAAAAACAGAAAAAAATCACTATAAACAACGCCCTTAAATCCGCCAAGAGCACTGAAGACCACAGTGATAAGGCCCGCGCTTACCACGGTTACCCAAGGGTCCAGCCCCAACATGACACCACCTATCTTTATAGCGGCCAGAGTGACGGAGGCCATGGTGATCACATTGAACAACACCCCAAGATAAATGGCCCTGAACTTTCTTAAAAAGCTTGCTGCCTTTCCCCCGTACCTTAATTCATAAAATTCCAGATCCGTTTTTACATTGGACTTTCTCCAAAGTTTGGCATATACAAAAACGGTCAACATACCCGTCAATAGAAAGCACCACCATCCCCAGTTTCCGGAAACTCCATTGGAACGGACCAAATCGGTCACCAAGTTGGGCGTATCGGTAGAAAAAGTGGTCGCGACCATGGACAATCCCAAAAGCCACCAGGGCATACTTCGACCGGATAAAAAGTATTCCGTTGAATTTTGTCCGGATTTTTTTGAAACATATATTCCAATGAAAAGGACCAGGGCAAAAAACCCAAAAATGATGATGTAATCTAAAAGCTCTAATTTCATTTGTTCAGTTTGGCTGGAGTTAAAGATAGTTTTTTTGGGTTACTTTTGTGGACCTACAAAAAAATCCTCATGTTTCTTTCTACTTTCTCGGATATTTCTGTTGCCGCTTGGACCATGGCCGCCACTGCGGCTTTTTTAATGGGGGTCTCCAAAGCCGGGCTCAAGGGAATGTCCATTTTCAACGTGACCCTTATGGCCTTGGCCTTTGGCTCGAGGGCTTCCACGGGGCTTTTTATTCCACTTCTCATCGTTGGGGACATTTTTGCTGTGGTCTATTACAATCGACATGCCCAATGGAAATACATTTTTAAGTTTATTCCATGGATGATCCTTGGGATACTCATCGGGGTATTGGTCGGCAAGGACCTTCCCGAACGGGAATTTAAATGGGGAATGGTAATCGTTATATTCATCAGTTTGGCAATGCTGATCTGGTGGGAGAGAAGAAAGTCCCAAACCGTGCCCACCCATTGGGTATTTTCCGGTTCCATGGGTGTTTTGGCAGGAATCTGTACCATGATCGGAAATTTGGCCGGGGCATTCACCAATATTTTCTTTTTGGCGATGCGATTGCCCAAGAACGAATTTGTGGGCACGGCGGCCTGGTTGTTCTTTATTACCAATTTATTCAAACTTCCTTTCCATGTTTTTATTTGGAAAACGGTTACCGTGCAAAGTCTGTTGATTAATTTAAGATTGCTCCCTGCCATTCTAGTTGGTTTGGTTTTGGGTGTTTTTTTGGTCAAGAAAATCAACGAAAGAAATTACAAGCGCTTTATTTTGATAGTCACCGCTATTGGCGCGGTAGCGATTCTCTTTAGATAACCTATATATTTTTCAACTATTTTGAAAGTCATTTTTGAACCGGGCGTAGTTTGAACCGGGCGTAATCTGTAGCGCTGCGATTGCCTTGGGCCCAAAGTTTTTAATGACATAAACAACCCAAGGGACAGGTAGGTTGCCAGGATATATTCTGATGTTCATTGGGGCAAAAAGGAATATGTTGAGGGTAAGATAAACATGATATCATCAAGATTTAGCTTCGAAATTTGTTATTTTCGGTAAAAATTAAACATATAACAGAACCTATTCCAATTATGGCAAAATTTTACGATACAAAATATTTGAAAGGAGATATTACGGGCGGACTTGTGGCAGGGATCGTTGCACTGCCCTTGGCACTGGCTTTTGGTGTACAATCCGGTCTTGGTGCAATTTCAGGGTTGTACGGTGCAATCGCAATTGGTATCCTAGCTGCCTTACTTGGAGGAACAAAAACCCAGGCAAGTGGCCCTACGGGACCAATGACGGTGGTTTCGGCGGCCTTGGTGGCCAGCGCGATTGATTTGACGGGCAGTCTGGAAAGCGCCATGGGCATCATTGTATTGAGTTTTTTATTTGGCGGGGTGTTACAGATCATTTTCGGCCTTATCAACATCGCCGGGTACATCAAATATTTTCCCTACCCCGTAATTTCGGGTTTTATGAGTGGTGTGGGACTCATTATCATCATCCTGCAAATATTCCCGTTCGTTGGTTTGGATTCGGCAAAATCTACCATAAAGGTAATGTCGGATTTGCCCAGGTTATTTTCAGAGTTTAATTGGCAAGCCTTGGTTTTGGGAGCAATGACCGTGATAATTTATTATGTGTTTCCTAAAATCAATAAAACCATACCCAGTGCACTTGTAGCTTTGATCGCAGTCTCCATCTTTTCCTATTTCATAAATTGGGACGTTCCGATCATAGGTGAAATTCCCTCGGGTTTGCCATCGCTGCAAATAGACGGTCTTTTCAGCATTGATAGTGAAGCCTATTTTATGGTTTTGGAATATGGAATGGTCTTAGCGGTTCTGGGGTCAATCGACTCGCTGTTGACCTCGGTAATTGCGGATAACATGACCAAGACCAAGCATAGCAGTAATCGCGAGCTAATAGGCCAAGGCATTGGCAATATGGCGGCGGCCTTGATAGGCGGTATACCTGGTGCAGGGGCAACCAAGGGTACTGTGGTAAACATAAACAATGGTGGTAAAACGAGGCTTTCAGGAGCCTTGCATGGCACATTTCTCTTAGCGGTTTTATTGGGATTGAGTTCGCTCGCGGCATACATCCCCTTGGCTGTGCTTGCGGGAATATTGATTCCAATTGGGTTCAAAATTATCGATACCCGTGGTTTCAAACATATAAAGATAATGCCCAAGGCAGACACGGTGGTACTGATCATTGTTTTATTATGGACCACATTTGGCAGCTTGATCCAAGCAGTCGGTGTCGGGGTAACCCTGGCGGCATTGTTGTTTATGAAACGCGCCAGTGATATTGGGGAAAAGGGCATGGAAGTTGGCACACTTGCGGGTTTTGATGGTGAAAGACCTTGGGTCGACGAGGAGAGTTTCTACGAGAAATACAAGGACCAAGTATTTATCAAACATTTAAATGGTCCGTTGTTTTTTGGTTTTACCTCCTACTTTCAGGATCAGGTAAAAAATATCGATGAACACATAAAAGTGCTGGTGATCCGTATGGACCGTGTACCACATATCGATCAGTCGGGTGTTTATGCTCTGGAGACCATCATTTTCGATCTATCCAATAAAAACGTAAAAACGATTTTAACCGGCCTGCAGGAACAACCCAAACGGCTTATTGAAAGTATAGATATCATTCCCGACCTGGTTCCGCAAGAGCAGGTCTTTTCAAAGGTCCAGGACAGCTTTTCTTGGATTGCCAGGGAGTTGGAAAGTCAAAACCAGTCATAATTTGTTCAAGAATTATGGCCATAGAAAAAGCCGCATCAAGTCGATGCGGCTTTTCTGTACACACTAATATGTTGCGTTATTCCGAAGCACCTTCGTAAATCGCATTAAAAATCAACTTATAGGTTCCACGGGGCTGTGCCCTAAACTGTGGACGGAATGCAAATAATATTGCAGAACCCTTACCGTATTTGGCTTTTACCAGTGCAGGTTTTTTTGCAATATATCGGTCTTCGCCCATGGCCCAACCGCTCATTAAAAGGTCTTTGGCCGCATATGTTGCGATTACCTCGACTTCCGGCAGGGGAGCATCCTCAATGTCCTCGGTACCACCTTCACCGGATTTTCGTTGTTTGTCAATGGTGAAGGCCCTACTTCTGTTAAATGAAACGGCAACGGTATCCTTCATACCAAATGCCATGGGATGGGAGGTATCCACTCCGGCCTTGATCAAAGAACCTGGAATAAAGAAGTCTTTGCTATCGGCACCTTCCACAGCATCACGCAAAGGCAGTCCAAATTGTTCTATGACGTAGTCACTTGCTTGATCAAAAGCGATCAGTGTTCCTCCTGCTTCAACATAGTCGCTCAGGGCCAAGGAACCTTTTAGGCCTATCCCGCCCGTGAATTTTTCCGGCATGCTCAAATTGTCATGTCCGTGTAATATGGAACTTGGTCTTTGCGATGGGATGATGATGGCATCATATTTTGACAAATCCTTTGTTTTGATATCGGCATCGTGCAAGGTGTCCATGTCAAATTCGTACTCGTCCATTACAAAACGGGTCCATCCTTCATCCATGTTGGCCACCCAGGACTTGTACAGCCCCACTTTTGGTAAATGGATTTTTTTCAATTGAACCTCTGGTTTGGCCGAAAGGCCTGTAAATACAAGGCCATATTCATCTGCCAAGGATTCCATCATTTCTTTTTCACCGGAGACGATAAACGATCCGGCAGGGAGCGTTACTTTTCCTGCTTTGAATTCCGAGATGCTCTTGTAGGCAGTTCCGCCTGCTTTCAAAATTTTGTTGGTGGCCACCACCGAAGCATTACTGTTGACGCTTAGCGCATATCCGAAGGAACCGTTCCTGTTAACTTCACCTTTGTAGTATTTTACCAGACCAGTAACTTTTTCCGTTGGGGCAGTGAACGCCTCAGAAATTTTATCCACATCGATGCCCATTTGCATGGGCAATGTCCACCCGGCCAAATCGTAGGGTGTGTCCGGAGGACCACCGGGATATTGGAAACGTGTTGGATAATTCTGTTTTTCCATCAGGTCCAACAGGTATGGCCTAAAGGCCTGAGCGGTATAAATAACATAAGAGCCCTCCTCATATTCTTTGCCGTTTACCGTGAAATCCTTGGTCGCTTTTTCAATTTCGATACCACCTTGCAGCAAAACATTTACCAAGTTTACAGCCTCAAAGGAGTCCCACTGTTCCTTGCTGATGATGTAGGCGAACAAATCCTCCGTTTTGCCCTTTTCCACAGCAGATTTGCCCATTTTGTAAATGTTGTGCAGGTAATTGCTCTTACGGTCTGCTGCAAGGTCCAAAGTGGCCCATGTTGCAGTCAACATATAATCGACGGCATCCCTAAAATGGGACTCGCCACCTTTCCACGGGTCGGGGTACATTATGTCGGTACCATCGGTTGGAGTGCCCCCTGCCACAGTTTTGGGCAGTTTTTTGGGGTCATAGAAGCGAGGGGTGGGGGTGGTATGGCCAGTTTCGGTCAAGATACCGATCATGTTATGGTAATAAGGTACGGTTCGTCCGCCACCGTTCCAGAACATGGTATAAAAGTTGTCGGCAATGGCGCCGGGCATATTTTCAAGGGAAAACCGCTTGGTCATGGCCGAACCTACCTCACTCACACCTGCCGTTATTGCCGGATGTATTTTTGGATTTACGGGGTCGGCATAGGGTGGCAATGAAATCTTGGTCCAAGATGGAGAAGATTGGTGATGGTTGTAAACAATCTGGGGATACCATTCATTGTACAGGATTTTGGTGACATTATAAGTTTCGGGCATTATGTTCATAAACCAATCCCTGTTGTTATCATGCCCCATATAGTAGTGGTACAAAATTGGGGGACGGGAAGTCTCATAAGCCGTTCCCATATTCTTGCGATACCAGTCCACAACGATGTCCAGACCATCCGGGTTCATAACGGGCATCAATAGGGTAATTACATTTTCCCTGATTTTTTGCATTTCAGCTGTTTCGGAAGTAGCCAATGTATAGGCCAGCTCGGAGGTCATTTGGCCATGGGCCAATTCCGTGGAGTGCATCCCGCCATCCACCCAAACGATGGCCTTGCCCTCTTGCGAAAGTTTTAGGGCCTCATCGTCACCTACCTGGACTCTTGCAAGTTTGGTGCTGATATCTTTCCATTTGTCCAGTTGGGCAAGGTTTTCTTCCGTTGAGATGAACATTAGGTACATTTTGCGGCCGAGGACCGTTTGGCCTATCTCGATTTTTTTGATCCTGTTGGAGGCGGCGTCCAATTTGGTCAGATAATCTTCAATTTGTGAATAGTCGGCCAATTTGTAATCGGCCCCTACCCTAAATCCGTACACGTCCTCGGGGGAGGGTACCTTTTGCGCCACGGCAAAGGAGGCACAGGACAAGGACATCACTGTTGAGAGCAGCAATGTTTTGAGGTTTGTAATTTTAAAAGTCATTTTTTTTGAATTAGTTATAATTTGACTGAAAATTAAGCAATTGAAGCGAGGATATTAAGAACAACGGGCCAGAATTGCTTGGTCCGCATGTTTTTTGATGGGTTTATAATCCAAAGTATATAAAATCATCAAATTCTTATCGTGGCAGATCAGGTTTTTTTCGGGCAGCCTTTTTATCCGCGGTGATCTTTTTGGACTTTAACCGCTTTTCTTTGGAAGACTTGGTCGGTTTGGTCGGTTTTCGCTTTTTGGGAACTACAAGGGCATTTTTCAGGATCTCGAAAAAACGCTTCACTACAAGGTCCTTGTTTCGATGTTGACTCCGTGCCTCATCGCATTGAAGTACCAAAGCGCCATCATTGGTCAATCGAGACCTTAGTTTGAGTTGAATCCGTTGTTTTTCCTTGTCGGAGAGACCTTCTGATTCATTAATATCAAAAGTGAGCTCTACTTTGGAAGAAACCTTGTTCACATGCTGGCCTCCGGCACCGCTGCTCCGCATGGCCTTGAACTGAAGTTCCCTATGTATTTGTCTTTTGTCCAATTTGAAGTCTCCTGTTGATGGTACTCAAAGATACATTAAGAAAAATGGTTGCTCCTGCGTCTTGTTTTTTCTCTGAATTAAAAAAGATTATCGTCCCATCTTCCGCTGTACCTTCATTTAAGTAATGGTTGCCTTGAAAAAACGAATTGATTACTTCCACCTGAAGCCCGGAAGAATCCGAAAATTTGAACTCGTGCGGATACACCAATACGGATCTATCTATCTGCGAATAGGATTTTAATAATTTCATGGACACCTCATTTACTTGTCCGAACAGTGATGCGGTATAGTAATTGGGCGGTTTTTTGTAAAGTTCCCGGGTGTTCTCGTTGGCTATGATCAGTCCTTTTTCCAAAATCAATGTCCGTTCTGCAAAAGGCAATACATCGCTGGGGTCGTGACTGGCCGTCAATACGGTAATGCCTTGTTTTTTTAGGTACAAAAAGAGATTTCTACGCAGTGTATTGCGCTTAAAGTTATCGATATGGCCAAAAGGCTCGTCCAATAATAAAATTTCTGGTTCTTGGGCCAGAACACGGGCCAAAGCTACGCGTTGCTGCTGTCCGCCACTAAGATGCTTCACTTTGGTCTTGGCATAGGGCTTCATCTCGATCAAGTCCAGAAGCTCATTGATCCGCTCTTGATGCGTTTCGCGTTCGAACACGGAAAGGAATTGTCCTATGTTCTCTTCCACGGAAATAAAGGGCATCAAATCAAAATCCTGAGCCAGATATTTCATATAGGGTTCACCTGGAACCAGATTGAAATTGGGGCCGAGTGCTTCGATATCGCCCCAAAAAATAGAGCCTTCCTCTACATGGAGCAATCCATAGATGATTTTAAGCAAGGTGCTTTTTCCGGAGCCGCTTTCGCCCATCAATGCCACGTGTTCTCCCGAGGCCACTTCAAATAAAATGTCCTTTAAAATGGTGCGGTCTTGATAACCGAAAGAATCAATATGAACTTTTAGCATAGGGAATAAGGGCTACTGAAACAGCAGCCCTATTATACAATTTAATCTTTAAACTCTTTGAGTACGGCCTGGTTGGGAAGTTGATCGTACCCCATGTTATAAAACGTAAAGCCAAAGATGTCGGCATACTGTTCTATGGTCTTGCTGACCGGCGTTCCCGCTCCGTGACCTGCATTGGTCTCGATACGGATCAATGTGGGTTGCTCCCCTGCTTGCTTTTCCTGTAGTTCAGCGGCAAACTTAAAACTGTGTGCAGGAACTACACGGTCATCATGATCCCCGGTGGTGACCAATGTCGCAGGGTACGATGTACCTTCTTTTACATTGTGCACTGGGGAATATCCCTTAATGTAGTTGAACATCTGCTGATCGTCTTCAGAAGTTCCGTAATCGTAGGCCCAACCGGCCCCGGCGGTAAAGGTATGGTAGCGGAGCATGTCCATTACCCCTACGGCCGGCAATGCCACTTGCATTAGGTCTGGACGTTGGGTCATGGTGGCACCTACCAACAGGCCTCCGTTAGATCCACCCCGGATGGCCAAATATTCTTTTGAAGTGTATTTATTGTCGATCAAGTATTCTGCGGCGGCAATAAAGTCATCAAATACGTTTTGTTTATTGAGCTTGGTTCCCGCAATGTGCCATTTCTTACCGTATTCCCCACCACCTCTTAGATTGGGAACGGCATATACTCCGCCTTGCTCCATCCAAACGGCGTTTACAATGCTAAAGGAAGGGGTCAAGCTAACATTGAAGCCCCCATAACCATAAAGAATGGTCGGGTTTTTACCATTAAGTTCCGTTCCTTTTTTATACGTAATGATCATGGGTACCTTTGTGCCATCTTTTGAATTGTAGAACACTTGCTTTGATTCGTAATCATCGGGATCAAAATCAATTTGAGGTTTCCAATATTGCCCATACTCACCGGTCTCTACATCATACTTGTACAATGAACCTGGCGTATTGTAATTGGTAAAGGAGAAATAGAATTCGCTGTCCTCTTTTTTGCCGCCAAAACCTCCTGCGCTTCCTACTCCGGGCAGTTTCACCTCCCGTACCAAATTACCGTCATAATCATATTGAAGCACTTTTGAAATGGCATCCACCATGTACTCCGCAAAGAAGTAACCTCCTCCGGTTCCGGCCGTTAACACGTTCTCGGTTTCAGGGATCAAATCTTTCCAATTCTCGGGAGTCGGGTCGGAAGCATCCACGACCACGATTTTTTTATTAGGGGCTTCCCTATCTGTCACCAAATAAAGTTTGGAACCTTCATTTTCGATCGGGTAGGTATCGGAATCGGTATCGTCCAAAATTGTTACCAGTTCAGGATTTTCTTTGGATAGGTCCATTAGGAACAATTTATTGCCGGATGTTGAAACGGATGCGGTTATAAAAAGGTACTTCTGGTCTTCTGATACGGAACCGCCTACATAACGGTGTTTTTCTTCTGGTGTTCCGCCAAAGATGATCTTATCTTCGGACTGTGGCGTTCCCAATTTATGATAGTAGAGTTTGTGCTGGTCCGTTTTTGCCGACAGCTCGCTTCCTTCTGGTTTATCATAACTGGAGTAGTAGAAACCTTCGTTTCCTTTCCAGGAAATACCACTGAATTTAATATCTACCAAGGTGTCCTCCACAATTTCTTTGGATTCGGCATCGATCACGATGCCCTTGCGCCAATCGCTTCCGCCTTCGGAAATAAGGTATGCGGCCTTGGAACCGTCTTTAGTGAAATTCAATCCCATCAAGGATGTGGTGCCATCTTCTGAGAATGTGTTGGGATCCAAAAAGACTTCTTCTTCGCCACCGTCCTTTTTTCGGTAGACCACATATTGGTTCTGTAGCCCATTGTTTTTGTAATAGTAGGTGTAGTCGCCTTCCTTGAACGGGGAACCTACTTTTTCGTAGTTCCACAGTTTTTCCAATCGGTTTTTTAGGTCTTCCCGAAATGGGATCTTGTCCAAATATCCGAAGGTGGTCACATTTTGTTTTTTGACCCATGCCTCGGTCTCCTCGCTGCGGTCGTCTTCCAGCCAACGATAAGGGTCGGGCACATCGGTCCCAAAATAATTATCTACGGTATCGACTTTTTTGGTAGCGGGATAGTTCACAGTGATGGGTTCTCTAGTTTTAGGTTCTTCTTTGCAGGCCGCCAATAAAACCAAAGCAGCCAATAGACTTATGTTTTTCATGTTTTCTCGGATTGATTCCGATAAAAGTACACAAATCACACAAACCTATTGGCTACCGTCGATGCTTTAACGGATTTTATGAAATTGCTTCAGAAGTATTCGAAACCAAGTTGTTCTCCACCAAATACTCCGCAATCTGTACCGCATTGGTCGCTGCACCTTTTCTAAGGTTGTCCGCCACGATCCACATGTTCAAGGTGTTGGGCTGGGTTTCGTCCCTACGGATTCTACCCACAAAAACATCGTCCTTGCCGTTGGCAAAGGCGGGCATCGGATAGGTGTTGGTTTGAGGATTGTCCTGTACCACGATCCCAGGGGTTTCACTAAGGAGTTGCCTTACTTGGACCAAATCAAAATCGTTATGGAATTCCACGTTTACGGATTCCGAGTGCCCACCAGCAGTGGGAATACGTACAGCGGTAGCGGTTACGGAAAACGTACGGTCGTCCAATATTTTTTGAGGTTCACGGGCCAATTTCATCTCTTCTTTGGTGTACCCGTTTTCCAAGAATACATCGCAGTGTGGCAATGCGTTTCGATTGATGGGATAGGGATAGGCCATTTCACCTTCAATGCCTGCGGCTTCGTTTTCCATTTGTTCCACGGCCTTTACCCCGGTGCCTGAAACGGATTGGTAGGTGGAAACGACCACACGCTTCATTTGATATTTTTTGTGCAATGGGTCCAAGGCAAGTACCATTTGAATGGTGGAACAGTTGGGGTTTGCAATTATTTTATCTTCCGCTGTCAGCTCGCCTGCGTTGATTTCGGGAACCACCAATTTTTTGGTCGGGTCCATACGCCAAGCGGATGAATTATCGATCACCGTAGTGCCCGCTTCGGCAAATTTTGGTGCCCACTCCAAAGAGGTGTCGCCACCGGCGGAGAAAATGGCGATATCGGGTTGGGCGGCCACGGCATCTGCCAAACCGATTACGGTATGTTCTTCGTTCTTATAGGTGAGCTTTTTGCCCACGGAACGCTCCGAGGCAACCAACAACAATTCTGAAATTGGGAAGTTTCGCTCTTCCAACACTTTCAACATGACTTCGCCGACCATTCCGGTGGCACCAACAACTGCTACTTTCATTGTAAAATTATTTCTTCCGCAAAGGTACTTCAGTCAGCGAGTTAAACAAGCTTTTTTATCACCAATCAATAAAAAATAACAAAATGTTATAAATAAAACAACCATCAACATGTTAGCGAAACACATTGATGGTTTTAAAGGTTATTGTGATGTAGCGGCGATACCGAAAATCTCGGCACCAACGATTTTATTTCTTCAATAAATCTCGGATTTCTGCCAACAGTTCCTCTTGGGTCGGACCCTTTGGGGCTTCTGGGGCAGGCTCCTCTTTTTTCTTCATCCTGTTTACGGCCTTTACAATAAGGAACATAACGAATGCTACGATGATGAAGTCGATGACATTGGTAAGGAATGCACCATAAAGTACAGCTATTTCCCCAACAATTTCTCCGGCATCATTGGGAGTTCCTTCCGTGATCACATATTTCAAATCGTTGAAATCGGCTTTGAACAATAGCCCGATCAACGGGGAAACTATGCCCCCTGTGAAGGACGATACCACTTCTTTAAAAGCGGCACCCATGACGAAACCTACGGCAATATCCACCAGGTTCCCTTTCATGGCAAACTCTTTAAACTCTTTTAAAAATCCCATTTTATAGTTGAGTATTGGTTAATCAAGGACAAAGTAAGTAAAAAAGATAATATTCAAGCTCCGCAGACCACTCTTTTTACACGTTGTGATATGGCCGTGAGGATCTCGTATGAAATGGTGCCCGCGTTGGCCGCAAATTTTTCGGCGGATTTTTCCGTGCCGAACACGGTTGCCTCATCTCCTTCTTCACAATCGATTCCCGTAACCTCCACCATGATCATATCCATGCAAACATTGCCCAATATGGGCGCTTTTGAACCATTAATGACTACGGATCCTTTTCCTTTTCCATATTGTCGGCCAATGCCATCGGCATGTCCAATGGGCAAGGTGGCACTTTTTATGGGCCGTTTGGATCTATAGGCCCGATTGTAGCCCACGGATTCATTGGCATTGATTTGATGGATCTGTGAAATGATGGTCTTCAGTGTTGCTACAGGCCTTAATTGCGCATCTACTTCGGCTTGATTGCCATATCCGTACAGTCCTATCCCGCTGCGGACCATCTCGAATTGTGCTTCGGGGTAATTGATGATGCCCGAAGTGTTGAGCATATGGCGCATAAGGCGATGGCCCAACTTATCCATGAGCATATTGCTCAAATGTTTGAAGGTATTGATTTGATCCAGGCTAAAATCACGCTCGTTTTTATCTTCGGATGCTGCCAAATGCGAAAAGCAAGAAACTATTTTGATACATTCACTACGCTTGCTTTCCCCAGCAATAAAATCAACATCATCTTCCGAAAAACCCAAACGGTTCAAGCCTGTGTTGAATTTGATATGAACAGGGTAATCGGTCTGTTTCATGGCTTTTGCAACTTCAATAAATTGATTCAAAATATTCTTGGAATAAATGCTGGGCTCCAAATGGTGGGCCATCAAATCATCAAAATTGGAAGCCAAAGGGTGCAATACCAAAATAGGAAGCTGAATACCTGCTTTCCGTAACAAGACCCCTTCGGCCACATAGGCAACCGCCAGATAATCGGCGCCGGACTGTTCCAATTTTTGGGCAATGGTCACCATATCGCTGCCGTAGGCAAAAGCCTTTACAACGCCCAAAAATTTGGTTCCGGGCTTTATTTTGGATCGCAAGTAGTTGTAATTGTGTTCCAAGGATGCAAGGTCCAGGATCAACGTAGTTTCCCCGACCTTACTCATTGGTTTTGTCATTTTTGAAGGTCACTTCTTCGGAATTTACATCCATTTCCTTGATTTTTTCACGTAACATGGCTTTGTAAAATGCGGCACGGCTCAAGGGTTCGTATTCCTCGGTTTCGCCGAGCAAAACCAGATTGTCGTTCAGTGATTTTCTAAAACTGTAATTGGCCAAATTTCCAGTTCTTGTGCACACAGCGTGTACTTTGGTCACGTATTCCGCTGTGGCCATCAGGGCCGGCATGGGGCCAAAGGGGTTGCCCTTAAAGTCCATATCCAGACCGGCGACCACCACACGAACGCCCCTGTTGGCCAAATCGTTGCAAACCGTCACGATCTCATCATCAAAAAATTGGGCCTCGTCAATACCGATTACATCGCAATCGTCCGCCAAGAGCCGAATATTGGCCGCGGCCGGAACAGGTGTTGACCGGATTTCGTTGGAATCGTGCGATACCACCATCTCTTCATGATACCTGGTATCTACAATGGGCTTAAAGATCTCCACTTTTTGCTTGGCGAATTGGGCCCGTTTTAATCGTCGGATCAGTTCTTCGGTCTTTCCGGAAAACATGGAACCGCAAATCACCTCGATCCATCCAAACTGTTCCTTAGGGTTGACTGTGTTTTCGAGAAACATACCGTATTTTTGAAAGAAATTGTTTGTTTTCCCATTATATTGGGACGACCACAAAGCTACTAAAAAATTGTACCCCTGTTTTCAATAAGATTTTAACCTTTTGTTGATGGGGTATTTGCAAAATCGTTATATTTTTATAGTAAAGAAGAAAAGCTATGATACGGAAATTGAGGGAAGAGTTGATCAAGTTGTCCACTGAGATAATCACGGCAAGGGAGGATACCGATCTTGCGGCATTGTATGAAAAATCCAGAAAGATTTATGAAAAACTGGCCGTGCTGAAGTTTATTGATGAGAAGTTGAACGATGTTGAGGTGGATGTATCCCAAAACGTGATAGCCTCAAGGTTCGAGAAAATGGCCAATGCCGTATTGAGCGGGAATACATCCGTTCCAGAGAGCAACCCGCACCAAGAAGATATCATGACCCCCGGTATGGACACCATAAAGGATATGGTTTCCGAAATGCCCTCCAATGCCGACCTGGAAAAGGTATTTGCCGAATTTGTGGCCAAGCCCAACCTTATAAAGAACGACAAGGATGAGGTAACGCCCAATGAGAATGTCAGTGCACCTTCGCAACCGATCAAGCCGAAATCGTTAAATGATCGGCTGGCCAAGGATTTTCAGGTAGGCCTCAACGATAAACTTGCGTTTGTAAAACACCTGTTCAATAACGATATGGAGGATTACACCCGCGTGCTTTCCCAGCTCACAACGATTGATTCGGAAGAACGTTCGGTTGCCTTTATCAACAATATGGTAAAGCCTGAGTACAATAATTGGGAGGGCAAAGAGGAGTATGAGGCTCGCTTTGTTGCCTTGATAGAACGCAGGTTCGCATAAATCCATTTTTTCAATTCTATTTTGATCATAAGACCGTAACTTTGGTCCATGGGAAAGTTATATCTGGTTCCAACACCAATAGGAAACCTTGAGGACATGACACTTCGTGCCATACAGGTATTAAGGCAGGTGGATGTTATCTTGGCTGAAGATACCCGGACCAGCGGCAAGTTGCTCAAACATTTTGATATCAACACCCATCTGCAGAGCCACCACATGCACAACGAACACAAAGAGGTTGATGGTCTGGTACAAAAAATGAAAGAAGGGACTACTTATGCTCTGGTTTCGGATGCAGGTACACCGGCTATTTCCGACCCTGGTTTTCTATTGACCCGTGCTTGTGTTGAAAACGATATTGAGGTGGAATGCTTGCCAGGCGCAACAGCATTTGTACCCGCTTTGGTGAACAGCGGATTGCCCAATGATCGATTTGTTTTTGAAGGGTTTTTGCCCATAAAAAAGGGACGTCAAACACGACTTTTGGAACTCGCCGAAGAAACCCGGACCATGGTTTTTTATGAATCTCCGCACAAGCTCATTAAAACCTTGACGCATTTTTCCGAGTATTTCGGGGAAGACAGACCTATTGCTGTGTCAAGGGAATTGACCAAATTATATGAAGAGACCGTTCGCGGTAAGGTGACCGAAGTTTTGGAACATTTCAACAACAAAGCTCCCAAAGGAGAATTTGTGATTGTGGTCGGGGGCAAAAAATAGTTGTTAACTTCAACACAACTTTACGACCCTATACATGAGATGGACGAACTACTATCCCAAATACGGAACTGCACCCATTGCAAGGAGCATTTGCCCCTAGGTCCCAGGCCCATGGTTGCCGCCCATCCAGAATCAAAAATTGCCATTATAGGGCAGGCGCCCGGTACCAAAGTCCACCAAACAGGAGTTCCGTGGGACGACCCGAGCGGAAGACAGCTTAGAAAATGGCTGGGTGTAACGGATGAACAATTTTATAAGGAACAACTTTTTGCCCTGATCCCAATGGGATTTTGTTATCCGGGCAAAGGAAAGTCCGGGGATTTGCCTCCAAGACCCGAATGTGCCCCCTTATGGCATGAAGCGCTATTTGATCAAACGCCTAACTTGGCATTGACCATCTTGATAGGGCAACATGCACAAAACTATTATTTGGGGGAGGCAATGATGCGAAACCTGACCGAAACGGTGAAAAATTACCGGAATTACCTGCCCCATTATTTTGTGCTGCCACATCCATCACCGAGAAATCGGTTTTGGTTGGGCAAAAACCCATGGTTTGAAGAAGATGTGTTACCGGATTTAAGAAAAAGAATTCTAATCAATCTTGACTAAGTAAGGCCTAACTGGAAAATCATATCCTGATTTTACTGTTGATTACCAAGGCCCGTGTAAATCGGTATGGGAGACATTCAATATAATTCTTTATTTTTAAGCATTGATGTTTAACGTTTGAAACCAATATTATGGTGGAATGGAGTTTTAAAGTCGGAAGTAACCCTTTGGAGGTTAGCAAGAAGTTGCAGTCATCATTTGGTGCAGTTGACAGTTTGGTTTTTAATATGAACAGGAACAAAAATAATTCGATGACCTTTAGGTTACGTAAACGGATTCTTTATGCTTGGTATATGAAATACCAAAATTGGACTGTTGCCCATGGTAAGCTTTTAAAAAGAGATGCCGACAACAATACCAATGTGGAAATTTCATTTAATCAACATTTTTTGATTCAGGCGATAATCTTCCTTCATCTTTTTTTAGGTTTTGGTCTATTGATTGGCATAATTTCAGGTATGAACACCAATTCGTATATGTATATCCCTATGATTGTTCTATTGTTCATTGGAGCTGTGTTGTGGTCTTCAATGCAAAGGAAATTTAAAAAGGATGTCCAAAACTTCAAGGCATTAATATCTGAAGTTTTAGAGCTATAGAATGAAATTTGGAAGAGTGGACCACCCAGAGCTTATTGACTTTACACTACCGCCCGGTCATTCTGAAGCTCCTTTTGCTCTATCAAATAATAAAACAGGTGCTGACAAAGGTTTATGTTGGCTGTGCTAAATGGAATAGTAAAGACTTAAAGAACTTTTACCCTTGGAAAGTAAGGGGATATAAAAATTTACCAACATCCAGTTTAACAAATGCCCGGCTAGTATATGGACCCATCGTGCTTCCCTTTTTGCCAACCCACTTCGCCCAAGTATTTCTCCGCACTCTCTACCGCACCATTTTCTATGTTGGTGCCCATGGAATCGTTCCAGCGGTTCAAATAACCAAAAAGGGAAATCACTCCCATCATTTCCACGATTTCGCCATCGTCCCAATACCGGTGCAGTCTTTTTTTGATATCCGCATTCACCGTATTGGGGACCTGGGAAGCTGCCAGGGCAAAGTCGAGCGCAGCCCTCTCCGCTTCGGAAAAGACACTATGGGTACGGTATTCCCAAATATTGTCCAATTGTTCCTGTTCGGCGCCATATCGCTCTGCCGCACGAATGGCATGTGCTTGGCAATAACGACAGCCCGTAGCGTTGCTGCTGACCCAGGCGATCAAACGTTTTAGGGCAGAAGTAACCCTTCCCTCATTTGCCATCACGGCCTTGTTAAGGTTAATGAAAGCCTTGGAAATGGCAGGTCTGTGCTGCATGGTCAAAACAGAATTGGGACAAAACCCAAGGGTCTCGTTAAAGAATTCCGCCAGTTCTTTGGTTTCTATGTCATGGTCGGGCGACAAGGGGTTTACTAAGGCCATTTTTGAGATTATAAATTGTATTTTTGAACCCTACAAGAAACAAAAATTAATCATCATGACAAATCACGTAACAACCAAATGGTTAGGCGAAATGGCCTTTGAAAGCAACAACCCTTCAGGGCATACGGTTCGAATCGACGCTGGAGAGGACAGTGGGGGTTCCGGAGCAGGTTTGCGCCCCAAAGCCCTAATGTTGTCAAGTTTGGCAGGATGTTCCGGCTTGGATGTGGCCTCGCTCATCAAAAAAATGAAACTGGAAGTTGATGACTTTAAGATAGAGACCATCGCCAACCTTACCGATGAGCATCCAAAATATTACGATTCCGTGGTGATCGAATATCATTTTACGGGAGCCAATTTAAACGAGGACAAGCTTAAAAAAGCCGTGGACCTTTCCGTGGACAAGTATTGTGGCGTTATGGAGATGTTCAGAAAATTTGCGGAGTTGGAGATCAAGATTATCTATCACAACAAATAGATTTTCCACAAAAAGTTAATACAAGGCACAAGTTCAAAATGCTGTTAAATCAATTATAGTTCTGAACTAGGTCGACCTCAAGATCAAGTTTGGAAATGTGAACGAATTGAAATTCGATCTAGAGAAAAGGTTTTTGATTTGGCTTCCAACATGGCCGTATTGGTTAAAGACCTTCCTTGCGATCTTACAAAAATTCGAAAGAAATCTCCTTGAACTTGAATTTTATTGATGAACTTGAAATTGACCATTGATGCGCTGGACCGTAAAGCCAAAACCCGAACAAGAATCCATCGACCAACTTACCGAAACTTTGGGGGTAGATGATTTGGTCGCCCAATTGTTGATTCAACGAGGGATAACAAATTATGATGAAGCAAAAGCATTCTTCCGACCAGAATTGGATCATCTGCACGATCCTTTTTTGATGAAGGACATGCAAAAAGCGGTGGACCGGATTGAGCAAGCCATTGCTAAGGGAGAAAATATCCTGGTGTATGGGGATTATGATGTGGACGGCACCACTTCGGTAGCTTTAATGAGTTCCTTTTTGATGGAATCCTACCCAAATGTTGCCACGTACATCCCCGACCGCTATGGGGAAGGCTATGGCATATCGTTCCAAGGCATTGATTTCGCAGTGGACAATGACATGGGTTTGATGATTGCCTTGGACTGTGGAATCAAGGCCATCGACCAGATAAAATACGCTAAGGAAAAAGGGATTGATGTAATTGTTTGTGATCACCACCGGCCAGGAACAGAACTGCCCGATGCCGTTGCGGTGCTGGACCCCAAACAGGAAGATTGCAAATACCCGTATAAAGAACTTTGCGGATGTGGTGTCGGCTTTAAACTGATCCAAGGGTTGAGTGCCAAGCGGGGAAAGACCATTGATGATATTTTGCTTTATTTGGATTTAGTGGCCACGGCCATTGCTGCCGATATTGTTCCCATTACCGGAGAAAACCGTGTGCTCGCCTATTACGGTTTAATGGTCATTAATGAAAATCCACGTAGAGGAATTAAAGCATTGATCGATCAGACCAGGAAACGGGAACTTACCATCACGGATGTCGTATTCATCATTGCACCACGGATCAATGCGGCCGGCCGGATGAAGCATGGACAACATGCGGTCACCTTACTTACCGAGACCGACTTTGCCCAAGCCCAACAGTATGCTTCTGAAATTGAACTCTTCAATACCGAACGAAGGAGTTTGGACCAAGAAACCACAAAAGAGGCCTTGGTGCAAATCCAAGAAAATAAAGAGGAAGAGAAATTCACCTCTGTGGTCTACAGCGAAAACTGGCACAAAGGCGTGATTGGCATCGTGGCATCTCGATTAACGGAGACATACTACCGCCCTACCTTGGTATTTACCAAAAGCGGGGATAAATTGGCCGCCTCCGCCCGATCGGTAAAAGGATTTGATATCTACAATGCCCTGGAAGGCTGTTCGGATTGTCTGGAACAGTTTGGGGGTCACATGTACGCAGCAGGTCTCACACTTTTGGAAGAACAGTACGAAGCCTTTAAAAAACAGTTTGAAAAAGTAGTGTCGGAAACCATCGACCCAAAACTATTGCAGCCCGAAATTTCTGTGGATGCCAAAATCTCCATGCATCAAATTACGCCAAAATTAATGCGGATCTTGAAACAGTTTGCTCCTTTTGGCCCGGGCAACATGATCCCGATTTTTATGGCCGAAGGATTAAAGGATACAGGGTATGCCCGTGGAGTGGGGGAAGAAGAAAAACATTTAAAATGTAGCCTCTATCAACCGGGATTCGATCCCATTGGGGGCATTGGCTTTAATTTAGGCGATAAATTGGACGTTGTTAAGGGGATAAAACCTTTTGATGCCGTATTTTCGTTGGATGAAAATCAATGGAAGGGAACGGTGAGCCTTCAACTAAAACTAAGAGATATCCGCTAGCAATTTATGGACCCCTACGCAGCACTACGCTATAAGGAATTCAACATATTTTTGATTGTCCGCTTTGCCATGGTTTTTGCATGGTCGATGCAATTTATCGTAATCGAATGGCAGGTCTATTCTTTGACCAAAGATCCACTTTCATTGGGTATCATCGGGTTGATGGAGGTGATTCCTGCCGTGAGCATGGCCCTTTTTGCGGGGCACATTGTGGACCAAAAGGAAAAACGAAACCTCTTGATCACGTGTATTGCGGGTTTTTCTGTGATCAGTCTTGGGCTGTTCTTGTTGAGTTGGCCCGGGCTTGAGGAATCATGGGAATCCAAAACAATTCTATATTCCATTTACGCCTTGGTGTTCTTGGGAGGGTTTGTGCGCTCGTTTTTGGGTCCGACAATTTTTTCATTGATTGCTTTGATCGTTCCCAAAAAAATATATCCCAATGCCGCAACATGGAGCAGTTCCACTTGGCAATTGGCATCGGTTTTGGGACCAGCGCTGGCAGGTTTTTCCATTAGTTGGATCGGGGTGCATTGGAGTATGTGCGTCATTTTCGGTTTTTCTTTATTTGCATTGATTTTCCTTTTCCAGATCCCCAGAAAGCCCATTATGAACCCAAAAATCGGGGAGCCCGTTTTTCAAAGTCTACGGGATGGGCTCAAATTCGTTTTTGGCAATAAGGCCATTTTTGGAGCGCTTACTTTGGATATGATTGCCGTACTATTTGGCGGTGCCGTAGCATTATTGCCCGTTTATGCCCAGGATATTTTGCACGTGGGCTCCGAAGGCTTCGGGATTTTACGGGCGGCTCCAGCGGTAGGGGCATCTATTACCATGTTGGGGTCTACCAGATTTCCGTTACATAAAAATGCAGGAAAAAAATTGTTGATGGCAGTATTTGCCTTCGGTGTCTGTATCATAGTTTTTGGACTTTCGGAACTGTTCTGGCTATCCGTAATCGCCTTGTTCTTGAGCGGAGCGGTGGATGGAGTGTCCATGATCATACGACAGACCATCTTACAATTGAAAACACCCGATAATATGCGGGGCAGGGTAGCTTCGGTAAACTCCATGTTCGTGGGTTCCTCCAACGAACTCGGTGCTTTTGAAAGTGGATTGGCGGCCAAATTGCTGGGAACCGTCACGGCCGTTGTTTTTGGTGGATGCATGACACTATTGACGGCGGGCACAACCGCCATTGTTTCGCCTACATTTAGAAGATTGGATCTTCAAAAGGATATTGACCAACACGAAAAGGAAGATTAATTCCCTAGTTTTTCCAAAGTCAATTTTTCACCATCAAAAACGGCATAGGTAAAATAGGAAATCCAATCCCCTAAATTGGTGTAAGTCGATTTTTCATTGAGTTTGATCTCCATGGGGAGGTGTCGATGGCCAAAAATGAAATGGTCATAGTGTTGTTGCTCCAGCTTGCGCTTGGCATATAAAATCAACCACTCCTTGTCCTCTCCCAAAAAGGTAGCATCGGCATCCCCGGAAATAACCTTGTTGTTCACGGACAGATGTTGCCCCAAACGTACGCCCAAATCCGGGTGCAACCATTTAAAAAACCATTTGGCCACGGGGTTGGTAAATACCTTCTTCATCCGTTTGAAGCCCTTGTCGTGAGGACCCAATCCATCACCATGGCCGATAAAAAAAGAAGTGCCGTTGATAAGGTACTGTTTCGGTCTGTGGTGGACAGGTATGTTGAGCTCCTCTTCAAAATAACCATCCATCCAGAGGTCGTGGTTGCCTACAAAATAAGTGATGGGGATGCCCATGTCCGAGAGTTCGGCCAGTTTCCCGAGAGTTCGTGTAAAGCCTTTGGGGACTACGGTTTTATACTCGAACCAAAAATCGAAAAGATCGCCCATTAAAAAGATGGCCGCAGCATCGTCCTTGATGGAATCGAGCCAGGCCACAAATTTTTTCTCGCGGGGCAAACTATCTTTTCGGGTAGGAGCCCCGAGGTGGTTGTCGCTAGCGAAATAGACTTTTTTGCCTTTAGGCAGGGCAATGTTCTTCATTTATTTTTTGTAACGTCTGTTGCTTCGTATTCTGTTGACCACATACACCACAATCACGAAAAGGGCCAGTATGGGGAAAATCAAATCATTCATAATGTTGTTATTTTTTAAACTTTTCCAGTGCTTTTTTAGTGTTGGGTGAGAGTGCCAACCGGCCCGATGCTTCGGCACGTTCCAATAATAAATCGTCCCAATGTTCGGTTCCTTCCCACAAGACTTTTTTCATTTCGGCCAAAGCTTCGGGATTATAGGTCGCCAGTTTTTGCAGATGAATGTCCAGCTCCTTGTCCATTTCGGAAATGGAATCGTATACCTTGGCATAGAGTCCATGTTCCTTGGCCCAATATGCATTTTTCCATTCCGTGGGATATAAAGTGAGCTCTGCAAGGGCAGCCTTTCCCATTTTACGCTCCACAGCGGGAGCGATGACGAACGGACCTATGCCTATGGAAACCTCGGATAGTTTGATGGCCGCTTGCTCGGTCGCATGTACATAATCGCAGGCCGAAGCCAATCCGACCCCGCCACCAACGGTCTTTCCTTGCACCCGACCAATAATCGGTTTGGGACATTTGCGCATGGCATTGATGACATTGGCAAAACCACTGAAAAACTGTTTTCCTTCTTCCAAATTGGAAACTGCCACCAGTTCATCAAAAGAGGCACCAGCACAAAACGCTCTTTCACCTTCAGATTTAAGAACAATGACGGAAACCTTATCGTCTGCACCAAGTTTGTCGAACTCCGTTGTCAATCTGGCCAAAAGTTCGGACACAAATGAGTTGCTTGCCGGATGGCCAAATTCGACCCTAGCAATCCTATTTTCTATTTTGGTATATAAACTTCCGTTGGTTCTATCCGTTGTCATCAAATCAGGTTATCAGATGTCTTTGAGCGCTAAATTAAGGGTTTTGCACCAAGGGCCTGAACTTTCTTCTAAATTTCCAGACCAAGGAGAATCCGCGAATCATCATCCAGACCACAAATGCTATCCAGATGGCATGTATGCCGAGACCGGCATATAACCCTATATAAAGACTTGGTACAAAACCCAAAAAGGTAGCGGCCAAGAGTACATTTCGCAGATATTTCATTTCGCCCATACCCTTGAATATTCCATCAAAAATAAAGGCCAAGGTGTTCATTGGGAGTCCAAGGATAACAATATAAAAAATGCTGTAAAAGGTGTTGAGAACGATTTCTTCCTTGGAAAAAAGAAGCCCAATGGGCCTATAGAAAATGAAACCTGCACACATTAGGGCCAAACTCACGATCATTCCGTACTTAAAAATAGTCTTGGCCAATTTCCACAGCCCATCATAGTCACTGGCTCCCAACAGTTTTCCCCCCATACTGTTACCCGCTGCTGCGTAGCCATCAATAAAGAACGCGGCGAACAACCAAAGGTTGACCGCAATAGTGTGAGCTCCAATGAAGCGGTCCCCCAATGTGGTGGCTTCGCGAACTGCAAGCATTAGAGCGGCATTCAGGGCCAAGGTCCTTACAAAAAGGTTAAGGCTCATAAATATCAACCGCTTTATTTCCTTATTTAAGGGGAAGGTCAATTTTAGGCTGATATCCGTTTTTTTAATCAATAGAATAAAAGCCAATAGCGCCATGATGGCCTGGGCAATTAAACTCGCCCATGCTGCACCTTCCAAGTACAATGCGGGAATGAATCCATCGATGCCATATACCAGGACAAAGTCCAAAAGAATATTCAGCCCGGCCCCCAACATGGCGATGACCATGGGGTAGAAGGTGTTCTGGAGTCCACGAAAAATCCCAAAAATGGCAAAAGTGAACAGCGTGAGCGGGAACCCCCAGACCCTAATGGAATAATAGGAAACACAGTAGTCCAATATTTTTCCCGAGGCATTGAAGAGTGCAAAAATCTCTTCGATTACGAAAATGGTGGTAAGCAGCACCACAAAGCTCAAACAGATGTTCAAGAAAATGGCCTGTGCGGGCATATTTTTTACTTCCTCCAGTCTACCTGCTCCCAAATACTGGGATATGATGGCGGAAATGGAACTACGGGTCTGGCCGAGTACCCAAATGAGCATGGACAGAAAGGACCCCACGATTCCCGCTGCAGCCAAGGATTCCAAACCGTCGACGGGAATATTGCCCACAATGGCCGTGTCCGTTATGGATAGAATGGGCTCCGCAATGCCTGAAATGGTCGCGGGAATCGCCAATTGGTTGATGCTCTTAAAATTTACCTGTGTGCTCAAATCCAGCGCAAGTTACAGCACTAATTCATAACAATGAAAGGGATGCTCGCTTTGTTTGGGAAAGAAGATATCCCCGAGTTTTTGATACCCTCTTTGTTCGTAAAAACGCTGGTTTCTTTTGTTTTGCGAAAAGGTGTCCAAGCGTACCGAGACAAAGTTGTTTTCCCTAGAATACTTTTCGGCAAAATCCATCATGTGCTGGGCCAATCCTTTGCCTTGGAGCTCTGGATGAACTGAAAGACGGTGAATATAGGTGCTGTTCCCGTTAGGGGTGAGCCATTGTATGGGTTTGTATTCTTCGTCCATTAAAGTGGATATGACGATGGTGCCTTGGGTTTTGTTGTTTTCTTCTATCACAAAAAGTTCATCGCGTTCGATGTCCTTTATGAATGCTTCTTTGGATGGATAGTGTTCGTTCCATTGAAAAATGCCGTTCTCCTGCATTTTTTTGGCACATGCCCGGGTTATGGTCAAGATATCGGGGATTTCGGATATCTTTGCGCGTCTTATCATTGATTCGTTTCAATTTAATTGTAAATTTAAGGTTTAATCGTAATCACCAAACCATGAACAACATACTTGTACCGATTGGAACTTCTCCAGATTCTTCCCAAACATTGCAATACGCCGTTGATTTTGCTTCAGAATTTGGGGCTAAAGTCTATGTAATGGACGTATTCTCCGTAACCACTGCCGTAGGAAGCTTGGCCAATGTGGAAGAGAAGGTGGCCAAAAGCAGCAAGGAGCATTTAAAAGAGGTAATAGACCAAGTAAATACCAAAGGGGTCGAAATAAAAATGGCCACGTATAATGGCGACATTATCGATGGACTAAAGAGTATTCATAAAGAACTTGGAATCGACCTGATCATTATAGCACCAAAAAGCAACGATATTCAGGAGGAACTGTATTTGGGGAATACTTCGGGAAGAATAATCAAACAGACCGAAATCCCAACTTTGATTGTTCCCAAAGGAACGGCCTTTAAACCTGCCAAAAAGATATTGACAGCTTTTGGATCTGGTATATTGAAGCGAAACAGCATCTTGAACCCGTTGATCATCATCAAAAATAAATTCCGGTCGGAAGTAAGCCTTTTATTGGTGAAGAGACCTGGGTATACGGAGGAAGACCTTAAGGTAAACACCGCGTTGATGGATTTGAGCACACAATTGTCCATAACTGAGAACGGCACCACGTATTTGGGGGTAACTGAATACTTCCAGAAAGAACAACCGGATATGTTGTGCGTGTTTCGAAGGAAGCGGGGTTTCTTCAAAAAACTATGGGAAAAGAACACGATCCAAAAATCGGAGTTCTTTGTAAAGATACCCTTGTTGGTACTGAGCGTTAAAAAAGATTAAGGAAGTGGTGCAATTTTTGATACTTTCGGAAAAAAGTATTTCCTTTGCGCTCTCTTTGGGGGATTAGCTCAGTTGGCTAGAGCGCTTGCCTGGCAGGCAAGAGGCCACCGGTTCGAATCCGGTATTCTCCACGAAAATTGAAAAGCACCTCAGATGGGGTGCTTTTTTATTTGAATCGGTGTTGTTAAAGTTTAAAAAGATTCAAACCATTTTCAATACTTCAGGTCGTAGGTCATCCATGTGACATCACCCCCTTCATTTTGATTATAATCTCCCCCGAACATCATATTCTCATAAAGGACAGTATCGCTATGATCATAAACTTCCAGATCATATTTAAAATAATCGTCAGTTTGTTGACTAGGTCTTGGGAGCACCCCCCGTTCTTCATACAAATCAAGCACCGCTTGTGGAATTTCAAAACTCTCCATAAGCATTTCCACTACTGTGGATTCTTTGTTGTAAAATTTCCAATCAAAGTAATTTGAAAAGGTATTTGGCACAAAGAAACTGTCCTGAAACCAAATGATCGAATAATCATGTTCTCCATCTATTGATATATTTTGGTCATTCTTTGCTATCTGTAAGTCATTTGTAATTACTGGGGAAGTCATACCTTTTTGTTTTCTCGAAAACGTTAGTTTGTTATTGATAGAGGTAGTATAATGCACATTATAGATATTAAAAAGTTCATGGAACTGGGGAACATCTATAGTTTTTGATGAAATACTTTGATTACCTCCATCAAAAAATTGGTGATACCTATTGTGGTCATAATCATCTTCATTTGCGTAACCTTCAATTTTAAGGTAGAACTCCGATTGCTGAGGTAATGTAATGGGAAAAAAATCATTTGCTGGTAATAGGTCGGAAAGTGTATATGTTGTTTTGTTTAAATCGGTAATTAGAGTATAACCATAGTCGGTTTGGGGATTACCTAAATCGGGAAAATTGTACAGTAAATATTTTTGAGGGGCGCCTGAATTGGAATCGAGTTCGTAGATTCCTGGAAACATATACCCATTATAACCGAATATTTTGGCGTTTGGAATTTCTGTTAAATCCAAATCGGTCTCTTTGTCGGGCCTTAGGTTTCCCAAATTAAAAAAGTCAAACCTTTGGGCTGTAGTCAGTAATTCGGTTCCAGGAGTAATATCGGAAAAAGAGTAAATGTAATAATTGTTAAAGGCAGGTGTAATGGGATTGGAAATTCGGTAGAATGAGACAATAAAATCCTGTCTTTCAAAATCATCGTCTGCATAAAACGCTCCGTCCTGATCAGTTTCAATGCTTTTGGATTTATAGAGGGAGCCATCATTAAAGTTGACTGATAAAAAAACATATGAATCTGGAGAAGGATTGTCACTTACAGGTTCTGGAAGTCTGAAGAGGAGCTTTTTCAACTCAAAAGGAATATTGACGGTTTCCACATTGTCATTGGCATCGGTTGAGATTATCCGCAATGTTTTATCCCCAGCGGTAAAATCAAAGGGATCTATATCAAAATCTATGGTTGATGTAGCAGATTCGGCGACCAAAATATCATCAATATAAATTTGGGTTGTTACGTCAAAGTCATCCGTCACTGAAATTTGGAAACTCGATGTTGTTTCGACCACTTCGGGAAAGGTTGGAATAGCTATTTCTGGTGCTTGTTTATCATCTTGCTCAACTTCGGGAGGGGTGGGGCTTTCACTTTCAGGGCTGCATGAAATAAATAATAAAAGAGCAAGAATGGATGCATGCAATTTTTTCATCACTGTCAAGGTTTGTTTAGTTCAAGTAAAAGATATCATTATTTTTTTGAATGAAATATCTTACCGAATTTCCCCGGAAGCTCATCGGTAATACAGATTTTCTTTTTGGTAAATGGATGCTCAAATTCTAATGCATAGGCATGCAAATACAGCCCTTTGCTTTTCAAAATTAAGCCCTCCAAGGCGTATTCCTTGTCTCCGAGTATGGGATTGCCCAAACTGAAGAGATGTTTGCGCAATTGGTGCCTTCTGCCTGTTTTTGGACACAACTTCACTAGGTTGAGGGTGCTGAAACGCTTAGATGGAACAGACTCCATAACCTTGTAATCGGATTGTGAAGGTTTACCATCGATTTCTGTGGTTATTGTACCATGGGGCTTCATTTTGCCAATGGTCACGGCATAATAGGTTTTGGAAATAACTTTCTCCTCGAACATTTTATTTAAAGCCCGGATGCTACTGTTTGTTTTTCCCACTAATACAACACCTGTTGTGGCATAATCCAATCGGTGTACGGGTCGAGGGGTAGTGGCATCGGAAAGCGGACCGGGCATCAGGTTTTGGGACAAAGTATTAGCTATGGTCTTGAACTTATTGCCGCTAACTTCGATGCCCGCAGGTTTATGGACGGCGGCCAAATACCCATCCTCATACAATACCTTTAGTGGAAAATGAAATTGTTTTCCGGGCGTAGCTTTTTCTGGAATAGATAGGACGATCTCCTCTCCGCCGGTAATCAAGGTCGCCGATGTGGCGATGATGCCATTGACAGTAATGTAGTTTTTCTTGAGCGCTTTTTTAAGTGCTGATTTGGTGGGTACAGTTTCAAAAAGACCAACGCCATATTCTTGTAACCGCTGAGGTTTTGAAATCTTAGGGACGGTATGGGTTTTGGTGGTTTTGATTTGCAATGGGAGGATTGCGTAAAATTACCATTTTTATATAGCTTAGCTTAAAAAGTGAACAGCTATCAAATTGTATCCTATCGTGCGTTGAATTTTATTTTACCCGTTCCACTATAATCCTGCTCAGACCTTTTATGTGTCTGCGGCCAGTTTTGAAATCGGTAGGGGTAAGTACCAAGATTCTTTCCGGCATATCTTTTAGTTCGTTCCCGTCCCTCGATGTGATCAAGAAAAGATGTTCACCGGTCGGGGAATTGAATATTTCGTTCCAAGAATAAACAACTTTGTAATCATCTATTGCAACAAAGGTCAAATAGAATTCACTAAATCTTTTGGGACTTTCTTCTTTAAGCTCCATGTTCTCCAGTAGATCTTTGACCAAAACCCCGGTCAATTGTTTCGCGGTCCCTCGTGGTTCCCCCATATGGTTGGTGATCGCCACCTCACCGATCGTGTTCGATGGGTATTTTAAAATATCGTCCAAACTGAATTTAAGTTCTTTTTCTAGGAGTCCCGTAACAAGGATTTCGTCGGTTGTTTTGCTGGTTTGTCCCCAGATAGGGATACATATGAGCAATATGATTAATGTGGTCGGTTTTTTCATTTTATTTTGAATGATGTCGTGTAAATTTTACTTAATCCATTATTGCTTTGGTGGATGTATTTTTGAAAATCCGAAACAGAATCAAACTCTTTGGGCAACAAATCGTTCCTCCTACTGGTGAAGTACAGTCTTTGGTTCCCTTCATCATAATATGGGCAGTACTCCATATATTTTGTATTTATCGGTGCTCCGATATTCTTTGCCCTTTGCCAATTTCCCTTATCATCTTTTATGGAGATATAAAGGTCGCCACTTCCAAGACCATCTTCTTCGTTGTATCTGGAAAAAAGAATAAAATCCTCTTTTTTGGAGATAAAAGCATTGAATTCATAACCAGGGCTTTTTATCCCTTGTCGCGTAAAACCCTTTCCTTAAGGTGAGGGATGTAATCGCTTTTTAACTGGGGGTCTTTTGGTCCTCTATGTACTTTTTTACCGTTTCAAGGGGTGCGCCCCCGACACTCCCGGCAAAATAACTTGGGGACCAAAGGGCCCCTTTGTAACA
>JANSXF010000069.1 GCA_024743095.1 Flavobacteriaceae bacterium
CTATTTCGCTCCATTCATGGGCACTTTTAGTGGAAATAAACTCTGTGGGCAAGGTGATATCACATGCAATACAGAGTCGGGTAGACTTCTGTAAAGTCTTTACAAGTTCCTTTACCAATTTATTGTTACGGTAAGGGGTTTCCATAAAAATTTGGGATTGCCCTTTTTCTCGGGATAATCTTTCCAAACTTTTTACCATTTTCTTACGTTCGGCATTATCAATGGGCAAATAGCCGTTGAACGCAAAGTTCTGACCGTTCATGCCACTGCTCATCATGGCCATTAAAATAGAGGAGGGGCCCACTAGCGGGACCACCTGTATTCTTTTTTGATGCGCTACACGAACTACATCGGCTCCTGGGTCGGCAATGCCCGGACACCCAGCTTCGGACAAAATACCAATATCATGTCCATGAATACAGGGGTCTAAAAATCCGGGAATTTCCTCAGGATTGGTGTATTTGTTCAATGATTGCAGGTGAAGGTCAGGTTGTGATTTGTTCGGGCTTACCCGTTTTATAAAACGTCTGGCCGTTTTCTCATTTTCCACGATATAGTGGTCAATGCGCTCTATGGTCCCTTTTACCGAAATGGGCAGGACTTCTAAAGGAGCATTGTCTCCTAAAGTTGTGGGAATCAAATAGATCTTGCCCACTATTAAACCAGGTTTTACCTCTTCCATGGGTTTAATTTAGCTTTTTCGCAATTTCCTCACAAGCCCTATCGATCATTTGATATATATTTTCAAAGCCATCGTCACCACCGTAATAGGGGTCGGGAACTTCTTTAATGTCCAGCTCAACTTCGCTCAGCAACAATTTTACTTTGTTGGTTTCTTCTTGGTTTGAAGCAAGAGCGGTTACATCTGAAAAATTACTTCGGTCCATCACATAGATATAATCGAACTCGGAAAAATCTGCTTTCGAAAATTTTCTACATTTCTGATGATCAATGTTCAGGCCATGCTTTTTGGCCACAGCAATGGAACGTTTATCGGGCGGATTGCCAACATGGTATCCGGCCGTACCTGCGGAATCCACAAAAATAGAAGTAGAATCAACTTTGGATTGAAGAATGCCTTCGGCCAAAGGTGACCTGCAAATGTTTCCCATGCAGACCATCAAAACTTTGGATTTCATAAATATGTAGTGAAAAATTAGGAGAACTTTTTGCTCAAATCCTCGATGTACTTTCTGAATTGCTTGTCGGTCTCCGCAAGGTTGTCTACCGTTTTGCATGCATGAAGTACGGTCGCGTGATCACGTTTTCCGATTTGAGAACCGATGCTGGCCAAAGATGCCTTGGTGAATTTCTTGGCAAAGAACATGGCCAATTGCCTCGCTTGCACAATGTGGCGCTTTCTTGTTTTGGATTGAAGCGTGGCCACATCCATTTCGAAATAATCCGATACTACTTTTTGAATGTAGTCGATGGAAACTTCACGCTTGGTGTTTTTTACAAACTTTTCCACCACCTGTTGGGCCAGTTCCAAGGTTACTTCGCGTTTATTGAAAGATGATTGTGCAATCAATGAAATGATGGCACCTTCCAGCTCACGAATATTGGTCTTGATATTTTTTGCGACATGGTCGATGATATCTTCGGGCATTTCAACCCCGTCACGGTACAACTTGTTCTTTAATATGGATACCCGCGTTTCATAATCTGGACTTTGCAGTTCTGCCGATAGTCCCCACTTAAAACGGGAGAGCAAACGCTGTTCAATGTCCTGCATGTCCACGGGGGCCTTGTCCGAAGTCAATATGACTTGCTTGCCATTTTGGTGCAAATGGTTGAAAATATGAAAGAAAACATCCTGTGTTCCAGATTTTCCGGATAGAAATTGTACATCATCAATAATGAGTACATCTATCAATTGGTAAAAATGGATAAAATCGTTACGGGTATTCTTTTTTACCGACTCAATATATTGTTGGGTGAATTTCTCCGCCGAAATATAGAGTACGGTCTTTTCCGGGTACTTGTCTTTTATCTCAACTCCAATGGCATGGGCCAAGTGGGTTTTTCCCAAACCAACTCCACCAAAAACCAATAAAGGGTTGAAGGATGTCCCTCCCGGTTTGTTGGCCACGGCCATACCTGCCGATCGTGCCAAACGGTTGGAGTCTCCTTCCAGAAAATTGTCAAAATTGTAGTTTGGATTCAGCTGGGATTCGATTTTGATATTTCGGATTCCAGGAATGACAAATGGATTTTTAAGCTCTGGATTTTTGGAGGTGATCGGCACATCCAATTCCTGTGGTCCCACAGCGGTACGGTTAGAACTTGGAATCTGTTCCGTGAAAGGTTCCTTGTTGCCGTACTTGTTTTCCATTTTTATAACGTAGATCAGCTTTGCGTTGGGACCCAACTCACGGGTCATGGCAACTTTTAAAAGCTTCACATAATGTTCTTCGAGCCATTCGTAGAAAAACTTGCTTGGTACTTGAATGCTGAGCGCCTTATCCGTCAACTTGATAGGCTTGATAGGCTCAAACCAAGTTTTGAATGCCTGCGGTTGGATGTTATCTTGGATAAAAGCCAAACAGTTGTTCCATACGGAATTAGCAGTAGCACTCATAGAAGTTTTTCCTTGTTTTAATGGTTAGCTTTAAACTTAAGAGTAAGCATCTAAAGGATTATAGGATGCTTATTGGATGCGACAAATATGTGAACAATTCTTTTAAAAAAAAAATGATTTTGCCATTGAAAGTTCTGTTTTTTTTTCGCATGTTACCCTCAAAATAAGCAAGCCTCTAAATATATAATTTTTCAGTTAAAAATGGACCTAAATTCACATTCTTTTCGAGTTCGGTATGCAGAAACCGACCAAATGGGGGTTGTTTACCATGGTAATTATGCACAGTATTTTGAAATGGGTCGAGTGGAGTGGTTGAGGGCCATGGGAATCACTTACAAAAGCATGGAGGATAATGGTGTTATGTTACCCGTAATATCCTTACATATTGACTACAAAAAGTCTGCGCTTTACGATGACCTTTTGACGGTGCATACCAAATTAAAGTCAAAGCCCTTGGTGAAGATTGAATTCGATTACGAAATTTCAAATGAAGCAGGGGAATTATTGGCCACTGCAAATACGGTTTTGGCCTTTATGGACAAAAAAACAGGGAGACCCATAAAATGTCCAGATTATATCCTTGAAAAATTGTAGTATTGATTTTATAGGTGTCAGGAGTCTTTGTTCGTATGTCTAGCCGCGAAGCGGTCTTGCATCTAACAACCTAAGCGGTCTTGGTTCAATCCATCGATCATAGTCGCGTCCACACCATGCATTTCATCGAAAAGTTGGAATATTTCTTCCAATTCACTTAATGGGATCGAAATAACAAGCTCACAATCCAATTCCATTTTTTGGGAGGCAATTTCCAAATCTTTCTGTTTGATGGTTCGCATTACAATGTCCATGACCGGATACTCAAACTGTAACCGTATTTGAGCCGTGATGGTCTTCTTTACAATTTTGGCACTTTCCAAAGCTATTTGGGCAGCCGTTTTGTAGGCCTGAATCAATCCGCCGACCCCCAGTTTGGTGCCGCCAAAAATTCTGGTGACGGTAATCAAAGCATTGGTCACATTAAACGATTGTATTTGTCCATAAATGGGCATTCCGGCGGAATTGTTGGGTTCGCCATCATCATTGGCCCGGTAGATGGGATTTTGTGCGCCCAATTGCCAAGCGTAGCAAACATGATTGGCCGAGTGGTATTTCCTCCGAAGTTCCTCTACAATCAGTTTCACATCATCTTCCGAAGTAATGGGATGGACTTGGGCATAGAATTTGCTTTTTCGGTCCTTATATAAAATCTCGGGTGAGGTTTTGGTAACGGTCCTGTAAACATCTTCTTTTTTCTCCATCAGAACAAAGCTACCAATATTATGCTCAAAATGGCCAAGGCCACACCACCCCAATTTTTAAGGCTGAGTTTCTCTTTGAACAAAAGTATGCCCAATATAGTGGACAGCATTACAATGGCGACGTTGTTCAATGTAAATATAGCTGCACTGCTCCATATTCCCGATCGCAACGCCCTGATCAAAAAATAAATTGAAAAGTAATTGGGCACACCAAGGGCCAGACCGCCTATAATATCCTTTAATGTGGGCTCAGCGTTTAAAACTGTAGGTTTTAAACGGGTGTACAACAAGCCCGTTACGGCGGCACAGCCGAAAATCATGGCCGAAAAAACAGGTATTTCAGGGTCGGACAAATGTATCTCCTCAAAATATTTTATACTGGTGTCGATAGCGCCCGAACCAAGGAAGACAAGAATGGGCAAAATCAGATGTTTTTTGTCAACATGTATTCCGTTACCTTTTACAGAAACCAAGTAAACAGCGGTCAAGGCCAATACCACTCCTGCTATTTCCAGATAGCTCAAACGTTCGTTGAATAAAAACACACCAAAAAGAACCGGGATCACCAGTGACATTTTTGTGGCAACGGATGCTACGGCAACCCCTGCTACCTGTGATGTCTTGGCCATCAAATTGAAGATGGTAATAAAAAGTATGCCCATGGCCGCAGGTCCCCATATCCATGAAGAGTTTAAAAGATCGGTAAAACTAAATGTGCCATCATACAATAATAGGCCGACCGTACATGCGGTTATATAGTTTATGATTATGGCAACAAAGGTCTGTACCTTATATATACCGTAAAGTTTAAAAACGATAAAAATCCATGTAGAGCTCAATACGCTCAAAATCAAGTATAGCATTTATAGTCTTGATTTTAGTTGGGTTACGTCCTCTTTACCTACTTGCAGGTTCCAGACATTGATGCCAAAAATGTTTGCAGCATCTGTATTTTCCTTGACATCGTCCACAAAAAAGGTTTCATTGGCCATAAGTTGGTTCTCTTGGATGACAAAATCAAAAATTTCGGCATCTGGTTTACGCATACCCATTTCGTAGCTTAGGTAGAATACATCAAAAGCGTTTTTGAACCTGTTGAACCGTTCCATGCCCATTTGTTCCCTCACACGTTCCATATGCAGGTCGTTGGTGTTGCTCAATAATATCATTTTATATTGATTCTCGGCAGCAAGCTGTTCAATAAATTGTAAACGTTCTTCGGGAAAATCCAATAAAATCGAATTCCACGCTTGTGTCAAATATTCCCTGCTAGCGTTGGGAAAGTGTTCGGACACCTCATCCAAAAAGTTTGAAGATGTCATAAGTCCTTTCTCGTATTCTTGAAATAAACTCTCCAGAGTTGGGGTTATTTCTGAAAACCCATGTTGAACCATGGCTTTTGCCGTCGCAGGTTTGTCCAGGTTGATGAGCACATCACCAAAATCGAGGATAATGTTTTTAATCATTTTGGTAAATGGATAAGGTATCGGTCAATATCTTTTTTTGATGCTGTAAAACTCCCTGTAATTTGGGAGCGGGCAACCCATTTTCAAAAGAACCAGAGCCCTTAAAAACACGTGCCTCGTCCCAAAGGTTTTCATCGATAAAGGTTTGAAGCGTTCTGGCTCCACCTTCAATAATTACGCTGGTTATGTTATGTTGATAGAGTACATCACAAATTTGCTGTGCCAAGTTTTTTGAAAAATCGATGATGGCATAATCAACACCTTCCATATATTTTGATTTATCTTCGACCTCTGTCAGAACAATGGTCCGAACGGTTTTGTCCAAAATGTGATAGTTTGAATCAATTTTCAAATCCCTGTCCAAAACCACCCGAATAGGGTTATTTCCCGCCCAATTCCTTGTCGTCAGCTTGGGATTGTCCTCCAAAACCGTGTGGGTTCCGACCAAAATAGCCTGTTCTTGGCTCCGCCATTGATGTACCAACTGTTTGGAATGGGCATTGGTAATCCAAAACGGTTCAGGGTTATCACTTCGTGAGGAGGAATCGGGAGCTAAAAATCCATCATTGGACTCGGCCCACTTTAAAATAATGTAAGGGCGTTTCTTTTCTTGAAAGGTCAAAAAACGTTTGTGGTGCTCCCTGCATTCATCTTCAAGAATTCCCACCGTTACTTTGCAGCCTGCATCTTTCAATTTCTGGATGCCTTTACCGGCCACTTTATCGTGAGGGTCCTTCAACCCAATAAAAACCTCTTTGATTCGGTGTTCTGCAATCAAATCGGCACAAGGAGGTGTTTTTCCGTAATGCGAACAAGGTTCTAGGGTGACATATAAAGATGCTTCTTTGAGTAAACCCTTATCCTTTACCGCGTTAATAGCATTCACCTCCGCATGTGGGCCTCCGTAGGAGCTGGTAAACCCCTCCCCGACAATTTTATTGTTATGCACAATCACACATCCCACCATCGGGTTTGGAACGGTTGTTCCCAGCCCCTTTTTGGCTAGTTCTATGCAGCGAAGGATGTATTTTTGATGTATATTCACCCCGCAAAAATAGAACAATAAAAACACAAAAATGGGAGATACGGTGATTCGTGAAATAACCCCCGAAGACAATGCACAGGTGGCCCAAGTAATTCGAAAGGTTTTTGAGGATATGGGCGTGCCCAAAGTAGGTACCGCTTATGCCGACAAAGCATTGGATGATATGTATTCCAATTATAAGGTGCCGAAGGCTGCGTGTTTTGTGGTAGAGCACAGGGGCATGGTGATAGGTTGCGCGGGAGTGGCACAATTGGACAATTATGATGGCAATATCTGTGAACTTCAAAAAATGTACTTTTTGGAGGAGGCCAGGGGCAAAGGACTGGGCGCCAAAATGATTGAGGCCTGTTTGAACAAGGCCAAGGAATTTGGTTTCGATGCCTGTTATCTCGAAACGATGCCCTATATGGAAGCCGCCCAAAAGTTGTACAAGAAGAAAGGTTTTGAGTACATCGACGCTCCCATGGGAAACACGGGACATTATTCCTGCCCCGTTTGGATGCTTAAAAAACTGTAATGCTCCTAAAAGAAATCAAAGAAATTTACCATAAAGAGTTGGGCACAATCTATCCTAAGGAGGAAATTGATTCGTTTTTCTATTCCTGTATCGAGCACTACTTGCAGTTACAACGGTTTATTTTGGCGATTCAGCCCGGCATTACCTTAACTAAAGAAGAAGAGCAGCCCCTTTTTGAAGCATTGTCCGAGCTGAAATTGGAAAAACCGCTTCAATATATTCTGGGAACGGCCCATTTTATGGATTTGGAACTTCAGGTGAATAAAAATGTGTTGATTCCCCGTCCCGAAACCGAGGAATTGGTGCAATGGATTTTGTTGGACGCAGAGCGGAACCGAAACGTCATTTCGACTTCGCTCAATGACCGTTCTCTGCATATTCTTGACATCGGAACAGGAAGCGGCTGTATCGCCATTGCTTTAGCAAAGCACCTTCCCAATGCCAAAGTGTTTGCTTTGGATGTATCCGAAGGTGCATTGGACATGGCTCAGAAAAATGCAGCATCAAACAGAGTGGATATCACGTTTTTGCATGAAGATATTCTTAACACGGAACTCGAATTTAATTTTGATGTCATCGTTTCCAATCCGCCCTATGTCAGAGAGTTGGAGAAGAAAGGGGTTCAAAAAAACGTAAAGGATTTTGAGCCCGGAACTGCATTGTTTGTCCCGGATAACGACCCGCTATTGTTCTATAGGGCAATCATCGATTTCGCAGAAATGCATCTTTCAAAAAAAGGAAAGTTGTATTTTGAGATTAATCAATATTTGGGAGAGGAGACCAAAGCACTTTTCCATACCCGTAATTTTTCAGAAATTGAACTGCGAAAAGATATGTTCGGCAACAATAGAATGCTAAAAGCAAATGCCCCCTCGAGGGGACATTAGGGGTGTTTTTTTAATCCTGAAAAAGAAAACCAATGAGTATAGAACAAAAAATGACCTCCCTACGCAACGAGCTAAGGGAGCACAACTATAAATATTACGTGCTCGATGAGCCGTCCATTTCCGATTATGAGTTTGATATGAAACTCAAGGAACTCCAAACATTGGAAGCCGAGTATCCCGGATTTCAGGACCCGACCTCCCCAACCTTGCGTGTGGGAGGGATGGTCACCAAGAATTTTGAGACCGTTCCCCATGAGCATCGGATGTATTCCTTGGATAATTCATATTCCAAGGAGGATTTGGAAGATTGGGAGAAGCGTATCCAGCGTATTTTGGGGGATGCCGAGGTGGAATTCACCTGTGAGTTAAAGTATGACGGGGCTTCTATCAGCCTTACCTACGAAAATGGATTCTTGGTAAAAGCCGTTACCCGTGGCGATGGGTTTCAAGGAGATGATGTCACCAATAACATAAAAACCATAAAATCGGTTCCTTTGCAGTTGAAAGGCGACTATCCATCAAAATTTGATATTCGAGGGGAAATTATCCTAACCCTGGAAGGGTTTGCCAAAATGAACGCAGAGCGTGTAGAAGCAGGTGAAGACCCTTATATGAATCCCCGAAATACGGCATCTGGGAGTTTAAAACTACAGGATAGCGCCTTGGTGGCACAGCGTCCATTGGAATGTTTGTTGTACAGCATAGCTGGCGATAATTTGGGGCTTACATCACAGTTTGAAGTGTTGGAAAAAGCACGTGTTTGGGGGTTCAAAGTCCCTGCCGTGGCCAAGTTGTGCAAATCCACAGCCGAAGTTATGCAGTTTACGGACTATTGGGCCATCCATCGCCATGAATTGCCCTACGAAACCGATGGTGTGGTGGTAAAGGTGAACAGTATCCAACAGCAGGAAGAGTTGGGCTACACCGCAAAATCCCCACGTTGGGCCATGGCCTATAAATTTAAGGCGGAACAGGCAACCACCACCTTGAACAAGATTACATATCAGGTTGGGCGTACTGGGGCCATTACCCCTGTGGCCAATTTGGCGCCTGTATTATTGGCAGGCACCACGGTAAAACGGGCTTCTTTGCACAATGCCGACCAAATAGCTAAAATCGATGTGCGCGAAGGCGATACCGTTTTTGTGGAAAAGGGAGGTGAAATCATCCCAAAAATCGTAGGAGTCGATTTTACCAAACGTTCCGTGGACTCCGAACCCACAAAATATATTGAAAACTGCCCTGAATGTGGCACGGAACTTATCAGAAAGGAAGGGGAGGCGCAACATTTTTGTCCAAACGATATCGGTTGCCCACCACAGATTACAGGTCGAATCCAACATTTTATTTCTAGAAAGGCCATGGATATTGAGGGATTGGGCGGCGAAACGGTGGAATTGTTGTTCAAGGAGGGGTTGATAGGTAATTATGCCGACCTGTACATTTTGACCAAGGAACAAATCTTGCCGTTGGAACGAATGGCGGACAAATCTGCTGAAAACTTGGTGAACGGTGTTCAGGCATCCAAAGCGATTCCGTTTGAACGGGTGCTTTTTGCCTTGGGAATAAGATATGTTGGGGAGACGGTTGCAAAAAAATTGGCAAAGGCCTTCAAGGATATTGAAGCATTAATGGCTGCTTCAGAAGAGGATTTAGTAGCTGTAGATGAGATAGGGGAGCGGATAGCAGCGAGCGTAGTCAGTTTTTTTTCGGAGCCCGCGAATGTGGCAATAATTGAGCGATTAAAATCCTACGGACTGCAATTCTCGTTGTCCGAAGCGCAGTTGGAAAATCAAACGGAACTATTGAAAGGGAATACGTTTGTGATTTCTGGTGTGTTCGAAACCATCAGCCGTAATGATCTTAAGAAATTGATTGAGGATAATGGGGGCAAAGTATCATCATCCATATCCTCGAAAACCAACTTTTTGGTGGCCGGTGACAATATGGGACCCAGTAAACGAACCAAAGCGGAAGGTTTGGGGGTGCCCATTATTTCAGAACAGGAGTTTCTTCAAAAATTGAACGTATGACACCCAGCAACTACGAAGAATTTGAATCTACATTGAACCAATATGCACCACCTGTGTTGTGGTCAGCACCCTTGAAATCCCTTTGGCACGATGCGAAGGGCGATTGGGAATCTTCCCACGACATCGCCCAAGAACTAAAATCACAAATGGGCAGTTGGATACACGCTTACTTGCACCGTAAGGAAGGGGATAAGTGGAATGCCGGATATTGGTACGAAAGAGCAGACAAGCCTTTTCCCGAATACAGTTTTAAAGAGGAGTTGAGGGAGTTGGTCGAGGCCAATCTTTGATCAATTTGCAATAACCAATTTAAATTACCAACAATCGAATCATCCAACTAAACCGTAATACTCACCCCCTTCGCCTGTGCGTTTTTATCAGTATCGAAGTAAAAATCAATCCTGCCCAAATTAATCCCGTAGCACCCTACCTGGTTGACCAATACAGAGTTTCCGTTTTGGTTGGTGCGTACATCCGGTTTGTCCAAAAAGGTGTGGGTATGTCCGCCTATAATCAAATCCGTGTGGAAGGTCTTTTGTGCCAATTGGGTGTCAGAGGGTTTTTCAGGGTACCCATAATCATAACCCAAATGTGATAAACAAATGATTAAATCGCACTGTTCTTCCTCTTTGAGCTGCTTTTCCATATCCAAGGCAATCTCGTAAGGATTTAAATATTGGGTTTCTTTGTACAGTTTTTTGGTCACCAATCCGTCCAGTTCAATCCCTAGGCCGTAGACCCCGATTTTTACACCATCCACCGTATATGTTTTAAAAGGCTTCACGTAGCCGTCCATCACCGTATTGGTGAAATCGTAGTTGGCATTGATCATTTCAAAAGTGGCATTCGGCATTTGCGCGAGCAGGCCGTCAATACCGTTGTCAAAATCGTGGTTGCCAATGGTAGCGGCATCATATTTGAGCTTGCTCATGAGCTTAAATTCCAATTCACCACCGTAAAAGTTGAAATAGGGTGTGCCCTGAAAAATATCACCGGCATCAAACAGCAAGGTGTTCGGGTTTTCATTCCGGATTTGCTCCACCAAAGTGGCGCGCCTTGCTACCCCGCCCAAATTTGGGTGTCTGGAATGGGTAGAGGGGAAGATGTCGATATGGCTGTGTACATCATTGGTGTGCAATATGGTAATCTGTTTTTTGCCCAAATTGGAACATGAGCTTAAACTGAGCCCGCCCAATCCAATTAAAGTGGATGCAGCGGTTATGTTGGTGATAAAGTCCCTTCTTTTCATTGATCGATTTGTTTTATGCGGTCATCTGCAACCGCTTGTAGCGTATCCACTTTCTTTAAATAATCTATAATGGCATTGCGCAATAGGTAATCTGTTGTGGTTCTTGAAACAATTTGGTCAAAAAAGCCAACGCTCGGCCCTCCGTTTATCAGATAGTCGGAAGATGCAACGTAGTAGTTTCGGTTTTCATCAAAAGGTTCCCCTTGAATGTTCACGGATTCCAGGGCACCGCTTTTGCCCGTAACAATCTCGATTCCAGCAACGGGGTGTCTCCGAGAGGACTTTGCTACAAAATTGATGAGCTCCCGGGTAGCGGAACCGCTGAGCTCGACCACTTCGATGTAATTTTCGAAAGGCATGACCTCATAAGCGTTCCTGGCGGAGACGTTACCTGCCGAAATAATGGAGCGTACACCACCGGCGTTCAATACCACAAAATCCAACTTGTTGCCGGACCTGGAACTGAAGATAGGGAAGGCTTGTTCAAAAACAATGTCCGCCATTAAGTTCCCCATGGATGAGGTGCGTTCGCCATCGTTGAGCAATAACGGTTTTGGAGCGTATGCCAAGGTACTGTCCAGTATTTCGTTGATTCTTTTTCGATATGGTTCCACAAATGATACAATGGAATCGGTTGGGGTGATGGTGGAGTCGATTGGGACTTGTTTTCCTTGTATTTCTGTTAGTTTTCTGGTATCATTTTTACAGGACATCAAAAAACAAAAAGTTGTAAATACAACAAATTGTTTAAATTTTAGATTGTTCACGTGTGTATCTTTGTTAAGTCGTCTTGGTAGATTATTTACCTTTGTAAAAATCATCAAAAATATGTTTTTGAAAGGACTCCAGGACAAATTTAAGGTTAAATCGGGGCAGAAATATTTAAGGGAAGAATTGGAGAGGACTCCCAAGCCTGTTGCCAGAGATAAGGGGATTACCAGCGTGGGCTGTATTGTTGATGTTGATAGTTTTCAGAAAGCAGAGGCCTTTTACGAACTTATTGAGGAATTTTCGCTGAGACCGAATGCCATTAAGATCATCGGTTATAAGAGGGATTTCGATAAAAACTCTCCGTACGCCATCCAAATGTTCTCGGATAAGGACCTTGGGTGGAAGGGGCAGATAGAAAACAGTTACGTTCTGGAATTTTTGAGCAGGGAATACGATATGTTGATCAATTATTATGAAGATGATAATTTAATGATGAAGTTGTTATCGGTAAAGGCCCCAGCTCGTCTCAAAGTTGGTTTGGCCGCCCAAGACCCCAATATCAACGATTTGATTTTAAATACACCCTTGAGCGACTTTAAGTTGTTCAAGAGCGAATTAAAAAAATATTTAAAGGTCTTAAAAGAAATTTGAAGTGATGGAACAATTGATCGGAACAGGAGTGGCTTTGATAACCCCGTTCAGAGAAGATTTATCGGTGGATGTAGAAGCCTTGGAGCGAGTAGTGGAGCATAACATTCAAGGTGGTGTGGATTATTTGGTGGTGTTGGGAACAACGGCCGAATCCGCAACCCTCTCGCAAGCGGAAAAACAGTTGGTGGTAGATGTGGTGGTCCGCGCCAATGCAGGCAGACTTCCATTGGTTCTTGGTGTGGGCGGCAATAATACCATGGCGGTGGTAAACGAGCTAAAAACATTGGATTTATCCGATTTTGATGCGATACTTTCTGTTTCTCCCTATTATAACAAGCCTACACAAGAGGGCATATACCAACATTTTAAACTGATTTCAGAAGTGTCTCCCATTCCAATCGTACTTTATAATGTACCTTCAAGAACGGGCAGCAATATGTTGCCGGCGACCACACTGAGGTTGGCGCACGACTTTACCAATATTGTTGCAATCAAAGAAGCTTGTGGCGATGCCGTTCAAATTGATAAAATCATTAAAGATAAACCAGAAGGTTTTTTGGTCATCTCTGGTGACGATTCAACGGCTTTGGCTACGGTTTTGTCAGGTGGGGCAGGGGTTATCTCTGTTTTGGGCCAGGGATTGCCATCTCTTTTTTCCGATATGATAAAACATGGTTGTGAAGGCAATGTAAAGGAAGCATACGCTATCCACCACAAACTATCCCCCTTAATGTCCCAAATTTTTGAAGAAGGGAATCCGGCCGGTATAAAAAGCATCTTCCAGAGCAAAGGGATTTCACGTGCTACTGTTAGATTGCCATTAGTGGAAGCGACATCGGTTTTGAAAGATAAAATCGCCGCATCGCTGGGTCAATTGGACAAGGCGCATGTTTAAAATTCGTTAAAAGTTGCCCAAACCCTTGGGTATTGGCCTTAGTTCCCGTTACATTTGAATGATAAAAAATCTTTTTTATATCCGTTCAATATCACTAATTTTGCAAAATGTTTTTGAAAATGAGGTCAATACTCCTTTTTTGTTGTGCAGCAGTACTTTTCGTATCCTGTAGCGAGTACCAGAAGGTACTTAAGGAAACCGATGTGAAGGCCAAATACGATATGGCCGAAAAGCTGTACGAGGAAGGTGATTATAAAAGAGCGGTTCGTTTGTTCGAGCAGATTGCGCCCCAATATGTTGGTAAGCCACAGGGAGAGCGCGTTATGTTCTTCTTTGCCGATAGCTACTTCAAAAATGGGGACTATTATTTGTCAGGATACCAGTTCGAGCGCTTTATAAAATCATATCCACGTAGTGATAAGATTCAAGAAGCAAGTTTTTTAGGGGCAAAAAGCTATTACATGCTTTCCCCAAAATACTCTTTGGATCAAACCGAGACCGATAAGGCCTTGTTGAAATTGCAGACCTTTATCAACAATTACTCTGAGTCTGAGTTTTTTGATGAAGCCAATGCCATGGCCAAGGAGTTGACCGCCAAAAAAGAGAAGAAAGAAATAGAGATTGCCAAGCAGTTCAATAAGTTGGGAGAGTTCAATTTGCCCGTTTTGATTTCTGCAATCACTGCTTTTGATAACTTTATTGCGGATAATCCCGGTTCCATATACAGGGAGGAAGCCATGTATTACAGAATAGAGTCAGCCACGAGATTGGCCCTGAACAGTACAGAGGATAAAAAACAAGAGCGCTTGGAAGATGCCCTTGAGTCTTATAATACGTTGATGCGTTATTTTCCTGAAACGGAATTTAAGAAAAAGGCGGACGACTATGCTGAGACCATACAGGAGGAATTGAACGTTTATACTTCTTCCTTATCCAAATAAAAATTAGCTTTTAAACCATTGCATATGCAAGATTTGAAAAACACAAAGGCCCCGGTTTCCACAACAACTCTAAACAGAAACGAGTTTGATGAAAAAACCGAAAACATTTACGAAGCTATTTCCATAGCATCCAAAAGAGCTATCCAAATCAATTCCGAGATCAAAAAGGAATTGTTGGAAAAACTTGAAGAATTTGCTACTTACAGCGATAGTTTGGAAGAAGTGTTCGAGAACAAGGAGCAGATAGAGGTTTCCAAATTCTACGAAAAATTGCCCAAACCACATGCTTTGGCAGTCCAAGAGTGGTTGGAGGATAAAATTTATCACAGGAATACAGAGAAAGACGCTTAAGAAATGCTTAGCGGTAAAAATATCCTTTTGGGAGTTTCCGGGGGAATTGCCGCCTACAAGACCACATTTCTTGTTCGTTTACTGATTAAAGCTGGCGCTCAGGTCAAAGTTGTCATGACCCAGAGCGCCAGCTCTTTTGTTTCACCCCTAACGCTTTCTACACTTTCCAAAAATCCAGTGTTGTTGGATTTTATCAATGAGGAAGATGGAAGCCTATCGTGGAACAATCACGTGGAGCTCGGACTTTGGGCCGATTTAATGTTAATCGCGCCCGCTACGGCCAATACCTTGTCCAAAATGGCCAATGGCACTTGTGATAATCTGCTTATGGCCACCTATTTGTCGGCAAAATGCCCTGTTTATTTTGCTCCTGCCATGGATTTGGATATGTACAAGCACCCATCCACCAAAAATTCACTTGATAAATTGGAATCTTTTGGAAACACCATGATTCCTGCAGAATCCGGAGAATTGGCAAGCGGCCTGCATGGCGAGGGACGTATGGCAGAACCTGAGAACATAGTGGCCTTTATTCAAGAAGGTTTGAAAAAAGGCCTGCCACTTTCAGGGAAAAAAGTACTCATTACTGCAGGGCCTACGCAAGAGGCCATTGACCCCGTTCGTTTTTTGGGCAATCGTTCCACGGGCACCATGGGGTTTGAACTGGCCAAAAAGGCTGCAGACCTCGGCGCGAACGTAATTTTGGTCTCAGGTCCCACACATTTGGGTATCGAACATAATGGCATCCAACTGATTCGAGTGACGTCAGCCCAGGAAATGTACGAATCCTGTCATGAACATTACCAGGACACCGATATCGTTATATGTGCGGCTGCAGTAGCTGATTATCGTCCTAAAATAATTGCTTCAGAAAAGGTAAAGAAGCAGGACGGTGATATGAAGATTGAACTGGAGCGGACCCCGGATATTTTAATGTCGCTTGGTGAGGCCAAAAAAAATCAATTCTTGGTCGGATTTGCCTTGGAAACCCAAAATGAACTGGAAAATGCCAAAGGCAAGCTCAAAAGAAAACATTTGGACGGTATCGTCCTCAATTCCCTTAAAGATGATGGGGCTGGGTTCGGAGGAGGCACAAATAAAATTACGTTCATAGATAAGAATTCAGGGATAAAAACGTTTGATTTGAAGACGAAGCCCGAAGTAGCTTCCGATATTTGGAAAGAAATCATCTCCAGGATTCATGCGTAACATAGTTTTTTCTGTTTTCTTATTGTTGGTGGCCATCGGAACTTCTGCACAAGAGCTGAACTGTTCCGTGACTGTGAACTCAGATCAAGTAGGGCAGACCAATCAACAGATTTTTAGGACTTTGGAACGTTCGCTGAACGATTTCATGAACAAGACGAAATGGACAAGCAGGACCTATCGTGAAAATGAGCGTGTCAATGCACGGATGTTCATTACGGTAACCCAATACGAATCGGACCGGTTCGAGGCCAATATTCAGATACAATCCACGCGACCGGTTTTTAACACCACATACGAAAGTCCGGTATTCAACTACAAGGACAATTCGTTTAATTTTCAATATCAGGAGTTTCAGCCTTTGGTATACAACCCAAATAATTTTGATTCCAATTTGGTGGGGGTAATCTCTTACTACGTGTACATTATCTTGGGGCTGGATGCTGATACATTCTCTTTGGAAGGTGGCAACGATTTTTACCGTCAGGCCCAGAATATCGTGACCCAGGCACAGAGTTCCAGCTATGCGGGATGGAGCCAAGAAACAGGGGACCGTAGCCGTTTTGAATTGGTCGATAACTTATTGAGCAACTCGTTCAGGGAATACAGGATTGCTATGTACAACTACCATAGAAAAGGACTTGATATATTGGCGGACAACAATAGCACGGGCAAGCAAATCATTGCCGGAAGCCTTCGTTTGTTCGAAACACTCATTAGCCGTAGACCCAATGCCTTCTTGATCCAGACCTTTTTTGATGCCAAGTCAGAGGAAATCCAGAATATCTTTTCCGACGGTCCTAAGGTGGACATTGTAAAACTCAAGGAAACCTTAAACAAAGTGGCTCCATTTTATTCCAGCACATGGAATGAAATAAATTACTAGTGCAGTTCTCCAAAGAAATTTATCTTTACGGGTAAATTCTTCAATATTGCTAGCAAATCTATCCATCCAAAATTATGCACTCATTGATGATGTAAGTGTGTCTTTTTCCAACGGATTCACTACTATAACAGGGGAAACCGGTGCAGGAAAATCGATACTATTGGGCGGACTCTCCATGGTTTTGGGAAAGCGTGCCGATTTATCGTCTTTAAAGAATACAGCACAAAAATGTGTGATTGAGGCCGAGTTTGATGTTTCTCGATATCAACTCCAACAATTTTTTGAAGAAAATGAGCTGGACTATGAGGATACTACCATTCTGCGGAGAGAGATGTTGCCAAGTGGAAAATCAAGGGCATTTGTAAACGATTCCCCAGTAACATTGGATGTGATGCGGGCGTTGGGCGACCAATTGGTGGATGTACACTCGCAGCACCAAACCATGCAGCTCACCGATAACGATTTTCAGATGAAAGTGCTGGATGCGTTGGCCGATAATTCAGCAAATCTTTCGGGTTATACTCAGGAACTTGAAAAATTGAGAGCAGCGTCCAAAGAGCTTCAAAAATTGGAGGATTTTCAGACCGATGCCGATAAGGAACACGATTACAATAGCTTTTTATTGAAGGAGTTGGAAGGTGCCAAGCTCAAAGAGGGCATGCAAGAGGAACTGGAGGAGGAGCACGAGCAATTGAGCAATGTGGAGCAGATTATGGAGCAGTTGTCCGCCGGGCATCAGTTGTTGAATGACGAGCAATTGGGTATTGTAGGCCGACTTACCGATTTAAAACGCGCATTCCAGGGCTTGACTGATTTCGGGGCTGACTATAAATCTTTGTACGATAGGATTCAATCGGCTTTAATTGAAACAGACGATATTGCATCCGAACTGGAGCAAATGCAAGAAGGTGTGGAAGCTGACCCTGAGCGTTTGGAAGTAATCAATGGAAAATTACAGCAACTGTATGACCTTCAGAAAAAACACCATACGGATTCCGTTACGGATTTAATAGCCATTCGAGAGGAACTGGCACAAAAGGTGGATGCGGTTGCCAATATTGAATCTAAAATAAAAGAGAAGCAACAAGAGGTCGATGCCTTCACCAAAACGGTAGACGCTTGGGCCAAAAAAATAAGTGAGGGTAGAAAAGTTGTTATCCCTAAATTGAACGAGAGGCTTCAGGCAAACCTATCATCCTTGGGAATGTCGGCAGCGACATTTAAGATTGAGATAAATCCATCTAAACTATTTAAAACCAATGGCAAAGATGATTTGGTCTTCTTGTTTTCTGCAAACAAAGGCTCTAATTATGGTGAATTGAAAAAGGTAGCATCTGGAGGGGAACTTTCCCGAATTATGCTTACCATAAAATCCATTTTGGCAGAGTATGAAAACCTGCCGACCATGATGTTCGATGAAATCGATACCGGGGTGTCGGGTGAAATATCCAACCGCATGGGCGAAATCATGCAGCAAATGAGCGGTACGATGCAGGTGTTTTCCATTACACATTTGCCGCAGGTGGCCTCAAAAGGAAAGTATCAGTTCAAAGTGTATAAGGAAGAAGGGGCTGAGGGCACCAGTACACACATTAAACAGCTAAGCACGGATGAACGTGTAAGGGAATTGGCAGAAATGTTGGGGGGCAAGTCATTGTCCGATTCCGCTTTGGCGCATGCCAGGGAGCTGTTGCAATAAAACCACAAAGCAGCTTCCCAAACTTC
>JANSXF010000089.1 GCA_024743095.1 Flavobacteriaceae bacterium
ATTCTTCGTATTTTGTGCATAATTGACGATTAAAAACCCCGTTTTTCGAGCTAGAGACTCATTTTCGGGGTTTTATTATACCTAAATATACGAATTAATTATCTGATAATCAAATAATTATGTCGCTTCTGAACGTGCCTAAAAAAGCCGCTCCAAAGAGCGGCTTTTTTTATGTGAATTGATTCGTTTATAGAAGCTAATCGGCCAAAACGATTACTTTGTTGTCTTTCATCTCCACCGTACCACTTGATATGGCCAAGATAGTTTCTCCATTGCTTCCCTTGGAAAATTTATCAACAAAAGCTTCATCAATAGCGATATTGCCTTTCACCTTGACATTCCCTGCCTGCAAAAGCGAAACTATGGCTGCGTGGTTCTCCAACATCTGAAACTCTCCATCCACACCAGGTACGGTAACCGAGGTTACCTCGCCTGAGAATAAAGTGGCTTCGGGTGATACTATTTCTAAATACATCTTATCTAGTTATGAGTTATGAGTTATGAGTTATGGGTTATAAGTTACTCTGAACTCCACACCCTGAACTCTTAACTGGTTTACGCTTCCGCCAACATTTTCTCTCCAGCCTCGATAGCTTCCTCTATGGTTCCTTTAAGGTTAAAGGCAGATTCTGGCAGGTGATCTAGCTCACCGTTCATGATCATGTTAAATCCTTTGATGGTTTCTTTAATATCGACCAACACCCCTGGAATACCGGTAAACTGTTCAGCTACGTGGAAAGGCTGGGACAAGAAACGTTGAACACGCCTTGCTCTACCTACCGCCAATTTATCTTCCTCTGAAAGTTCTTCCATACCCAAGATGGCGATGATATCCTGAAGCTCTTTGTAACGTTGCAACAACTCTTTTACACGCTGTGCACAATCGTAATGTTCTTTGCCCAAAATCTCAGGAGTCAAAATCCTAGAAGTTGAATCCAAAGGATCCACAGCAGGATAGATACCCAACTCGGCAATTTTACGTGAAAGTACGGTTGTTGCATCCAAGTGAGCAAATGTTGTCGCTGGTGCAGGATCCGTCAAGTCATCCGCAGGAACGTAAACCGCCTGTACAGATGTAATGGAACCTCTTTTTGTTGATGTAATCCTTTCCTGCATGGCACCCATCTCTGTTGCCAATGTAGGTTGGTAACCTACCGCAGATGGCATACGGCCCAAAAGCGCGGACACCTCTGAACCTGCCTGGGTGAAACGGAAAATGTTATCTACGAAGAAAAGAACGTCCTTTCCTTGACCTTCTCCTGACCCATCACGGAAGTACTCAGCAATGGTCAAACCGGACAATGCCACACGGGCACGTGCCCCTGGTGGTTCGTTCATCTGGCCGAACACGAAGGTCGCTTTGGACTCTTTCATGGCAGCTTTGTCCACTTTGGTCAAATCCCATCCTCCTTCTTCCATGGAGTGCAAGAAATCGTCACCATATTTTATAATACCGGACTCCAACATCTCACGAAGCAAATCGTTCCCTTCACGGGTACGCTCTCCAACGCCTGCGAACACGGACAAACCTCCGTGCCCTTTTGCAATGTTGTTGATCAACTCCTGGATCAATACCGTTTTACCTACCCCGGCACCACCGAACAATCCAATTTTACCCCCTTTTGCGTAAGGCTCGATAAGGTCGATTACCTTGATACCTGTGAAAAGCACCTCGGTAGAAGTGGAAAGGTCTTCGAATTTTGGTGCTTCACGGTGAATCGGAAGTCCATTGTCTCCAGTTTTAGGCAGTTCCTCCAAACCATCGATGGCATCACCGATCACATTGAAAAGACGTCCGTAAACATCTTCCCCTATCGGCATTTGAATTGGATTACCGGTAGCTACTACTTCTACCCCTCTACTCAATCCATCGGTAGAGTCCATAGAAATGGTTCTTACGGTATTCTCACCAATGTGTGATTGTACTTCCAAAACCAATCTTGAGCCATCAGCTTTTGCAATTTCAAGGGAGTCATAAATTCTTGGGATCTCTACCCCTGATTCAAACTCAACATCAATGACCGGGCCTATAATTTGGGCAACCTTACCTGTTACTTTAGACATTAGTATGTTTATTTATAATTGAATACGCGGAAAATGACCGCTATTTTTTCGGCTGCAAAGATATGCTTTTACATTCTTATTCAGAAACCGATCTCAGCTTTTTTTTAAAGAAAAAAGGCGCTGGATTTTCCAACGCCTTTAGTTCTGCTTGTTTACTGTCAATTAAGGATTTATGGTCCAGGACAAATAGTAAATGGAACCTATGAACCCTGTACCTATGGCAGTGTAGTACTCATCTCCCAACAGGTTAGATCCCCCCAGTTTGAAAATAGACTTTATGGATGGCACGGAGTAGTTGACCTGAGCATCCAAAACGGTATATGCCGGAATATCTCCATCTGCAAAAGAGGCTTCCCAATAGTAACTATCGCTCCATCTGTAGTTGACATTAAAACCAAAGTTTTTAAATAGTGCCGCATTACCAAAAGATGCTTTCACCTTGTGCTTTGGTGTGTTAAAGTTGGTCCTAAGGTCTGGGTACCTGCCCTCATCAATATCCAACTCGGCAAAGGTGTAGTTGACACCCAGATCAAAGTTTCCAAGTTTGGTGTCCACGCCAACGGTAGCTCCGTAGGAATTGACATCCGCTTCGGAGTTGGTATAGGTTTGGTACACTTGGTAGTCTCCGTTTTGTAAAGCTAATAGAGAAAGACCTCCATCTCCCGCCTCACCGTAAAAAGGAACCGCTGTGGTGGTGTTGGCCAAAAAGTTGGAATAACTGTTGTAATACCCGCTTAAATCGATAGTGAACCTACCTACCTGACCCCTATATCCTGCCTCAAAAGCCGTAATCTCTTCGGGTTGAACCAATGGTGTGTTCACTGCCTCGGGCGCTCCTGCCTGTAAGGAGGCTGTTGAGTATGCATTCTCATATGCATCCCTACCTACCAATTCTACCGTGGATTGACCGATAAGGGCCTGCCCACTTGTACTAACTTCAAAAGTACGTACATCCCGATCCAAGTTGGCCGGTGCGGACCCTACCAAGATGGCTCGTCCTGCATTAAGTCCGATGAACAAATCCTGCGTGGTCGGGTTTCTAAAACCTTGTTGGACGGAAACCCTAAGGTTATGGTTTCTCTCCTCGCCCAAGGTATATGCGAACGAAACTCTTGGTGAAAGGAATCCATCAAAAAATTCGTTTTTATCATAACGGGCAGAACCGGTAAACTTTAGACGGTCATCCAAAAACTTTTTCTGCACCTGAAGGTAAGCACCGTATTCGTTGTATTTGATAGGTCCATCGATATCCGTAAAAATGGTTCCTTGGGAATTCAATTCATATTCCCTGAAAGATCCCCCGATTTGAACATCGGCCCAATCATCAATAAGGTGCGCTAAATTGTAATTACCGTTCACATGACGGAACTTGGTCTTATCTATAAATTTGGCACCTGTGGTCAAATCCCCATCATTGATAACCCTGTTAAAAGTACTTTCGAACGCAGGGGTTCCCGGAATCAACCTTCCTTGGTCGGCCGCCTGTCTACCAGCAATATGTGCTTGGGCAGAAGCTTCCTCCGGGGTCAATCCAGCCCCCTGAACACCCCCTAAATAAGTTGGTATATAGGCACCAGCATAATCGGTAAACCATTGGGTATCCGATTTCCATGCCCTGTTCACGTTAATGGCCGCGAAACGGGTATCATAAGCGTCCCCTGAATTTTCAGAAACAATATACCCTCTTATAAAAAAATTATCGTTTTTGATTTCCAAACGGTGCTGCTGCATGGTAAAACCTGTGACTGCATAACGGTTGGCCCCTTGATAGATGGTGGTACCCCTGCCTATTCTACTGTTAAGAATCACCTCCAAGTCATTGGCGAAAGGCCTATAGTGCAAAGCAAAATCAGCTTTCACACTTTCCGCGTTATAATTGGCCAAATCGGCTTCATCATAACCTGTTCTGGAAATAGTGGCAGATCCTACGGTTCCAGATGGGAATCCCGCAGCGGCATCGAAATCCAACGTAGTGGAAACCTCATCACCATACACATTTAATCCATCATAGGCCGGATTGGAGCGGTCAGCACCGGGATTGTTCAAATCCACTCGGCTGTTGGCATGCCAATCTTCCCCTGTTAAAACGGACAGGTTGGCCTTCACGGCAACTTTATCACTAAAGGCGTGTGCCGCTCTTACACCAAAATCTTTATAAAAATTGCTCCCTGCTGCATCTTGGGTGGTGACCCCACCTTTGGCATATGCACTGATCCCTTGAAAATCGAAAGGATTTTTACTGGTCATGAACAGAATACCATTAAATGCACCTGCACCATATAAGGCAGAAGACGCACCTGGCAATATCTCAACACTCTGCACATCCAGTTCGGACATCCCCACAAGGTTACCCAAGACAAAGTTAAGACCGGGGGCGGTGTTGTCCATCCCATCTACCAATTGCAGGAACCTGTTGTTGGCAAATGTGGCAAAACCCCTTGTGTTGATGGACTGGAACGTTAAACTGTTCGTGTTTATATCCACTCCCTTTAAATTTTGAAGCCCGCCATAAAAGGATTCTGCGGTGGTATTCTTGATTTCCCTGAGTCCAAATCGCTCCACCGATACAGGGGATTCAAAAATACGTTCGGGCGTCCGTGATGCAGAAATTACAATCTCGTCCAACATGGTGTTGGCCTCCGAGAGGGTAATAGTGAGCGTTTGGTTGTTTGATGTAACATTTGTTATAAAATCCGAGAAGCCAATACTTGAGAATTGAAGTCTAAACGGAGGGACTTCGGCCGTATTAAAAGTAAAATTTCCATCAAAGTCCGTAGTGGTTCCTTCCGCTTTCCCTACCAGCAATACGTTGGCTCCTGGTATGGGCTCATTATTTTCATCAACTACCTTTCCCTGTACAGTGGTTTGACCATAGGTCGCCAAACCCAGCAGCATTAGGGAAACAAACATAAGTTTTTTCATTTGCTATGGATTAGAGTTAATTTAGTTTTAGTGCATGTTAAGTATCAATCGGGAAGATACATTTTTTTTTATTCCGATGATACAAATTTGAAAAAAATTATGCATGCATAATACTTTTTTGGCAAAAAATCCCGTCCAAATATACGTTTTCAATAAAAAAGGTGCCGTTTCCAGCACCTCCATCCTTAAAATATATGTTTTTTGAAGTATTACTCCACCGTCACCGATTTTGCCAAGTTTCTCGGCTGGTCCACGTTACAACCCCGCATTACCGCTATGTGGTACGAAAGCAATTGTAACGGTATGGTAGTAAGAAGGGGCGACAAACTTTCCGATGTCTCCGGAACTTCGATAACGTGGTCGGCCAATTCTTTTACGGTTTGATCCCCTTCGGTAACCACTGCGATGATCTTTCCCTTTCTAGATTTGATTTCTTGGATATTGCTCACCACTTTTTCGTAGTGTCCTTTCTTTGTGGCAATCACCACCACCGGCATTTGCTCATCGATAAGGGCAATAGGACCATGCTTCATTTCCGCCGCAGGGTACCCTTCTGCATGAATATAACTGATTTCCTTCAGTTTCAAGGCTCCTTCCAGGGCAACAGGGAAATTATATCCCCTGCCCAGATACAAACAGTTTGATGAATCCTTATAGGTTCGGGATATTTCCTCCACCAAAGGATTGGACAAAAGCGCCTTTTCAACTTTTGCGGGAACAGCTTCCAGCGCTGCCAAACATTCGTGGTACTTGGACTGTGAAAGTGTTCCCTTTTCCTGCGCCAATTTTAGCGCGATCAAGGTCAGTACGGTAATCTGGGTCGTGAACGCCTTGGTAGAGGCAACACCAATTTCCGGTCCTGCATGCGTGTAGGCCCCTGCATGGGTCTCCCTCGCTATGGATGAGCCCACCACGTTACAAACTCCAAAAACAAATGCCCCTTTTTCTTTCGCCAATTTGATCGCTGCCAACGTATCGGCAGTTTCCCCGGATTGGGAAATGGCTATCAAGACATCCTTTTCGGTAATTACAGGATTACGGTACCTGAATTCTGAGGCATATTCTACCTCAACAGGTATCCTGGCCATGTCCTCAAAAATGTATTCGGCCACCAAACCGGCGTGCCAAGAAGTTCCACAGGCAACTATTATGATTCTATTGGCATTTAGGAATTTTTCAAGATTTTGGTCTATTCCCGCCATTTTAACGACTCCCTTGTCCGCCAATAGACGTCCACGGTATGTATCCTGTATAGCCTTGGGCTGCTCGTAGATTTCCTTGAGCATGAAATGATCATACCCGCCCTTTTCTATTTCTTCCAAATTGAGCTGGAGTTCCAAAATGTTGGGATAGGCAATGGCATCGTCCTTGATCTTGCGCATTTTTATTTCCTTTCCTATTCTTACAATCGCCATCTCCTCGTCTTCAAGATATACGGCATTGTTGGTGAACTCTATAAACGGAGAGGCATCGGAAGCAATGAAGTATTCATTCTCACCGATTCCGATCGCCAGTGGACTACCTAATTTGGCGACCACGATTTCATCGGGTTTATTTTTATCAAAAACTGCGATGGCATAGGCCCCGACCACTTGGTTCAATGCAATCTGTACTGCCTTTCCAAGTTTTACTCCCTCTTTGTTCTTAACCTCCTCGATCAAGTTTACAAGCACCTCGGTATCCGTATCCGACTCAAAGGTGTATCCCCTTTTGATCAACGCCTGTTTAATGGATTCATAATTTTCAATGATTCCATTGTGAATAATCACCAAGTCACCTGAATTTGAGTAATGTGGGTGGGAGTTTACATCGTTTGGCACACCATGGGTTGCCCATCTTGTATGGCCAAGCCCCAATTTTCCATTGGTAGGGATAGTGGCCTCGGCCTTGGTCTTTAAATCCTCGACCTTTCCTTTTGTTTTGGCCAAATGAATGTTATTGCCATCAAACAGGGTTACCCCGGCACTATCGTACCCTCTATATTCGAGTCTTTGCAAACCCTTAATGATTACCGGATAGGCATCTCTATGTCCAATGTAACCAACTATTCCACACATAAGATTCTTTTAAGTTAATACCATTCGGGGGTAGTCATCAAAATTAAAAGGTTTGGTTTAAAATACCTGATCCTACTTGTTTTAAACGATAAACGTTCAAAAAATTACGATAAATCTATTCCGATCAATTCGCTTCGGTATAAAAAATCTCCAATTTCAGCTTTTTATCCTGAAACTCATCGGATACATTGCTCCCATAGAGAACGGTGCCCAAAGGACTGACAGTCCCGGCAACAGGGTAATCGACCCCTTGCATATCACTGCCAATTGCTTCCCGAAGCCCAAGCAAGCTCATATTAGGTGTCAATGTCAGCCCTAATTTGGCATTTACGGAGTCACGGACAATAATATTGTTGATATGCTCCGTAATGCGTATTTTATATCTTACGCCCCGGTTGTTCTCTTTTTCCAATACCCCCCCATGATTAGGAAGGTACCTTAATGGATTTGTTTCCCCGCTCGATAACTGGTCTTCATTGGCAGCATCAAAAATGGGGCTGTTTGTTTCGGCATTGTATATATAAAGCCTCGGCGGCTCAACGACAGATTGGGTTACAGCTTCACGATCTACATAGAATACCAGATTGGCTTCATTGATCACCCAGTTGTTCTGCTTGATCTGATTGATTAGATCAGCTCCACCGTTATCCACCTCATCAAACAGACGAACCTCTGTAAGTGCGGCACCTCCTTTAACATAAATTCTAGAGGCGTTTTCACCATTGTCCATTGCACTGATCACTTCTGGCGGCAACATTTCATTCTCAAAAACATTTACTGCATTGCCAGTAACCCCCGTTTGCTGTGAGCTGATCAGAAAATTCAGAACAAAGTCCCTTTCGGCCGTTACGGTCTCTTCGGCTTCGGCGTCATAATCATCATAGGTATAAGTAATGGTTATGTTTGCCCGGGTAAGGTCCAACAAGAACATCAGCTCTTCCATATCTGTTCCCGTCAAATGTACACCCCGAAGAAAATTTTTAAAGTTTGAATTGTTCAACAGCTCGGACTGGCCTTCTTTATCCAAGATGTTTTGTTGGAAAAAATCTGGATTCAAAGGAATCCGTATGCCCGGTGGTATCCTATCTGCCACAACGGTCTGCGATTCGTCCACGTCGGTATCGGGATCATCTTCTGCAAACACAACCGTTTCGATATCATCTATAGTCACTGTATTTTGGCCAGAAATGGTAAGCTCTTCACCAATGAAGCTGGAGAAATCCTGATTAGAATAGTATTCTTGTGCCTCTTGAAAGTTTGAATTGGGATCTAAATCCCTAAGAAAGTAATTCGATCTTGAGACCACGATATCAAATGTCTGGTTTCTATCCCCGTAAATACTATCCAAATCAAATCTGTTGGGATACACGTTCGGTGTAAAATTATCTCCAGTGCCATCCTCATCAGGGTCGAATGGGTTGGACCCGATTATTTGTTCCTGATTATCGGAAACACCATCGCCGTCCCAATCGGAATTAGGATCATCGGCATCATCGCCGTTTTCAAGATCGTCCGGTACACCATCACCATCCCTATCCGGCGATGGGGCCGTTAAAAAAGGAATGTTCAGGAATACTTCCTTTACCGTCTCATTTTCCTGATCGTTATCCGGGTCATCCTCACTGGCCTGGGACAAATCGCCAAACCTTGGCGATCCCGTGGACAACTGAAGCTGCGAAATGATACTCGCCTTTCTCTGACCATAGATAGGGTCGTTAAACGTACCCAGTTGATATACGGGCAACCTATTGGTTTGCACGGCCGTCAGTCCCTTGTTATAGGCAAATACGTCATACTCAACTTTACCAGTAGTGAAGGGCTCACCATCAATAACCCCTTCTCCTATGGTATCCAATTCCTCCTCACAAGAGACAATTAGTAAAAACAAAGTCCCAACCAGCGCCGAAACCTTGAAAATATTGGAAAATCTCATTCAATCTATTTTAAAACCTCTGTATTATAGAAATTTGTGTAAGCCTCTTCAGCTTCCTGAAGGGAAACGTAGGGCAAAACTGGTACGGAAAGATTGTCTATATGGCTTTTTAGGTCATCGGACAAATCATCCGCGGCTAAAATAACGGCATCGGAATGATCTACGGCAACCTTTAACAAATTATTATACTCGGGCTTGGACAGCGCCGAAACCTCTTCTTTGGCGATCCCGTCAAAAGCAATTTTATCTATCATCGCAGCATCGAGCTCTCCTTCAAAATCCTTTCCATAAACGGAAGTAACTATCCTACTCTCTGAGAACAATGGCTCATCTGCATAGTATTTTCTCAGGTATAACGGGACCATGGAGGCCATCCAGCCGTGCACATGGATAATATCCGGGGACCAGTTCAATTTTTTCACCGTCTCCACAACTCCTTTTGCAAAGAAAATGGCACGTTCGTCATTATCAGGGAACAAATTCCCGTCGGAATCGGCAAATGTGGCCTTTCTTTTAAAATATTCGTCGTTATCTATAAAGTAGACCTGTATTCGTTCCTTTGGTATGGAAGCCACCTTTATGATCAAGGGCATATCCATGTCGTTGATCACCAGGTTCATCCCCGATAAACGTATTACCTCATGTAATTGATGCCTCCTTTCGTTGATGTTTCCGTACCTTGGCATAAAAATGCGGATTTGGCCACCATTGCTGTTCACCATTCTTGGCGCTTCGTACGACATTAAGGAAACAGGATTCTCTGGGAGGTAGGGAACTAATTCAGAAGATACAAACAATACCTTTTTACCATTCATAAACGCTTTCTTTTGTTTATCTGAAAAACATAGCTGCAAAAGTACAAAAATTATGCTGATTAGCTGTATTTATAGTATTTTTGCACCCTTTTGTACCTGTATATGAAGATATTCGACCTTAAAAAAGAACTGAACGCCTTTACCCAAGAGCAGCGGGAAAAAGACCGTACAATTGGTCTTGTTCCCACCATGGGAGCACTTCACAAGGGCCATATCTCATTGGTAAAAAAAGCTCTTTCGGAAAATGACCTGGTTGTTGTCAGCATTTTTGTCAACCCAACCCAGTTCGATAAAAAAGATGATCTGGATAAATATCCGCGTACTTTCGAGAAGGACATCGACCTTTTAAATCAGGTCTCGGAGAACATTGTGGTATTTGCCCCAACGGTGGATGAAATTTATGGAGAGAACATTACCTCCCAATCATACGAGTTCGATGGTTTGGACAAAGTAATGGAAGGCGAGTTCAGAGCAGGGCATTTTGACGGTGTCGGCACCATTGTAGAACTTTTTCTGAGAACCGTAGCTCCCGACAAAGCCTATTTTGGCGAAAAAGATTTCCAACAGTTGCAGATTATCCGAAAAATGGCCGAAATAAAAAAATTGCCCTTTCAAATTATCGGTTGCCCCATTGAAAGAGAACCACACGGTCTCGCCATGAGTTCCCGCAATGAAAGACTGTCAAAAGACACTCGTGAACAGGCTGGCTTTATTCATACTACCCTGCAAACTGCCAAAGCCGATTTTGGCACGAAAAGTGCACTAGGTATTGCGGATTGGGTAAGGTCAGAATTTGAACTACACCCCCTGTTTGACCTCGAATATTTTGAAATCGCTGACGAGAACACATTGACGCCGGCCCTAAAAATTCAGGACAACCAAAAATATAGGGCGTTTATCGCCGTTTACGCAGACGGCGTTCGCTTAATTGATAATCTAAGATTGAATTGATAATTTTGCACCATGCAAGTAGAAGTCGTAAAATCTAAAATACACCGAGTAAAAGTTACCGGGGCAGACCTTAACTATATAGGAAGCATTACCATAGATGAGGATCTTATGGATGCCGCCAACATTATTAGGGGCGAAAAAGTGCAGATCGTGAACAACAACAACGGCGAACGATTGGAAACTTATGCCATTCCCGGCCCTCGAAATTCCGGGGAACTTACATTGAACGGTGCCGCCGCCAGAAAAGTGGCCGTGGGAGACGTATTGATCCTGATTACCTATGCATGGATGGATATCGAAGAGGCAAAAACATTTAATCCAGCATTGGTGTTCCCCAACGAGGAAACCAATCTACTCCAATAAATTTTGGGCAAATCCCTCAAAAAATTCCTTAAAATATTCATCCCCATTGCCTTCGGGTTATTTTTGGTTTGGTACTCCTACAACTCCACCACACCTGAGGAACGAAAACAGATCATCCATTATATTTCCAATGCCAGTCCATTATGGGTGACCATTTCCATTCTCATTGGCATACTGAGCCATATTTCACGGGCCATACGTTGGAAATACCTTTTGGAACCCTTGGGCTATCGCCCCAAGACCGTCAACACCATATTTATTGTATTGATATCCTATTTTGCCAACTTGGGCATACCCCGTTCCGGTGAAATTTTAAGGGCCACCGCACTCACCACCTACGAGAAGGTACCTTTTGAAAAAGGGTTTGGGACCATTGTCACGGAAAGGGTCATCGATTTGTTGATGCTCCTGATCATCATTATGATCACTTTGGTGCTTCAAACCGACTTCATCCTTGGCTTTTTGGAAGAAAGGGGCGTCAATATCATCGGCGCTATCGGAATATTGCTGGTGGGTATCGTGGGACTCTTTTTAGGGTCCTATATCATCCGTAAATCCAGATCACCTTTGGCCATCAAACTCAAGGGATTCCTCAACGGTTTAAAAGAAGGCGTGCTGAGTCTTTTCAAAATGAAGAACAAGTGGCCATTTATCTTCCACACAATATTTATC
>JANSXF010000093.1 GCA_024743095.1 Flavobacteriaceae bacterium
AAGTTATACATCGGGGTAGCCTCAACAGAAAAGCCTGCGATTTCTTGGGTCTCACCATTTACCATAGTGGTTGTTTTGGACGATAAGGCTTCCTCCATTTGTTGCTTTACCGCATCGGGGGCAATAATTTGAACACCTTCCAAATCCAATTCCTTCAAGGTCTCTGGATTAAAATGGTCTCCGTGTATATCGGTAATAAAGATAATGTCGGGTGATTTTTGGCCTTCAAAAATCGCTTTTCCACCAACAGGGTCTATATATATGGTATGGTCATCCCATTCGATTATAGCCGTTGCATGTTCAATAGGTATTATTTTGGCGGCAGCAGGTGCTTCAACCTCAATTGCGGTTTCCTCTGCACCGGCCATTTCTTCTTGTTTTTCCTCTTTTTGCTTACAGGAAACCATCAAAAGTGTTAATACACCAATGGTTGCAATCATATTTTTCTTCATGATAGATTCTTTTTATCCTTCTAAAAATAAAGGATAATAGGCAGAATTATAATTTTTTGTGAAGATAATTTTTCACCCAAATAATCCAAATGCAAATCGCAAGCGTATATAAACCAAACACAATTGATTAAAAAACCTTAAACGTAGAATCAATTAAAACAAAAAGTTATGACTGAAACAAAAAATAACAATAACGGATTGAAAGTAATAGCAGGTCTGTTAGGAGTAGTTCTTTTGGGAACCATTATTTACACGGTTAGTCTTTATCAAGATAAAAAAGCTACATCAGAAGCACTTACTCAAGAAAAAGAATTGGTTGTAGAGGATTTGAACAATTTGAAGTCCGAGTACGACAAAGCTATTTTGGAAAGCAATGCCACTAACGAAGAGTTGGTTGCCGCTAGAGACAATATCGCAAAATATATTGATTCCGTAAGTAGTATGAAAGCTGACATCGCTACACTTTCTCGTTACAGAAGACAAGTAAGCGTTCTAAAAGCTGAAAGAGAGGAATTATTGAAACAAGTTGATTCCTTGACCCAGTCCAACAGCTTGTTGGCCATGCAAAGGGACAGCACTTTTGCTGAATTGGAACAACAAACCGTATTCAACGATTCTTTGATTATCCAGAACACTCAATTGGCCGATGCCGTTGAAAAAGGTTCTGCACTTAACTTAAATACAATCAGTGTTGATGCCATCAAAGAAAGAAACAGTGGTAAATTGGTATCTACCTCTAGAGCTAGAGCGACTGATAAATTCAAAGTTTGCTTTACTATCGCCGATAACGTAATCGCCGAAGCTGGTGACAGAGAATTCTACATCGAAGTTCTTGGGCCACAAGGTAATGTACTAGGTGAAGGTTTGACCAAAACTACAGAGGAAGGCAACTCCTTAACGTACAGTAAAGGAACCAACTTCTACTACGAGAATGACGCTTTGGATGTTTGTGATTATATAAACAAGCCTAGTGGTGATTTCCAAGATGGAAATTACATGGTAAATGTTTATGACAACAAATTAAAATTGTTGGGAACTTCCAGCTTCGAGTTGAAATAAGAAAACACACTATCACCATAACTAAAAATGCCCGTCCAAAATTGGACGGGCATTTTTTATTTCTACGAATTCAAGAAACTTATTTTAAGCTTCCGACCATATCTTCAGGTTTTACCCACTCGTCATAGTCCTCGGCGGTAACATACCCTAGATTAACGGCCTCTTCTTTCAAAGTAGTACCGTTCTTGTGGGCAGTATTGGCAATCTCGGCGGCTTTATAATAGCCAATTTTTGTATTCAACGCAGTAACCAACATCAAAGAATTGTTTAACAACGTCTTTATGGTAGTATGATTTGGCTCAATTCCAGCGGCACAGTTTTCATCAAAACTTACACAAGCATCTCCGATAAGTTGGGCCGATTGTAGTATATTGGCGGCCATAACAGGTTTGAACACATTTAGCTCGTAATGCCCCTGTGTACCTCCAACGCTAATGGCAACATCGTTACCCATAACCTGCGCACAAACCATGGTAATGGCCTCACTCTGGGTTGGGTTAACTTTACCTGGCATTATGGAACTTCCCGGTTCATTGGCTGGAATTATAATTTCTCCAATACCGGAACGTGGCCCGGAAGCCATCATTCGGATATCGTTTGCAATTTTGTTCAAAGAAACCGCCAATTGTTTTAAAGCGCCATGACTTTCAACAATGGCATCGTGGGCTGCAAGTGCCTCGAACTTGTTCTCTGCAGTAACAAAAGGCTTACCGGTAAACTCGGCAATATATTTGGCTACAAGAACATCATAACCTTGCGGTGTATTCAATCCTGTACCAACAGCTGTTCCACCAAGAGCAAGTTCGCCAAGGTGGGGCAACGTATTTTTTAATGCTTTAAGACCATGGTTCAATTGGGAAACATAACCGGAAAATTCTTGGCCCAAGGTTAGGGGAGTGGCATCCATCAAATGGGTCCTTCCTATTTTTACCACATCCTTGAACTCTTTGGATTTCTTCTCCAAGGTGTCCCTTAATTGTTCTACACCGGGAATAGTAACGTCCACAATTTTTTTGTAGGCCGCAATGTGCATTCCCGTGGGGAAAGTATCGTTAGAAGACTGGCTTTTGTTCACATCATCATTGGGCTGAACGGTTTTCTCTCCCTCTCCGATTTTTTTACCGGCAATTTCATGCGCACGGTTGGCAATCACCTCGTTCACGTTCATGTTGCTCTGGGTGCCAGAGCCTGTTTGCCAAATTACCAACGGAAATTGGTCATCATGCTTGCCTTCAAGAATTTCATCGCAAACTTGTGCGATCAAGTCTCTTTTTTCTTGGCTTAGTACTCCAAGTTCGTGGTTCGTGTAGGCCGCGGCCTTTTTTAAATAGGCAAATCCGTATACCACATCCAAGGGCATAGATGCAGGTGCACCAATTTTAAAGTTGTTTCGGGAACGTTCGGTTTGGGCGCCCCAATATTTATCGGCGGGTACTTTTACCTCGCCCATGGTGTCTTTTTCAATCCTGAAACTCATAGTTTAAAATTTTGTCACACAAAGGTAGGATATAGGGCATTTATATGGTAATTGATATAGATAAATACACTTTTTTTGTACATCTATTTGCATTTTTTGATAAGAAGAAAGTATCTTTGTTAAAACAAAAGGAATAAAGATGTTTGATTTTGACCAATATTTAGGTTTTCTAGCTTTTCTAACAATTTTGACAATCGGTTTTTGGTTGATGATATTCTTGTTGACCTTTGTAGTACCTTACTGGTTGATCGGCAACCTAAGGGAAATGTATAAAGAAAGAAAAGAGGCCAAACGTGCCCAACTGGAAGAATAAAATATAAGAAAAGAAGCCTTTTGGCTTCTTTTTTGTTTAAGCTGTTTTTCGAAATTAGTTTTCATCGGTTTGAAGACTAATTTTTTTTTGCGATTACTTTCCATCCAGAGATTCAAAACATGCAAACACAAAAAAAGCAGCCATATTGGCTGCCTTTTTGATTTAAGTTTCGGGGAAACTGTATGGTATTGAATGTTAACCTTGGTATTGCCCTTCATCATCATCTCCATTGCCTGGACCTTGTTGCTGTCTTTGGCGTTGTTCCTTGGGTTGATTGAATCGATAAATAAATGATAGGTTCACTTGTCTTCTCCTCCATTGGAACTCGCTATCCGAAGTAAATGTGGGCGTCTGTGTAAAAGATTGACGCTTTCTGGAGTTGAACAAATCACTTACGTTTAATGAAAGTGTTGCTTTGTCCTTGAACAAATCTTTGCTCAGAGCCAAGTTCATGGAGAACATCCCTTTTGTGTCCGTTTGGGCATTTTGTCTTGGTCCCATATAAAAGGAGTTGGCCTGCAGCTCTATTTTGGCGGGCAAGGTAAACTTGGAGCTAAAACGGGCAAAGTAACTTGTATTGGTTGTTCCATAATCTATACCGTTGAACGAACCATCCGTGGAAAAGGTAAAGTAGTTGAAACTACCGTTCATTCTCCACCATTTCGCTGGATTGTACATGAACCCGGCCTCGGCACCAATACGTTCGTTGGTAGATAGGTTGATCGGCACAGACCGTATGATTTGTATACCATCGGATGTAAACTGTCCGGTTTCTTCGGTAATAAATTCAAAAGATTGTGTTTCACGCTGGTAGTAAACCGATGAAGTAAGAGTAAATTTTGTCCAACGCTTCATATAGCCCAAATCAAAGGCATTTGCGAAGGCGGGATCCAAATCCGGGTTTCCTTGGAAAACGTTTGTTCTACTAGATCTAGAAGGAAACGGGTTGATGAACCAACCTCTTGGCCTATTGATCCTCCTGTTGTATCCAAGGGAAATGTTCTGGGTCTTTGAAATTTCGTAAACAAAGTTTACCGTAGGGAAAAGACCGAGATAGTTTTTATCAAAGTTCAGGTCAACATCTTCGCCAACAAGTTCTTCCAGAGCTTCACTATCAATACTGGCATCTACCTCGCCACGCATTTCGGTATTTTCCAATCGCAATCCGAGCAATACGGAGAATTTACCGTATTTATTGCCATACTGGGTGTACAGTGCGTTAACATTCTCGTGGTACGTAAATATGTTGGTAAGATCTTGGTTGGTAATAAAGTTGCCCGAACCTTGGTCCAATGTATCCAATTGGTAATCGTTCACCTCTTTTTCAAAGGTACCACGGTAACCGGCCTCAAATTGAGCATCGCCCATGGGCAATACATAATCGATCTGTGCCAAAATATCGTCCTGTTTCTGCTTTTCATATATATTTTCCAATGCAATCAGACTATCACTTGGTATGGTACGATCCTCGCGAATGCCTGTCAATACATCCTCATTGTCATAAGAATATTGAAAATCCGCGGTCAATTTCTGCCCGTCGTCATCAATGTTGTTTGTATAGTTAAAGGACAGTTGGCGGCTGTTATCCTTTTCTGCTTGATCTTCCGTTCTAAAAGTTCTACTGTTCAAACCACCATCTGCGAAACGTTGGTTATCGTTTTCGGTCAAATCATTCTCATCGGACCATCTGTAGAAAAAGCTACCGGTAATGGATGATTTCTCGGTAAGGAAGTATTCCATTCCAACGTTGATGTTGAAACCGTCATCGTTTCTACTTACATCCCTGTCCTCTATAATTCTATCAAATTCACTTTGCGGAGATTGATAGGTATTGTCATTTCTTCCGCCTCCGGGTGATTCCCTGTGATAGTAACCCAACGTATTGAAGATATTGAACTTCTCTGTTCGGAGGTTAAAGTTTGTTGTTGCCCTGGCGTTAAAAGGAAATCCTCCCGTGAGGTTAACGGAACCATTGATTCCCAGTGTTTTCTCCTTTTTAAGGATAATGTTCAGGATACCTGCCGTTCCTTCGGCATCATAACGGGCAGAAGGACTGGTAATAACCTCTACCTTTTCAATTGCATCGGCAGGTAGCTGTTGCAATACATCCGTGGAACCAAAGCCTGCAAGGGCAGATGGTTTACCATTAATAAGAATACGAACATTGTCATTCCCCCTCAAACTGATTGCGCCTTCGACATCCACAGAAACTGAGGGAATGTTTCCGAGAGCATCACTAACATTACCTCCACTAGTGGTAATGTCCTTGCCAATGTTGTACACTTTTTTGTCCAATCTTACCTCTACAGTGGTTTTTTCACCTACTACTTCAACTTCGGCCAATTGGGCCACGTCGGGGGATAAGGAAATTGAACCTAGGTTGGTGTCCGAATTATAGGTTTGCCCTTGTCGGGAATAGGTCTTGTAAGAAATAAACTCGACCCTAATGTTATAGGTTCCGGGAGCTGTCTCGATTTCAAAATTTCCCTCAAGATCCGTTATCCCACCAGTAACTTGGTCCGGACTATCTGATTTTTGCAACACAAAGGTTGCATATTCCAAAGGTTGGCCCGAATCTGAATCGATCACCTTTCCTGAAATTGTTATAGAATTTTGGTTTTGCTGGGCTAATCCTTGAAATGAGATTAATGTGATTAGCAGCAATGGGATTAATATCCTTTGCATAGTTTGATTTTTACGCTGCAAAAATTGAAGGAAAAAAAGTGGATGCGAAATATAAATCCCCAAACAACGTAATTGAACCTGCGAATGACCTTAAAGAATTGTTAACCCTTGTTCTTTTTCTTCTTTTTTTTCTTTTTGGCCTTGAACTGGTTCTCTTGAAGTTCCATAAAGGCTTCGTACTTGTCTTCTGGAAGGCCCGCCTTTAACTCGGCATCTTGTCGCCTTTTGATTTTTTCGACCTCTTCTTTCATCTTTAGGGGTTCCAGTCCCAGAATTTGAAGTTCTATTCGTTGTTGAACAGAGGTCACAAGAGAAGTACGAACAACAGCTTGCTCAAACGGGTCCAATTCTATGGCCTCCGTGATGGAAGGCATTTGTTCGTCCACAAGTTCTTCGGCCGTAGGTGGTGTTTCCTCTTTTTGGCTTTCCGTGGGACCTGCTTGGGGCACATAACTGCGTCCCCGGCCGTACCTGCCATAACCATAAGGAGAGCCGTAACCATATTGGGCAACGACATCGTTCATGGCCAATAAACCAACAAATAAGGTGATAACGAAGAGTGTTTGTTTACTTTTCATGGAGGTAAAGATACTATTTAGGTTGAATTTACGGTTGCAACCTATGTTAAATGTAATTGGATACCAGAATTATAGCAGACTTGAAATTTGTTCGGGAGGCCTTCCCACAACTGCTTTTTTTCCATTGACCACAATGGGGCGCTCTATCAATTTTGGGTTTTCTGCCATGGCTGCGATCACTTCATCATCGGTCAGGGATTTTCCTTTAAATTTTTCCTTCCAGATGGCTTCGGTCTTCCGAACCAAATCAATTGGGGCAATACCTAAATATTCTATCAATGATTTAAGTTCTTCTTTGCTGGGAACGTCATCCAAATATTTTACCACTTCAAATTCTTTTCCCGATTTTTCCAAGATGGCGAGGCCCTCTCGCGATTTTCTACATCTTGGGTTATGATATATTTTAATCATTTTTTATTTTTTTTAGATGTCTGATGTCTGATGTCTGATGTCTGATGTCTGATGTCTGATGTCTGATGTCCGATGTTACTCTTGTTTTTGTCCCATCATCATCAGAAAGGCCTTTAAAAATGCATCAAGGTCACCATCCATAACGGCATCAACATTACCGGTTTCCTCACCTGTGCGCACATCTTTCACCAATTTGTAAGGATGCATCACATAGTTACGGATTTGTGAGCCCCATTCAATCTTCATTTTGGAAGATTCAATTTCGGCACGGGCCTCTTGTTTTTTGCGCAGTTCAATTTCGTATAATTGGGATTTCAACATTTTCATGGCCGTTGCCCTGTTGTCGTGCTGTGAACGTGAATCTGAACAGGAAATTTGGATTCCCGTAGGTTTATGAACCAATTGAACCTTGGTTTCCACCTTGTTCACATTTTGTCCTCCAGCACCACTGGAACGTGCCGTTGTAATCTCGATATCCGAAGGGTTCACTTCTATCTCGATACTATCGTCCACCAACGGATACACATATACCGACGCAAAAGACGTGTGCCTTTTGGCGTTACTGTCAAAAGGGGAGATACGTACCAACCGATGTACACCGTTTTCACCCTTTAGCCATCCAAAGGCAAATTCACCTTCAATTTCCAAGGTTACGGTCTTGATTCCTGCCACATCACCAGCTTGATAGTTGAGTTCCTTGATCTTATAGCCGTTTTTTTCGGCCCACATCATGTACATGCGCATAAGCATGGATGCCCAATCACAACTTTCTGTACCACCGGCACCTGCGGTAATTTGAAGCACTGCAGTAAGTTCATCCCCTTCATCCGAGAGCATATTACGGAACTCCAGCTTTTCAATGGCAAGTTGAGCTTTGTTGAACTGTTTGGAGACTTCCTCTTCAGAAACTTCACCTACCTGTTGAAACTCCATAAGAACTTCAAGGTCACCGATCAATGTTTTGGCCTCCTCAAAATCCTCTACCCAGTTTTTTTTCGATTTTATGGACTGCATTTGCTTTTGGGCCTCTTGTGGATTGTCCCAAAAACCTGGAGCAAGGGTCTTTTCTTCCTCGTTCTCTATTTCAATAAGTTTGGCATCAATGTCAAAGATACCTCCTTAACGCACCAAGGCGCTCAATGAGATCTTTCTGTTGATCTGTAGTTGTCATGTAATGTATTTTGGGGTAAAAATAAGTTTCTTTCTGCAGATTACCTTAGGTATTTGCAATACAATGATTAAAATTTCAATCCTATATGGCAGGGGCAAGAATAGAAATGTGCAAAATTTACCATTCAATTTTGTCAATTTCTTCTATAGAGCTACTTAAAGGTTTTGGGAGACGATTTTTAAAAATGATTTCCATACTTTTAAGGACAATATTTCAACCAGATTATGAAGAACATAACTACCCTCATTGCTTTACTTTATTTTGTGTGTGCCTCATTGGGGGCCCAAACCTTTGAAAAGGCCAAAGACTTTCAAAAATTCAACGGTTATTTTAATTTTTTCTACGATGACTCTAGCGATAAAATTTACCTGCAAGTCGATGATTTGGAGAAAGAGTTTTTATACGTTTATGCCCTTAGCAGTGGTATAGGTAGCAACGATATAGGTCTTGACCGCGGGCAGTTGGGGAACGAACAAGTTGTGTTCTTCCGCAAAGCGGGAAAAAAACTGTTATTGGTACAGCCCAATTTGGAATACAGGGCCATTACAGATAATGAATTGGAGCGAAAATCCGTGGAACAAGCCTTTGCTAAATCCATTTTAGAAGGCTTTGAAATTGTTGAGGAGTCCAAGGGGAGCTACTTAATTGATTTCACCGATTTTCTTATGCGAGATGCCCATGGTGTCACCAATCGATTAAAAAGGGCAAAACAAGGGTCCTATAGCTTGGACAAATCCAAAAGTGCTTGGGCGTTCGACCGTACCAAGGCATTCCCTAAAAACATCGAATTCGATGTTACCTTAACGTTCAAGGGCGAACCGCAGGGCGCTTGGATCCGTTCTGTGGCGCCGAATGCCAGTTTGGTAACGGTGGCCCAACATCATTCTCTGATCGAGTTGCCCGATGATAACTTTGAAAAACGGGATTTTGACCCCCGCAGTGGCGGATATCCATTTTCCTACTACGATTATGCTACCCCGGTAGAGGAACCACTCATAAAAAGATCTACAAGAAGGCACCGATTGGAAAAAAAGGATCCAAATGCGGAAGTAAGCGAAGCCGTAGAGCCGATAATTTATTATTTGGATAACGGTACTCCCGAACCAGTTCGTTCCGCCTTGTTGGATGGAGGAAAATGGTGGAACCAAGCTTTTGAGGCGGCAGGCTATAAAAATGCTTTCCAAATGAAAATGCTTCCCGATGATGCCGACCCGTTGGATGTACGTTACAATGTGGTACAATGGGTCCATCGTTCTACAAGAGGATGGAGTTATGGAGCCAGTGTAGTGGACCCCAGAACAGGGGAGATTCTGAAAGGCCATGTAAGTTTGGGAAGTTTACGTATCCGCCAAGATTTTATAATTGCCCAAGCCTTGATGAATCAACCCTTTGCCGAGCGTGACGATAATTATGGGGGAATGTTGAAATTGGCCTTGGCCAGAATACGTCAACTTTCTGCTCACGAAATAGGACACACACTAGGGTTCACCCACAATTTTGCGGCAAGTACCAACAACCGGGCATCCGTGATGGATTACCCGCATCCACAATTCGAGC